>JACQPH010000121.1 GCA_016207645.1 Elusimicrobiota bacterium
CGCCAAAAAAACCCCCGCCCAACCCTCCATCACCTGGGTAGTTACCTTACTTCAGCCCGTGCTCCAGACCGAACAGAGCGGCCCCGTAGGAGCCCAGGTCGGCGTTGTCGGAGATCCTTATCTTCACTTTCTCGAAAGGCGTTTTTATCTGCTGGTTCCCGAGCACCTTCCGCATGGCCGGCAGGAACCACTTCCGGGCCTTGGAAACCCCGCCGGTCAGCACCACGCAGCCGGGGTTGAGCACCAGTATCAGCCCGGCCAGCCCCATGCCCAGGTGCTGGCCGGTCTCGCTCCACACCCTGCGCGCGCCGGCGTGGCCGGCGGCCGCGGCGTTGGTGAGGCAGATGGTGTTCAACTTCTCATGGCCCGGCGCCGCGAATTTCTTTACGAAGGCTTTCTCGTTCCCGATAAGCTCGCGGGCCCTGGCTATTATGGCGTAGCTGCCGCAGTAAGCTTCCAGGCAGCCGCGGCCGCCGCAGTGGCAGGCGCGCCCGTTAGGCACTATTTTAAGATGGCCGGCCTCCCCGGCCGAGCCGCTGGAGCCGTGGTAAAGTTTCCCGCCCAGGATCAGCCCGGAGCCTATGCCGGTGCCCAGGGTCAGGGTCAGGATATCGTCGGTCTTCCGGCGCAGCTCCAGCTCGTAAGCGCCCCAGGCCGCCATGTTGGCGTCGTTCTCCATCGCGCAGGGCAGGCCCGTCATTTTTTCCAGCGGGCCGGCCAGCTTTACCGAGCGCCAGGCCAGGTTGGGAGAAAAGCGCAGCAAGCCGCGCTCCGGGTCCACGTCGCCGGCGGCGCCTATCCCTATGGAGACCAGCTGGCGGCCGTAGTCCCGCCTGAAGCAGGCCACCACTTCGGCCAGCCGCTTTATGAAAGAAGCCGGGCCCTTCGCGGCCTCGGTGCGGAACCGTTCATGGGCCAGCAGCTTGCCCGCCCTGTTCACTACCACCAGTTTGGTATTAGTACCGCCGATGTCTATGCCGATACCGAGCATAAGTGCCTCCTTGAGATCAACCGCGTACTAGACTGCTCAGGTTCGGGGGCGGCCGCGGCCTGCCGAATAGTTATCCCGCACTCCCAGTATTTCCAGCGCCGAACCAGCCAGATAGAAAGAACCCAGCACGGCGGCCGTGCCGTACCGCTCAGCGGCCGAGAGCGCCGCGCCTATATCCTCCTGCACTTCCACTTCCGCCGCGGGAGCTATCGCGGAAAGCTCGTCGGCCAGAACGCAGGGGTCGGCCGCGCGCGGCGAGTCCGGCCGGGTGAAGATGAATTTTTTCGCCAGCGGGGCCAGCAGTTCCAGTATGCCCCGCCGCTCCTTGTCCTGCAGCATCCCCACCACGAAAGCCGCGGGCCGGGCGGCGAAAGGAGAGGCTTTCCAGGTGGCTGCGAAGGCGCGGGCCGCCTCGTCGTTATGGGCCCCGTCCACTATGACGATATTTTTGCGGCCGGCGCCGCCCAGGACCTGGAACCTGGCGGGCCAGCGCACCGAGGCGAAACCGGCCGCGGCATGGGCGCGGCTGATGGGCCAGCCTTTGCCGCGCAGCAGCTCCAGCCCCTCCCAGACCAGCGTGACATTGGAGACCTGCGCCTCGCCCAGGATGCCGAAAGGATAGACCTCGCCCGTCTTCTTATGGCGCAGCGCCAGACTGTTCTTTTCCCAGTCCCTGGCGGCTATCTCGAAAACGGGGGCGAAGAAATGGCACTGGGCGGCCTTCTCGGCCGCTTCGCGGGAAATTTCCGCCCTGGCCTCCGGCGGCAAAATGGGCGCCACGCAGACGCCGCCGGGCTTTATGATGCCGGCTTTCTGGGAAGCGATCTCGGCCAGGGTATCGCCCAGGTATTTCTTATGGTCGTAATCCACCGAGGTGATAACGCTCAGCTCCGGCCCGGGCAGAACGTTGGTGGTGTCGAAGCGGCCGCCTATCCCCACCTCTATGACGGCCAGGTCGGTCTTCTTCCTGGCGAAGTACAGGAAAGCCATACAGGTGAGCAGCTCGAAGAAGCCCAGGGCGGGACCGGCGGCGTAGACTTCCTCGAAGAGGGCGGTGAATTCCTTCTCGCCGATATTCTCGCCGCCGAACCTTATCCGCTCCGCGGGGCTGATCAGGTGCGGCGAGATGAAAAGCCCGGTCCTGAGCCCGGCGGCCCTGGCGGCGGCCTCGAAGAGGGCGCAGGCCGAGCCTTTACCGTTGGTACCGGTGACATGTATGGTCTTCAGCCCGAGGTGCGGGTTCCCCAGTTTTTCCAGGCAGGCCAGCGGGCGGGCCAGTCCGTCCTTCTTGACGAAGTCCTGGCGAGAATTCAGTATTTTCCCGGCTTCTTCGAAAGTCATGCTGTTCCTACGCTTTCACGCGCGACGCGTCCACTCCCAGGTCTTTGAGCTTGTGCTCCAGCTTCTCGTAGCCGCGGTCGATGTGGTAGATGCGGCGGATGACGGACCTGCCTTTGGCCGAGGCCGCCGCCACCACCATGGCGGCGCCGGCGCGGATATCCGAGGCCATCACCGGAGCGCCCAGCAGCTGCGGCACGCCGCGTATCACCGCCTTCCTGTCCAGGATGGTGATATCGGCCCCCATGCGGACCAGTTCCGGGGCGTGCATATAGCGGTTCTCGAAGATCTGCTCCTGCACTTCGCAGGCGCCGTTGGCGCGGGCCATGAAGGACATCCAGGGGGCCTGGAGGTCAGTCGGGAAACCGGGATGCGGCTTCGTCACTATGCTCACCGGCCTGGGCCTGCCCGGAGGCGCTATGATCTCCATCGAATCCCTGAAAGCGTTTATCTTCACGCCGGCTTTTTCCATGGCGCGGATCAGGGCGCCCAGCGTTTTAGGGGCGGTGTTCAGCAGCTTTATCCTGCCGCCGGCGGCGGCACACAACAGCATGAAGGTGCCGGTCTCCACGCGGTCGGGCATGACGGTATGCCTGAGGCCTTTGAGCCTGGCGGCGCCGGTTATCCTTATTACCGGGCTGCCGGCGCCGGTGACGGAGGCGCCCATTTTGCAGAGGGCCTCGGCGAGGTCCTCTATCTCCGGCTCCCGGGCGCAGTTCTCCAGGGTGGTAGTGCCCTCAATCAGGGCGGCGCACATCAGCAGGTTCTCGGTGGCGCCGACGCTGGGGAAGCGGAACTTCACTTTTCCCGGCTTCAGCTTTTTGGCCGAAAGTATGACGTCGCCTTTTTCATAGGCCACCTGGGCGCCCAGTTTTTTGAAGCCTTCCAGGTGTATGTCTATGGGCCGCATGCCGATGGAGCAGCCGCCGGGCAGGGAGAAGCGGACTTTTTTAAAGCGTGCGAGGAGGGGGCCGGCCACCAGCACGGAGGCGCGCATCTTGCGGACCAGGTCGTAGGGGGCGTGGAGCTTCAGCGCGGCGTGTTCCTCGGCCACGAAATTCCCGTAGCCGTAGAAGCAGTTCTTGCCCAGGTAGTTGAGCAGTTCGAAAGTGGACTTTATATCCATCAGCTCCGGGACGTTCTTGAGCTCGCATTTTTCCCTGGTGAGCAGGGTGGCGGTGAGGATGGGCAGCGCGGCGTTCTTGGAACCGCTGATCATGGTCTGCCCGCTGAGGGGCCTGCCGCCGCGAATTATTAAATTATCCATAGTTTACCTCTGTGTGCCGGGCCATTTCGCGCCTGCCTTGCGCGGCACGTCCAGCTCCCTTACTTCGCGCCGCAGTTCTGTCCGCAGTTCGGCCTCGCTCGGGAGCTGAAGCCTGTAGCGGCTGGCGAATATGCTTTTATTCTTTTTATCCAGCACATACTTAACCACGGCGTCGTTCTTGTCCGCGCAGAGTATCAGTCCTATTGTCGGATTGTCCTTGTGGCCGGCTATTTCACGGTCATAGTAATTCACATACATCTGCATCTGTCCAAGGTCGCCATGGGTCAGTTTCTTCACTTTAAGATCAATGATGACATAGCACTTCAGCAGGATGTGGTAAAAGACCAGATCCGGGTAAAAATGGTCGCCGTCCAGCGTCAGGCGTTTCTGCCGCCCTACAAAAGCGAAGCCCTTGCCCATCTCCAGAAGGAAGGCCTGCAGGTTGTTGATCATCGCCTGCTCCATTTCCGTTTCCACCAGCTTCGGCGATTCCGGCAGGCCCAAAAATTCCATAACCACAGGATCTTTGAAGACATCGGCGGGCGCATGTACGGTCTGGCCCTTCGTTGCGAGCCGCATTAGGCCTTTCTTGTCCCTGCTCAGCGCGAGCCGCTCATAGAGCAGGCTGTTGATCTGCCGCTCCAACTCGCGCGCCGCCCAATTGTTCTTTATAGCTTCAATCTCATAAAAGGCCCGGATATCGGCCCTGTCCACGCGCAACAGCGTACGATAATGCGTCCAGGATAAATTGGGGTGTAATCGTCCCGGTCGCCAGGATTCTCCACGCGCCGCGTGGAGAATCCTGGAAACATCTGTTGGCGCTACGCCGGACGATTCGCCACGTGGCGCGCCGCCTTTCTTAAAACTGCCCACTTGCGGTCTGCCGCCGGCTTCCGCGGTCGTCAATTCTCCACGCAGTGCGTGGAGAATCGCTCCCGTCGTAATCAATTCGGGGTATGTCCGATAAAACTGGACCATATAAAACAGGTTCTGCACCGAATAACCCGCCCCATAATCCCCTGTCATCTTCCGGGAGAGCCCCTCGATCAATTTCTTGCCATAGTCAGCCCTCGCCTGACCCTTTTTTTCCTCTTCCACTATCTCCAGCCCAATACGCCAGTTCGCCGCAACCTGGACTGTATTAACAGAGCGGGCTGCGCCAGCACGGGCGGACTCAAGAATCCCGCGAACACGTTCGTAAAGCGACAATAATTTGTGTTGTTTCATAACTATCAAATAGCCGTCAAACAGAAAAAGCCTCGTATTTACGGCGCTACGCACCGTGTTTGTTTTAAATGGGGACAGACACCTATTATATACTTCTCCACCTGATTATAAAGAAAACATGTGTCTGTCCCTATTTTCTCCTATTTTCTATTTTCTCATAAAAATCCCCCGTTTATATTAGCAGCAAGTCGTAAATCTCAGGTATTTCCGGTCCATAAATTCAATATCAGCCGATCCTCGCGAAAGCGAATCTTTTTATGCCGTTCAGGTCTTTGTGGGTGCGCTTTTCTTTCCAGATGGAAGCGGGCATGGCGGCGAGCAGGGTTTTGGCCTGGTAGCCGCCAAGTTCCATTATCAGCGCGCCGCCTTTCTTCAGTTTCGAGGGAGCGAGAGCCGCCAGCATGCGGGCGACGTCCAGGCCGTCGCCGCCGCCGTCCAGGGACATGCGCGGCTCGCTCAGGACCTCGGGGGCGAGGCCGGGGATGACGCCGGTGGGGATATAAGGCGGGTTGGAGACGATGAGGTCGACGGTACCGGCTATGGTTTCCAGGGTGGAGGCTCTTATGAATTCCACGCGGGCGGCCAGGCCGAGCGCGGCGGCGTTCTCGGCGGCGCAGGCGAGGGCGCGCGCCGATTTTTCCACGGATTTGAGGCGCAGCCCGGGGAATTCTTTGGCGAGCCAGAAGCCGATGGCGCCGCTGCCGGAACCGTAATCCATCGCCGAGAGAGGGCCTTTGCGGGTCTTCAGGAAGGCGGCGGCCAGCCCGGCCAGTTCTTCGGTTTCGGGGCGCGGCACAAGCACTCTTTTATCCACTTTTATACGGATATCGCGGAAATCCTGCCAGCCGAGGATGTAGGCCAAAGGGAGACCCTGCTCTTTGAGGGCCAGGCCTTTTTTGAATTTGCGCAGCGCGGCCGCGCTTACCGTGAGGGAGGGATCGGCGAGGAGGTTCAGGCGCGGCACGCCCAGCGCGTCGGACAGGAGCCACTGGGCGTTCAGCTCCGCTTCGTCCACCCCGGCGGCGGCCAGGCGGGCGGCGGCTTCACTGAGCGTTTTCCCGGCGTTCATTCTTTTTCCTTCGTCAGCCCGAGCCGTACTTCTTCCAGCATGTCCTTGATCCCGCCTTCCATGATGGACTCCAGGTTATGCCAGGAGACCTGGATGCGGTGGTCGGTCACGCGGTTCTGCGGGAAATTGTAGGTGCGGATCTTCTCGGAGCGGTCGCCGGTGCCCACCTGGCTGTTGCGGGCGCCGGCATTGGCCTTGGCCTGGCTCTCCTCGGTCATCTGGGCGAGCTTGGCCGCCAGCATGGCCATGGCCTTGGCGCGGTTCTTGCCCTGGGAGCGCTCTTCCTGGCAGGCGGTGATGATGCCTGTCGGGAGATGGGTGATGCGCACCGCGGTCTCCACCTTGTTCACGTTCTGGCCGCCGGCCCCGCTGGAGCGGTAGGTGTCCATCTTGAGGTCCTTGGCCTCTATCTTGATCTCCACCTCGTCCACTTCGTGCATGATGGCCACGGTGACGGTGGAAGTATGGATGCGGCCGGAAGCCTCGGTCAGCGGCACGCGCTGCACCCGGTGCACGCCGCCCTCGTATTTCATCAGGGCGTAGACGTCCTGGCCCGAGATATAGAGCACGGCGTTCTTGATGCCTTTCAGGCCGGTGGCGGAAATATCGCGCAGCTCCGCCTGCCAGCCCATGGTCTGGGCGAAGCGGGTGTACATGCGCAGCAGGTCGGCGGCGAAAAGGGCGCTTTCGTCGCCGCCCACGCCGGCGCGTATCTCGAGAAAGATATTTTTGGAATCCGCCGGGTCCGGCGGGATGATCAGGAGCTTCAGCTTCTTGCCCAGCGCGGCCGCGGCGGCCTCGAGGGCGGGGAGCTCGGCGGCGGCCAGCTCCGCCATTTCCTTGTCGGTGCTGGAAAGCATCTGCCGGGTGTCCTCGGCCTCTTTCAGCGCCTTTTCAAGCGCGGCGGAAGTGTCCAGGAGCTGCCGGCAGGCGGCGTGGCGCCGGGAGAGCCGCTCTATCTCCTCCGGCTTGAGGCCGCCCGAGGAGAGGCGGGCCTCTATCTCGGCGAACTCCCTTCTGACGGCGCTTAAGTCTTCTTCAAGCATAGGCTAAGAGGACATGAAAAAACGGGCGCTCCATTACATAGGAGCGCCCGTTCCGGGAGCCTGGCTACTTCGCTTCGGGTTTCGCTTCGGCTTTGGGCGCGGCTTTGGGCGCGGCGGCTTTCGCGGCCTTCTTCTCGTCCTTCTTGGCCGGGGCGGAAGACAGCACCTTGCGCTTGGCGGCGTGCTTGGGCGTCACGGTCTTCACTACGACCTTCTTCATCTTGCGCTCCACCATCTTGCCGTCGGTAGAGGCGAACTTCATCTTGAATTTCTCGATGCGGCCGGCGGTGTCCAGCAGCTTCTGCTTGCCGGTATAGAAAGGGTGGCAGGCGGCGCAGACTTCAACCTTTATGACGGGCTTAATGGACCGGGTCTTGAAAGCGTTGCCGCAGACGCAGGTAACCTCGCAGAGGTCGTAGGCGGGATGAATGTCGTTTTTCATGATCTTTTCCTCGAAAATAGAGTCTTTGTAGTCTAAATTATAGCATAATAAGGCGGCCCGCCGCCTTCGCTGCCTGCCGGAATTAATGACCCCGCCGCGAAAAACGGTGCTGTACAGTGCCGGCGGCGGGTATTGCCGGCTATTTCCAGAGCGTGTCGTTAATGCGCTTGCGGAGGGCCTGGTCCTCCTGCCGGCTGACACGGTCCTGGATCGCCTTGCCGTAGTCCTGAAGGGTGACGGTCTTGCCCGGCGCGGTGACGTTGGAGTAGCCGGAGCTCCCGGAACCGCCGCTTGAACCGGAGGCGCCGATAGAGCCTATGATCGAGCGGCTGATGCTGGAGAGCGACACGCTCTGCCTTGACGCATGCCACGACCGGAGCTTGGCGTCGGTGAGGGCCTGGGACCGGGACTTCGCTTCGGCGAACAGGCGCCGCGCCATGGCGTCGCCGGGGACCAGCTCGAGGTACTGCTCGAAGTAGCTCTCGGCGGAGTTGTAATAGCTGCTCTGCAGCCCGCTGTCCGTTGTCCGGACGGCTTTGTCGAAACTGAGGAGGCCCATGAAGTTGAGGGCGTCCGGTACCGGCCCCATCCGGATGGCTTCCGAGAAATCCCCGGCGGAGTCGTCGTATTTCCCGGCGTTATAGGAGATGAGGCCGCGTATGAAGTAGGACGCCGCGTCGCGCTTGTCCAGAGTGACTGCCTTGTCGAGATCGGCGACGGCCTTGTCCGGCTGCCCCGCCGCATGGAGAAGCATTCCGCGCTTCCGATAGGGGACGGGATTCTCCGCGTCGAGGGCGATAGCCTCGCCGAACAGGGCGATAGCGACGTCGGGAAGCCTCCCGGCGACCGCGCACTCGGCCATCCCTATATAGGCTTTTGCCGCCACGTCCTTATCGGCGTCGGCGGCCGCGGTGTAGCTCTTCACGGCCGCGGCGCAGTCTCCCGTGTCGCGGAGCGCTTCCGCGCGGAGGAGGAGGGCCGCGCCGTTCTTCGGATCCAGTTCGAGCGCCTGGTCCAGGTCCGCTAGCGCCGCTTTGGGCTCGTCCTTGAGCAGGAACAGCGTCTTCGCGCGGCCGAGATACGGTTCACCCCAGTCCGCCTTCAACGCTATCGCCTTCGTGTAATCCGCCAGCGCCAGGTCCGCTTCGCCCAGCTTCCGGTAGGCGTCCCCCCTCGAACTGAACGGTCCGGGATCCCGGGGGGACACCGCTACGGCCTCGCTGTAGTCCGCGATGCCCCGCTCCAGCTCGCCCAGCAGCTCCCAGAAGACGCCCCGGTACTTGTAGGCGAGGCCTTTCTTGAGCGGGCCGTCGGCCGGCTTCCAGGCGCGGACCGCGTCGTCCGAGTACTGCAGCGACTTCAGATTGTCGGGCGCTTCGTCGGCCTTCTCGAGCAGCTGGTCCAGCGTTCCCACAGGCGCCGGGCGGCCGGCGAGAGGCGAAGCCGGCTTCCACGGGATCAGAACGACCTCGTCCTCCCCGGCGGCGGCAAAGCGGCTGCCGTCCGGAGAGAACCGGCCGATGGACGGCTTCGCGACAAGCTCCGTCTCGACCGGTGTCCGGTCCCCGTAGACCTTCCACAGTTGGAGCAAGCCGGCTCCGGTCAGCGCTCCCACATACCGCTCGTCGGGAGTGGAAAAAACGGAACCGCCGTAGGCAAGCTCCTGCGTGCGGAAAACCGTTCCGTCGCTCATGCGGTACACCTTCAGGAGGGCATCCCCGGACACCGTCGCGAACCAGCGCCCGGACCGGGACGAGGCGATGTCGGTGACCGGTTGCGGGTTTCCCCTGAAGCTGTGGACTTCGCCGCTCTTCAGGTTCCACGCGCGGACGGAGCCGTCGTTTCCGCCCAGGATCACGTTCCGGCCGTCGCCCGAGAAGGCGAGCGAGCGCGGGGGGGCTTTGGTCCCCCTGGTCTTCTCCTGCTTGCCATTGTCTACGTTCCAGAGGGCGGCGAACGACCCTCCGCCCTCCCCCATGGAAAGCGTAGCTAGCAACTTCCCGTCGGGGGAGAACGCGAGCGAACGGGATGCTCCATCGTTGATCCGGCCGACCTTGAATTTTTTATAGGGCCTGGTCTCGGAAAGCCTCCAAAGCTGAACCTCGCCGGTCCGGAAGCCCACGCGGAGCGCGAAGACGTCGCCCTCAGGAGCGGCGGCGATCCCGCAGACCTCCTTCACTTTAAGCGTCTTCTCCAGCGTCCCGTCCGCCGTCTTCCAGATCTTCACCGCTTCGTAGTTCGCGGTGATCAGCCGCGAGCCGTCCGGGGAAAAAGCGAGCGCCCACACCGACCGCACGGGCAGCTTTACCGGTATCCCCAGCGTGTCCGCCAGGGCGGTCCCTGGCGCCAGCCCGAAGGCGATAGCGAGCGCGATCCACGAAAGTTTCATGATATTCCTTTTGACCCGAACAACCGGTGAGCAACCCGGGGGGTCTTTACTTTTGATCTTTGCTTTCCACTCTATGGTATAACGGGCGGCTAGGTCAAAAGTAAAGACCTGACCCCATCTATTCACAATTTACTTCTTTCCTATCTTCGCCAGGGGGTTGACGGACTTGCCGGAGGGGGTGATGATCTCGAAATGGAGGTGCGGGCCGGTGGACATGCCGGTGGAGCCCACTTTGCCGAGCAGGGTTTTGGATTTCTGCACCAGCTCCCCCATTGTGACATTCAGGTGCGACAGGTGGCCGTAGCGGCACATGGAGCCGTCCTTGTGCTTCACCTCCACCATGTTCCCGTAGCCCCCCTTCCAGCCGGAATAGGTCACCGTGCCGGAACGGGAAGGATAAACGTGGGTGCCGAGCGGCATCGGTATATCGCAGCCCTTGTGGAAGACCTTCCTCTTGAGTATGGGATGGTAGCGGTTGCCGAAACTGGAACTTATGCGGCCGAAGCTGCGCAGCGGCATGCGGTAGGTGTCCAGGTCCACGTAGACGGAGGGCAGGTAGACCCTGTCCCCCTTGCCGAACTTGTAATTGGCAAGCAGGGCCGAGGGCGGGAGGCCGTTGTCGTCCACTATTTCAGACTTAAAAGCCTTCAGGTCCCGGCCCTTGCCGACATAGCGGGAAGCTATGCCGTTAAGGGTCTCGCCGTTAGAGGTCACCTCGTAAAGCAGGCCTTTGCCGTTATACACCCGGATATAGCCGCCGCGCGACATGAAGATGAATTCGTTGGAATTGGTGCTCTGCAGGGAGCGGACATCGGTGCCGTAAGCCGTGGCCAGGGAGCGCACGTTCTCGCCCTTGGCCACCTTATGCCGCGCGTGGATCAGGCGCGGGATCAGGCGGAAGGCCTCGGGCGGCGGCTCCACGGGCCCAGGCGGGGTCAGCACCGAGAACCTGGCATAGTAGAAGGGCGAAACGCCGGGCAGCAACGCGGAAAGGATGAAGGATGAAGGATAAAGGATGAGGGCAAGAAAAATAATAAAAATAAATTTATTTCTCATACAGAAGCCCCTGTCTTCTGCCTTTAGCCTTTAGCCTTTGTCTACCTATCGTGCCCCATCTCCATGGATTTCAGGAAGTCCTTGTTGGATTTGGTGGCGCCCAGCTTGGACACCAGCAGTTCCAGGGAATCTATGGGGGACAGCGGCGCGAGCACTTTGCGCAGGATCCAGACCTTGTTCAGCTCGTCCTCGGTCATCAGCAGCTCTTCCTTGCGGGTGGAGGTGCGGTTGATGTCTATGGCCGGGAAACAGCGGCGGTCGGCCAGCTTGCGCTCCAGGTAGATCTCGGAGTTGCCGGTGCCCTTGAATTCCTCGAAGATGACGTCGTCCATGCGGCTGCCGGTTTCCACCAGCGCCGTGGCTATGATGGTGATGGAACCGCCTTCCTCGATATTGCGGGCGGCGCCGAAGAAGCGCTTGGGGCGCTGCAGCGAAGTGGATTCCAGGCCGCCGGAAAGGACGCGGCCGGAGGAGGGCGCCACGGTATTGTAGGCGCGGGCCAGCCGGGTGATCGAGTCGAGCAGGATGACCACGTCCTTGCCGTGCTCGGTCATGCGCTTGGCCTTTTCAAGAACTATTTCCGACACCTGCACGTGGCGGTCGGCCGGCTCGTCGAAGGTGGAGGCGATGACCTCGCCGCGGACGGAGCGTTTCATGTCGGTGACTTCCTCGGGGCGCTCGTCGATGAGCAGCACCAGCAGCTCTATCTCCGGATGGTTGGTGGCGAGCGAATTGGCGATACGCTGCAATATCATGGTCTTGCCGGTCTTGGGCGCGGCCACGATGAGCTGGCGCTGGCCCTTGCCGACGGGGACTATCAGGTCTATCACGCGGCCGGTCATCTCGTTCTTGGCGGTCTCCAGCGTGAAGCGCTTGTTGGGGTGCAGCGGCGTGAGGTTGTCGAAAAGCGGCCGGTGGCCGATCTTCTCTATCTCGAAGCCGTTGACGGTCTTCACCTGCAGCAGCGCGAAGAACCTTTCGCCGTCCTTGGGAGGGCGGATGAAGCCGTTCACCGAGTCGCCTTTGCGCAGGCCGAGCTTCTTGATCTGGGAAGGGGAGACGTAGATGTCTTCGTGGCTGGAAAGGTAGTTGTATTCCTGGGAGCGGAGGAAGCCGAAGCCGTCCGGGAGTATTTCGAGGACGCCTTCGCCCTGCACTATGCCGTTCTGCTTGGCCTGGGCTTCCATCAGCTTGCCGATCAGCTCCTGCTTGCGCAGGCCGGAGACGCCCTCCAGCTTATGCTCCTCGGCTATCTTCACGAGGTCGGCCACGGTCATTTTAGTGAGCACGGTGACGTCCATTTTCGGCAAATTCGGGTTGACCTGGCCCTGGTTCTGGCCCTGGTTGTTCTGGCCCTGGTTGCTCCTGTTGTTTTCCATTTTCTGGTTTCCCCTTATTTCCTGCTGCTGGTTACGATCGTAGCGCTGGCCGCCCCTCGGGCCGCCGTTATACTGGCGGTTATTGTCGCCGTTCCCGTTGCCGTTGCCATTACCGTTACCGCGCCTGCCGTTGTCCTGTTCCTGCGGGGCCGGCTTTGAATTCTTTTCTTCCGTCCGTTGTTCTTCGTTCATTTTCCCTCTTTAGCACTTTTTGGTGGCCGTCCCCCTGAGGAAACGGCATAGAAATTTTATCTTCCCGGCCAGTTCCCGCGGCTTGCCGGCGTTTTCCAGCGTAATATCCGCCCTGGCGTACTTTTCCGCGGCGCCCAGTTGGGCCTTTACCCTGCCCCTGTACTGCCCCCGGCTCCAGCCCCTTTTCAGGGCCCTGGCTTCCAGGATCTTCTCCGGGGCCGCCAGGCAGACCGTAAAAGTAAAACACTCTTCGAGTCCCGCCTCGAACAACAGCGGCGCCTCGACTACGGAAATTTTTTTCTTGGATCTGGTTATGAGTGAGTGGATTCTTCCAAGGATCAGCGGGTGCAGCAGGCTTTGCAGCCATTTTCGCTTGGCGGGCGAGTTAAAGACCTCGGCCGCAAGCTTCTTTTTGTCCAGTAGACCGTTTGTGAGGATTTTAGCGGAACCAAACTTCCCTAATATTGTATGGTAAATGGCCGGGGTTGTCAATAGTTCTCCGGATACAGCGTCCGCGGAGACCGTGAAGGCCCCCTCCTTCCTGAAACACTCCAGCGCCAGGCTTTTGCCCGAAGCAATAGGCCCAGTCAGCCCTATGACGGTCCTGCCGCGCGGCACGAAAAAGCCTTTTTTCACGTTCAAGCCCGGCCTCCCTTCCTTTTGGCGTATTCGTCCAGTTTTGAAAGCTCGGAGCGGCTCAGCGAAGCCTGGCCCTGCCTGGAGATCTTCTCCAGCAGGCCGTCCACTTCGGCCTTCTCCCGGATGGCCGGGTCCGGTTTCTCATAGACCGGCCTTTCCCGCCAGCGGCGCTCCCCCCAGAGCCAGAGCAGCCCGGCCAGCAGGCCGCCCAAATGGGTAACGCTGGAAACTTTAGAGCCCGGCTGGGAGAAGGTCATCACGAATTCTATGGCCCCCAGCAGGATGGCCATGGAGCGGGCGCTCATCGGGAAAAGGAAGTATAAACTTACCTGCGCCTCGGGGTACAGGAAGGCGAAGGCCCCCAACAGGCCGTAAACCGCCCCGGAAGCCCCTATCACCGGCCTGGGCGAGCCCGGGCTGAAAGCCGCGGTGAGCAGGGCGGCCGCTGCGCCGCAGGCCAGGAAATAGACCAGGAACTTGCGGGAGCCCATGTCCGGCTCTATGGTGCGGCCCAGCATCCAGAGCATGAAGGTGTTGAAAAGGAAATGCCAGAAATTGGCGTGGATGAAAATATAGGTGAAAGCCTGCCAAAGCCAGAGCTGGTTAGTAAGATTGAAGGGGACCAGGCCGAAATAGAAGTTCAGCTTGAAACCGAAAGCCATTTCGGCCAGCCAGCCCGCGAAAAACGCTATCGCCAGCGCTTTAGTGACCGGCGGCAGCTCCCTGAAGGGGGCGGGACTAAACCTCATATTTTTTCATATCCCGCCAGTTATGCCCGGTCTTCAGATCGGCCTTCAAAGGCACGGCCAGCTTATAGGCATGCTCCATCTCTTTCCTTATAAGTACGGCGGCCGCATGCAGTTCCTCCCCGTGCACCTCGAAGATCAGCTCATCATGCACCTGTAGCAGCATGAAGATGTCTTTGGAATGCTTCAGACCGGCGAAAAGCCCCACCATGGCCTTTTTGATGATATCGGCCGAGCCGCCCTGCACCGGGGTATTCACCGCGGCCCTTTCCGCGAATGAGCGCAGATGCGGGTTAGTGGCCTTGAGCTCCGGCAACAGCCTGCGGCGGCCGGTGAAAGTGGTGACGAAGCCGTCCCTTTTAGCCTCGGCCATGGTCCTGTCGCTCCAGGCCTTGACCCCGGGGCAGACCTCGAAATAGTGCTTTATATAATCGGCGGCCTCGGAGCGGCTTATGCCCAGTTCCCGGGAAAGGCCCTGCGGGGTCTGGCCGTAGACTATGCCGAAATTAATGGCCTTGGCGGCCCGCCGCATTTCCGGTGTCACGAACTCCGGCGCGCAGTTGAAGACCTCGGCCGCGGTGCGCAGGTGGATGTCCTCGCCGTGCTTGAAAGCTTCCACCAGGTTGCGGTCGCCGGAAAGATGGGCCAGCACCCGCAGGTCTATCTGGGAATAGTCGGCGCTGAGCAGGGTGAAGCCTTTGCGCGCCACGAAGCATTTCCTGACCAGCAGCCCGGCCTCGGAGCGCACCGGTATGTTCTGCAGATTGGGCCTGGAACTGGAAAAGCGGCCGGTCGCCGCGCCGAGCTGGTCGAAAGTGGTATGCAGGCGCCCGTCGGGCCCCGCCACGGCGAGCAGATTGTCCACGAAAGAGGATTTGAGCTTCGAGATCTCCCGGTACTCCAGCAGCAGCGGCACCACCGGGTGCGCGTTCTTCAGGTAGGCCAGGGCTTCCTCGCCGGTGGAATAGCCGCCCTCTTTGTTCCTGAACTGCTTTTTCTGCGCTTCTTCCAGGCCCAGGTTCAGCTTCTCGTAAAGCAGGAAGGCCACCTGCTTGGGGGAGTTCAGGTTCACCTGCGCCCCGGTCAGGCGCTCCGACTCGGCCTGCAGCTCGGCCAGCTTCTTCTCGAACCTGGAGGAGAGTTCGCCGAGCAGGGCGGTGTCGGCGGCGGTGCCGAGCTGCTCCATGGCATAGACGGCCGGCAGGAGCGGCAGTTCGAGTTCCTCGTAGACCGGCAGCATGCCGGTCTTTTCCAGTTCCTCTTTAAGCAGCTTTTCCAGCTCCGGCAGGGCCGCGCAGGCCTGGGCCATCTCCTCATCGGAGCCGGGCAGCCGCATAGGCAGGCCCAGCCGCTCGAAGACCACCTGCGGCAGGGCGGCCTTGCGCGAGCCGGAAGCCAGCAGAGCGGCGGCCGTCCCGGCTTCGAAGAAATTCAACGGCTCGAAACCAGCAGGCAGGGCCAGCAGGCGCAGTACGGACTTGAGGCCAAAAACGGCTTTATGAGCGTGCTTATCGGCCAGTAGTTTGGCGGCTTTTTCGGCCTGGGCCGGGCTGAAGGAGCCGGGCCGGAGCAGGCAGATCCCTTCTTTGGAGCCTATGGCCAGGGCGTCCTCGAAAGCGGCGAAGGAAAGCGTCCCCGCCGGGGCCTCGAATATTTCTTCCGGGGTCTTTACCGGCGGAAGTTCCGCGGTCTTATGTTCTACCGGCGAGGCGCCGGCCAAAGCCAGCAGTTCCTTGAATTCCAGCCTGCGGGCCATTTCTTCCAGCTCCGGGCCGCCGAGAGCGCCGGGCTTGAAAGGCTCCAGCCCTTCCTCCACCGGAGCGTCGGCCTCCAGCGTCACCAGGCGGCGGGACAGGCGGGCGTTCTCCATATCTTTTTCGACTTTAGTCAAAGCTTTATCGGCGGCCGCAAGGGCGGGGTCCATGGCGGCGGCCAGTATCTTTTCCAGCGGCCCGTAAGTCCGCACCAGCTTCGCGGCGCTCTTCGGACCAACGCCGGCCACGCCGGGCACATTGTCCGAGGAATCCCCGGTAAGGGCGAAATAATCGGGCAGCAGTTCCGGCGGCACCCCGTATTTTTCAGTCACGGCCTCCGGCCCGGAGAAGTCGGGGGAGGAGCCGTCCCAGAGCTTCACCTTCCTGCCGGCCAGCTGGGCCGCGTCCTTGTCGCCTGAAACTATCACCGCTTCCAGGCCGGCTTTTTCGGCGCGCCTGGCCAGAGTGGCTATGAGGTCGTCGGCTTCGAAACCCTTGAGGTAAACGCCTTTCAGGCCCAGCGCCTTCACCAGGTCCCGCGCGGTGATAAGCTGGCTGATAAGGCCGGGGTCGGCTTCCAGGCGGTTGGCCTTGTATTCCTTGTAAAGCTCGTCCCTGAAGGTCCCGCCCTTGGAATCGAAACAGACGGCCACGTAGTCCGGGTTCCGCTCGCGCAGGATCTTGAGCAATAAGCGCGTGAAGCCGAAAAGCGCCCCCACCTCCTCGCCTTTCGACGTGGAGAACTTGGGCAGGGCGTGGTAGCTCCTGTGCAGGAAAGCGTGAGCGTCTATTATGAAAACGCGCTTGGTGGACATTTATTTCGGGGGACCGCGGAGGAAGGCCGGGGCTCGGGGTCAGGTCTTGAATCTTGACCTCGCACAAATTTTTCGCAAAAAAAGGTCAAAAGTAAAGACCTGACCCCTTTTCCCCATTTTCTAATAACTACGCTATCAAAGCGTCGAGCTGTCTCTTGAGCTCTTCTTTAGGCTGCAGGCCCACCAGCTGCTGCGCCAGTTTCCCGCCCTTGAACAGCAGGATGGTGGGGATAGCCGAGATCTGGTATTTGCCGGCGGTGTCCTGGGCCTCGTCGGTATTGAGCTTGCAGACCTTCACCTTGCCGGCGTAGTCTTTGGCCAGCTCGTCTATGACCGGGCCCAGCATGCGGCAGGGGCCGCACCAGGGAGCCCAGAAATCCACCAGCACGGGGAGGCCGCTCTGGATGACTTCCTGGTCGAAATTCGCGTCGTTGACCTGTATATCGTTTGACATGTTATTTCCTTGTGGCCGCCTGAGTTTATACTATAAGACTTACTTTTTCTTGTCAAGGAGGTACTTCAGCTCCTTCCACAGTTCCTCAACGTCGACGGGCTTGGAGAAGAAAGCCCCGGCCCCGGCCAGCATGGCCTCGGAGCGGTCCGCCGGCTCGGTGTACCTGGCCGAGATGAAGATCACCGGCACTTTCTTGAGCCGCGCCGATTCCCGGATGACGCGCAGGAATTCCACTCCGTGCATGTCCGGCAGCTGGATGTCCAGGATGATGACCGAAGGCACGGCCTCGGCCAGCGCGTCCAGGGCCTCCCGGGCGCTCTTGGCCACCCTTATCCCGGCGTCCGCGCTCTTGAGCCTGAGGCCGTCCTCCAGCGTGTCTATGAAGTTCTTGTCGTCGTCCACCAGCAGGATGTTGATCGGCATAGTTCAGGGCCCGTTAAAATCCGAAACTGAGGCGCTCGGAGAGGATGGCGGGCATCTTCAGCTTCGCCATCATATCCTGCACGCTGCCGATGTCATAAAAGACCCGGTACAGTTCGAAGGACCTGTTCGCGGTATCGTATATGCCGCAGGCGGCCCGGGTGTCCCCGTCCCGCGGCTGGCCCACGGAGCCGGGGTTGAGCATCATCTTGCCCTTCACGAAGAGCTTGACCGCCGGCTTCAGGAAATCCGTCTCCGGGATGCCCGCCTCCCCCTCCCTGAAATAAAGCGGCATATGGCTGTGACCGATGAAGCAGGGCGAAACCTCCCAGTTCTTCATATTGTCGGCGAACTGATGCTCGCTCAGCAGGTATTCGGTCAGCGGCTTGCGCGGGGAGCCGTGCACCACCGTGAAGTCGGCGTTCTCAACCCTTTCAGGCATGCGGGCCAGGAAATCAAGGGCCTGGCCGGTGAGCTGGGTCCGGGCGAACTCTATGGCCCAGGCGGCGTTGGGGTTGAACCATTTGATGTCCATCTTCCCCACGGTCGCCGCGTCGTGGTTGCCCATCACCGAGACCAGGCTCTTCAGCCCGCGCAGGGCCTCCGCGCATTCCAGCGGCTGGGGGCCGTAGCCCACCACGTCGCCGCAGCAGATGAAATCCTCCACGCCGTTCTTCCGTAAAAAATCCAGCACGGCCTTCAGGGCGACATAGTTGCCGTGCACGTCCGAAAAAACGCCGTATCTCACCCTATACTCCCACCGCTTTCTGTTCCGCCAGGCCGGCGGCGCGCTTGAGGTCCACGGCTATCAGCTTGCTGACTCCGAGCTCCTCCATGGTGACGCCGTAAAGCGTGTCGGCGGCCTCCATGGTGCGCTTGTTATGCGTGATGACGATGAACTGCGTGGTCGGGGCGAATTCCCTGATCAGCCGCACGAAGCGCTCCACGTTGGCCTCGTCCAGCGGCGCGTCGGCCTCGTCCATCACGCAGAAGGGCGAGGGGTTCACGCGGAAGAAGCTGAACAGCAGCGCCAGCGCGGTCAGGGCCTTCTCGCCGCCGGAGAGCTGGGTGATGCTCACCAGCTTCTTGCCGGGCGGGTGCGCCAGGATCTCCACGCCGGTCTCCAGCAGATCGTCGGGCATGGTCAGGATCAGGTCGGCCTCGCCGCCGTTGAACAGCAGGGAGTAGATCTCCTTGAAGTAGACGTGTACCTTGTCGAAGGTGGCCTTGAAGTTCTCGCGGGTGGTGTCGTTGATCCTGTTTATCGCCGAGCGCAGGTCGGCCTTGGCGCGGTTCAGGTCCTCCACCTGCGAGTTCATGAAGTTGTAGCGCTGGGTCAGGGCCTCGTATTCCTCGGGGGCGGTCATGTTGACGTTGCCCAGCTCGGCCAGGCGGCGGCGCAGGAACAGCACGCGGTCGTGGTCGGACTGCACTCCGGCGTAGCGCTCTCTGGCCTCGGCGGGGTTGACGCCCCATTCGTCGGCCATGCGCTTGGCGGTCTCGTCGGCGCGGGCGGCTATGGTGGCCAGCTCGGTCTCTATCTGCTGGCGTATCCTGTCGTTCTCCGCGGTGAGGGCGCGGTTGTCGGCCAGGTTGGCGTTCAGCCTGGCGAGCCCGCCGCGCAGCTCGTTCAGCTCGTCCTCGAGGGCCCGGTCCAGGATCTCCTTCTCGGCCAGGTCGTGCATCAGTTCGGCGAGGCGGGTCCTGGAGGCGGCTATCTCGGCCCCGTACTTCTCCTCGCGGGCGGCCAGCTCGGCGCGGCGCTCCTCGAAATGGGACCGCTCCTCGGTCAGGGAGGAAAGGTCCCCCTCCGCCCTGGCCAGCTCGGTCCTGATGCCCTCCAGGTTCTGGCGGTAATTGTCCAGGTTGGCCTTGCGGCCGCCCAGTTCTTCCTTCTGGTGCGCGAAACCCTCGTGCAGGGCGTTCTTCTTCTCCCCGAGAGCGGCCTGTTCGCCCTTCTTGGCCTCGCTGGCGGCGCCGGCGGCGGCCTTGTCCTCCACCAGGGCGGCGAACTCGGCCTCGGCCTGCCTGATGCCGGCCTCGGCCTTCTCCTGCTCGGCGCGGGACAGGGCCAGGCTTTCCCTCTTCAGCCGCAGATCGTCCCCGGCGCCGGCGGCCTCGGTCTCGTTCTTGTGAAAATCTATGTTTAGCGCGACGGCCTTTTCCTCGGCTCCGTCGGCGGCGGCGCGGGCGCCTTCCAACTGCGGCAGCAGCGAAGCCTTTTCGGTCTCGAGGGCGGCGCTTTCCTCGTCCAGCTTCTTGATCTGGTCTTTGAGGTCGCCCTCCTCTTCCCAGTAGGGCTCGTTGGAGACCACTTCATCCACTCCGCCGGTAACCCAGAAAGAGCCGTACACCGACCCGCCGGAGGCGTAAACTCCGGACAGCAGGCCCGTGACCAGCGGCTGGTACCGCGGCTCGCAGGCGATCTTCTCCAGCAGGCGCTGCGCTCCGGGAGAGGTCCAGCCTTCCTGGGCCGGCGCGGCGGGGGCGCGGTCCAGGATAAGGAAGCGGCAGCGGCCCTTGCCGACATGCTTCAGGTAATCTATAGCCTCCTGCGCGGCGGCGGCGGTTTCGCAGACCACGGAATCCAGGTAGCGGCCCAGCGCGTCGTCCACGGCTACCCGGTCCTCTTTGCGGATAGAAAGCAGGTGCCGCAGCGTGCCCTGCACGCCGGCCACTCCGGAATTCAGCACTCCGTTGATGCCCACCCAGTAGGTGTCGTGCTCGCCCTGGGACAGGATGGCCTCCAGGCGGCTCCGGTTCCAGGCTTTCTTCTCGCGGAGCTCCGACTGGCGGGCGTCTATTTCCGCCAGCCTGGAGGCCAAAGTCTTGGACCGCGTGTCGGCGGCGGCGGCCTTCTCGTTCTCGGCGGCCAGTCCGGCGCCCAGCGCGGCGGAGCGGTCCTTCAGCCCGGCTAGCCGGGCCTCTATGGCGGCCGCGGCCGAATTTATATCGTTGATGTCCTTCTCCAGCCCGGCCTTGGCGTCGTTGAAATGTCCGATATTGGAGCCGGTGACGGCTATCTTGTTGGAGAGCTCCATCTCGCGGGCATAGGCCTCGTTCATCTCCCGGGCTATATTGTCGGCGGCCTCGTCGGCGGCGCGCTTCTGCTCGGCCACATTGGCCAGCGCCGCCGCGGCGGCTTCGTATTCGGCCTGCAGGGCCGGCAGCCCGCCCTCGTCGGAGGACAGCTTCGCCCGCAGCTCCTCGATGCGGGGCTTCGTGGCGGCCTGCTTGTCGGAATTGCGCCTCTCGGAACCAGAGAGGTTCTCGCGCTGGCTGGCTATCTCGGCGAGCATATTGCCGCCGGCCACTATCCGGCCTTCCGACTGCACCTTCTCGGTCTTGACCGCGCCGACGGCTTCTTTCAGGACGCGCTGGTCCTCGGCTTTCTGGGTGAGGGTGAGGTTGAGCGCGGCTATCTCGCCTTCCAGGCTGGTCATGGCCACGGCGGTCTCGGCCAGCTCTTTCTTCACCGGCTCCAGGCGCGCGGCGGCTTCGGCGCCGCGGGCGGCGAAGCCCTCCAGGTCCTTCAGCAGCAGCGCTATCTCCGCGCCGGTCAGCTCTTCTTTGTATTTCTGCTGGAGGCGGGCCCTGGCGGCCTCCTTGTCCAGCTTCTTGATCTGCTCGTCCAGCAGGATCATGGAGTCGGCCAGGCGGTTCAGGTCGGCTTCCACCTTTTCCAGCTTGCGGCCGGCCTCGTCGCGCTTGGCCTTGTACTTGGAGACGCCGGCGGCCTCTTCGAACAGCTCGCGGCGCTCCTCGGCGGTGGCGGAGAGCACGTGCTCCACCTCGCCCTGGTCGATGATGGCGTAGCCTTCCGTGCCTATGCCGGTGTCCAGGAACATCTCGCGGATGTCCTTGAGGCGGCACTGCACTTTATTGATGAAATATTCGCTTTCCTCGGAGCGGTAGATCTTGCGGGTGACGGTGACTTCGCTGAAGTCGAGCGGCAGCTTCCGGCTCTCGTTGTCGAAGGTCATGGCCACTTCGCCCATGTTCAGGGCCTGGCGCCTGGTGGTGCCGGCGAAGATGACGTCCATCATGGACGGCATGCGCAGGGATTTCCAGGACATTTCGCCTATGCACCACTTCAGGGAGTCCACCACGTTCGACTTGCCGCAGCCGTTGGGGCCGACTATGCAGGTTATGCCCGGCTTGAGCGGCAGCTTGACCTTGTTGGCGAAAGATTTAAAACCGTAGATCTCGAGCTCTTTGAGGTACATTGGGATCCCCTGGGAGAATAAATAGAATACAGGCCGCCCGCTGCGCGGGCAGGCCGGACAGTAATTATATAAATAAAAGGACCGGGCTGTATCTAATACGACAACTGGTAAGCTATGCCGAAGCTCTTGCCGGTGTAATTATAGGGCAGGTACTTCTCGAACTTATTGTTCGAATCCGCCACTATAAAAGAGCCGAACAGGCGCACCATCGCCACTTCGTTGATCCGCTTGCGGATGGAAGCCGTCAGCGTGGTCATGGTGTTGACCTGTTTGGCGCTCGTAAAGTTATTATCGGTATCGCGCGCCGAGCGCTTGTCGTAGGCGCGCCGCTGCAGGCCGAGGGCGCCGCCCACCGCCCATTTGCCGGTGATGTTCAGGTCCAGCGGCACGCTGAGCGCCAGCTCCTTGAAGTCGTAGTATTTCTCCCCGAACTGCGGGCTGGTATCGCCCAGGAACTTGTACAGCATGAAGTTCTGGTTCGAGGAATGCATGGTATACGAGACCATCGGGGACAGCTCGAAGATCCACAGGCTGTGGTGGAAGCCGAAATCCAGCGCCGTGTCCGAGTCCCGCTGCTTGTCGTCCCCGTAGACGCCGGTATTCGCCACCACCCGCTGGTTCTTGTAATTCTGCACGGTATAGGTCAGCCCGGCGAAGAACCGGTTCCAGCTCGGGCGCAGGCTTATCTGGCCCATGGCCTGGTCCTGCAGGCCGCCCGAGGTCTCGGCCGTATTGCCGGCGTTCTGGAATTCGCGCAGCAGGTCGGTGTAGTTCGGGAACTTCACGTTCCTGAACAGGTACTGCACCGTGACGTAGCCGTTCTTCTCCTCGTTGAAGGTGTAGTCGGCCGCCAGCTGGCCGCCGAAGGAGTTCATGTTGTAGAGGCCGTTCTTCCAGACCTCGTTGGCGCCGGTGCGGCGGTATTCCCTGTTGAGCGACAGGCCCGGGCGTATCCGGATGCGGTCCGTGAGGACGCGGCGGTACTCTATGTTGAAGCCGTGCGACATGGACCTGTCTGTGAACTGCTTGGAGTCCTGCGGCGTGAAGCCCTGGCCGGAATAGTTGAAGTTGTACAGGCCGAACAGGTGGTCCTTCCGCGTGGCCTTGGCCAGCAGGCCGACCTGGGTGTTCATATTGCCGCCGCTGAAGATATTGCCTTCGGAGGGCAGGAAAGCCGCCTCGGAAAGGGTCATGTCGAAGAAGGGCGTGAAGATCCTGGAATCCTCCGCCGAAGCGGCGCACAGCCTGCCGGCCAGGCCCGCCGCTATTAAAGCGCTGAGAAATATTTTTTTCATCGTTTTTATCCCTTAAAAGTTGAGGTGGAAGTTCCAGACCGGGTGCACCACCAGCACGCCCTCCGGGTAGATATTCAGGCCCAGTTCGAAGTATTTCCCGTACCAGCTCACCTTGCTGGAGAAGGTCTGGGTCTTCAGGCCGTAGTTGAGCTGTATGCTCCACAGCTTGCCCACGCTCCTGGGGGTTTCTATGCCGGCTATGAAGAAATCGTCCTTGAAGCCGGTGTCGAAGCTGCTGACGGTGGCGCCCAGCAGCTCCGGCTCCTCGCCGGGCTTGAACTTCAGTTTGGCGCCCAGCTTGCTGCGCTTGTAGCCCCAGAAGGTGCGCACGCGCGGGCTGACCGAGGTGCTCATGATGGCGCCCAGGTAGTAGCCGCCGAACTTGGCGCTGTCTATGGTCTCCGAGTCCCTGGTGGCCATCTTCGCGGCCAGCATGTCCCAGTAGCCGCCTACCAGGTCCAGCTGCGGCACGCCGGGGGCGATGCGGCCCTCGCCGTGCAGCCGGTACTTGCCGGAGAAGTTGGTGTAGGTGACCGGGATGAGCGTGGGGAACAGGCCCATCTGGAAACCGAAACGCTTGCCCGGCGGCAGCGGGGTGGTGGCTTCCAGGTCCTGCTGGAAGTCGTAGAAGAAGCCGGCCGGGTTGGCTATGATCTCGCCGGCTATCTGCATCCCCTTGGATTCCCAGTCCACGGAAGCGGAAGCGGGGCTTTTCGCCAGGAAAAGCGCCAGAGCTATCAATATCAGCCTTTTCATTTTTTGTCCCATTTTAATCGCCGAGATTCGTAATAGCGGGCAGCATACGCTGCACCGCGGCCACCATCAGGTCGGGAATGAAGACTATGTCTATATTGCGTCCCCCGCCCAGGTGGTCGGCGGCGAGGATGTCGCCGTAAGCGGCCGCGTTGCTGGAAAGCGCCGCCGCGCTGTCGTTCTGCGACTGTTTGACGTAGACGATGGTCTGCACCCCCAGGCCCTTGAGCAGCGTGAAGGGGTCCTGCGAGGAGCTGGTGATAGAGTCGGCGCTCTTTATCTCGCCGCCATTGCCTATCACGTAGTTCTCGCGGGCGTACCACATTACCCCGTTGGAGGTATTGTTGCCCAGGGCGTAGGGATCGGCCTGGAACTGCAGCAGCGGGGCGCCGCCGCCGTCCAGGTCGTAAGAATAGCCCTTGCCGGAATTGGAGGTCCGGGTCAGCCGCATGCCCCAGTCCACGTTCGAGCCGGCCCCGACGTTATCCATGTTCTCGAAGTTCCCTGTCACCGGGTTAAGGTACTGCAGGTCTCCGGCCGAAGTATCGGCGCCGCCGGCTATCGTAGGATCCTTTATTTTAAGCCTGGAAACAGCGTTGAACATATCCTGCGCCGTCTGGCCGGTGCCGGCCGCGCCGATATCCTTGAGCACGCCTGTCATCATCGTGTGTTTATCATTGGCGTCCGTGGCTGCCCAGGTCCTGCCGGGAGCGTAGACGGACAGATTGTCCACCAGCTCGTCGCGGGCGGCATCGTAGCGGTAGCCCTCGGCCACGAAGAAGATCCCGTCCGCGGCCGCGTTGGTCCTGTTGGCCAGGATGAAAGAGGCGTAGGTCGGGTTGATATCGTTGCTGTTGAAGAAAGACGGCCACTCCTCGATGCGGGCCGGCAGGTCCCGGTTGAAGCCCATGCTCATCTGCGCCAGGTCGAGGCGGTTGGCCACGGCGCCGCCGTTATAGGCGAAACCGTTCGCCGCCTGGGAATAGTTGTTATAGGTAGGCCGCTTCACCAGGTTCATGAACTGTATGGTCCTGCCGTCCGGGCGCACCATGCGCTGGTCCACGCGCACCACGTTGCCGTGCACGTCGCCCATCGTGCGGCCGGCTTCCAGGTCCGACTCCTTAACCACGTTGAGGAAGCTTTTCACGGAGTCCTCCGCGTTGTTGGTGGCGCGGGCGAAATCCTTGATCTGCGCCCTGTCGGTCTCCTTCTGGCGCAGTTCGGCGAGGCGCTCGTCCGGCTTCAGGCCGGGGTTCCAGTTCTCCATGGCGTCCCGCTCGGTCTTGGCGGTGAGCAGCACGGGCACGGCGGCCTTGCCGCTTTCGGCGCTGCTGAGGCCCTGCCCCTGCGGGATATTGAACTCGGCGCCGCCCTTCTGCGGCGGCACCGCGAATTTCAGCTTCACCTCGCCGAAGAGCACCTGCAGGTCCATCTTCCCGTCCTCGGTGGAGCCCATGGTGAACTCGGTGCCGCGCACGGCGCAGATGGCCGTCGGATTGCGCACCTCGAATTTTTCCTTCCGCAGCAGATGCGGGACGCGCACCTTGATCTTGCCGAACACCAGCATCAGGCGCGAAGCGAGGGTCTGGCGCTGTTCTATCTCCAGCGTGGTGGATTTCCTGAACCACACCTTGCTCTTGTTCGGCAGCAGCAGCACGGCCCCGCCCTTGACCCCGGTGCGGAGCGCGCCGCCCTCGGCTATCTCCATGCCTTCCTTGGCGGGGATCCAGATGCCCTCGCGGGTGGGGCGGACCTCCACCTCCCCGCTCATGGAGAGCACCTTGGCTTCGTCCGCCAGGAGCAGGCCCGGCAGCGCTATAAAAAGCAGCAGCGAAAGAATATTTGTCCTCATAGGGAGAGTCTATTAGAAAATCCGCCTTGTGTCAACATGTCTTTTTTGGGATAATTAGAAATCGGGAAGGGCTTTTTCCCTATGAAAAGACCGCTTCTGTAACCGCGGTTAAATGTAAAAGAGGTCACTTAAGGGACCGGACAGCGTGCCCCATACGCTATAGCGGCCCCGGCGGGCCGGGCCCTGAAAAGGCCGGTTTTCAGGCTTTAATAAGGTACGGGAGATACATAATGAAGAAGTTAACCTTGGTTATATTCGCTCTGACCCTGGCGGGCTGCGCCACCGGCCCTATGAAGCCCGAAACCGCGGTCTGCCCCCCCTGCCCCGTTCTCCCGGTAGTACCGGCCGTGGCGGTTTCCACCAGGGCCCCGGAAGCGGCGCCCATGTTCTCCCCGGCCGCCGGGGACCTGCCCGT
This sequence comes from Elusimicrobiota bacterium, assembly GCA_016207645.1. GTDB lineage: Bacteria > Elusimicrobiota > Elusimicrobia > Elusimicrobiales > UBA9959 > UBA9959. The sequence continues at coordinate 25,766 of JACQPH010000121.1, forward strand.
TTTCGAGGATATGGACGACCTGAAGCCCCTTCTGAAGGCCGCCCTGCTCAACCGCGCTTATTTCCAGGGCCTCAAGAGCGGCGTTCCCCCTTACACCTTCGGCAGCCGCAAAATAACCCCCAAGGAACTGGCCGGATCCAACGAGGAATTCATAAAGATACTGGAGTCGTCCCCTACCGCGCAGGATCTCGACCGCCTGGTGAAGGAAAGGTTCGATATTTACCAGCTGGCCGGGCGGGATTCCACCGGCACGGTGGTCTTCAGCTCCTATTACGAACCTACGCTGGAGGCCAGCCTTACGAGAACGGCTGAATATAAATACCCTATCTACGCCAAGCCGGAAGACCTGCTCACCATCAACCTTGAGGACTTCAACGAGAAGTTCAAGGGCGAAAAGCTGACCGGCCGCCTCAGGGAAGGGGCCATTATCCCCTATATAGACCGCGAGCAGATAGATTTCGAAGGCGCCCTGGACGGCAAGGGCCTGGAGCTGGCCTGGTTCAGGGACCGCGCGGACATCATGGACCTGCATATAGAGGGCTCCGGCCGCCTGGCGCTGCCGGACGGGCGGCAGATAAAGGCCAATTTCGCCTCCACCAACAGCCTGAAGTTCAAGGGCTGGCTGAGCGCTTTGGTGGAAGTCGGCGCTATGCCGCGCGAGGGCATCAGCCATGAAAAAGGCAAGCAGTACCTGCTGGACCACCCTGACCAGGAGCGGAAGATAATGAGCGCCAACCGCCGCTACACTTTCTTCAAGCTGAAAACGGACGGGGACCCGGAAGAAGGCCCGGCGGGCACTTACGGCCTGCCGCTCACCGGCTGGCGCTCCATAGCCATAGACAATAACCTGGTGCCGCTGGGCGCCCTCGCTTTCCTGCGCACTACCATGCCCGACGTGGACGCGGAAGGGAATCTGCTGGGCCGCAGGCGGGACAGCCGCTTCGTTTTCTGCCAGGATACGGGCGGCGCCATCAAAGGCCCCGGCCGGGTGGACTTCTTCGCCGGCAACGGCAGGAAAGCCCGCACCTTCGCCTTCAAACTCTGGGACCCCGGCACGCTGCATCTGCTGGTGCTGAAAGAGAGCAAGCAATGAAAAAGGTGAGGCCGGGCTTTAGAGCGAGGCATATTTTGCCTCGCGTCCGGGCCGCAAGGCCGCAGGCGTTTTCCTGCTTAAGCGAAAACGCCGAGGCGGGGTCGCGCAAAACCGCTATGCGGTTTATGTGTGACACAGGCCGCTTTTTATTGTTCTGCGCTTTGTGCCTGCCGCCGGGAGCGGCCATGGCTGCCGGCCTGACCCTGACCGGCCTGGACGTGCTGGAACGCGACGGGTTCAGGCAATTGGAAGGCAAGCGCGTGGGCCTGATCACCAATCATTCCTCCGTGGACCAGTACGGGATCAACGCCGTGGACGCTTTCCACAGGGCCGGCAACTTCAAGCTGGCGGCCATCTTCTCGCCGGAGCACGGCTTCCGCGGCACCGAGGAGGGCGGGGTTTATATAGCCAGTTCCTCCGACCCGGTGACCGGGGCTCCCATCTTCAGTCTTTACGGCAAGAACAAGCAGCGGCCGACGCCGGAAATGCTGAAGGACCTGGATATCCTGGTCTTCGATATACAGGATATCGGCGCGCGCTTTTACACTTACCTGACCACTATGGGCTATGCGATGGAAGAGGCGACGAAAGCGGGCCTGCCTTTTATGGTGCTGGACCGGCCCAATCCTATAGGCGGCCTGGTGGAGGGCCCGGTGCTGGAGCCCGGCATAAGTTTCTTTACGGCTTATTTCCCGGTGCCGGCGCGGCATGGCTTCACGGCCGGGGAGATGGCTCTTTTCCATAAGGCGAACCTGAACCTGAGCCTGGACCTGGCCGTGGTGCCCATGGTGAACTGGAACCGGGACCTGTTCTTCGACCAGACCGGAGTAGTGTGGACGAATCCTTCGCCGAATATCAGGAACGTGAACGCGGAAGTGCTTTACCCGGGGCTGGGCTGTTTCGAGGCTTCCAATATTTCGGTGGGCCGGGGCACGGACCGCCCTTTCCTCTGGTTCGGGGCGCCCTGGATGAAGGCGGAGAAGATAGCGAAGAAGCTTTCGAGGGCCGGGCTGAAAGGGGTAAAGTTCTCCCCGCTGAAGCTGACCCCGGATAAGGACGTCTTCGAGGGAAAGCTCTGCGAGGGCGTTAATATAGAAGTTACGGATAAGGGGGCGGTGAGGGCGCTGGATATTTTCGTCCACGCCGTCTACCTGCTGAAGAAATACAACGGCGCCGATTTCAGGCTGAAGCCGGAGGAGATACGGAAGATGACGGGTTCTTCGGCGCTTCACACTATGCTGGAAGCGGGCGCTAAGCCTGCGGAAATTATAGCGGCTTTTGAAAAGGACAATGCCGGTTTCAAGGCCGCGGCGGAGAAATTCCTGCTTTACAAATAGCGGTTTAATGTGTTAGATTTATACCTATGGGCAACAAAATCCTCGTAGTTGATGACGACCCGGAGATCTCCAGCCTCGTCCAGTACACGCTGGAATCGCTCGGCCACACCGTGAAGGTCTGCGACAACGGCCGCGAAGTGATGGATATGCTGAAGTCCTACAAGCCGGAGCTGCTGGTGCTGGACGTAATGCTCCCCGGCATAGACGGCTACTCGCTGGCCACCCAGATCTCCGAGGACGAGGAGCTGGCCAAGCTGCCCATAGTGGTGCTCTCCGCGCTCGAACCCTCCCGCACGATGTTCCAGCGCTTCTCCCAGGTAGCCGCCTTCCTCACCAAACCCTTCAACACCGACGACCTGATGGAAGCCGTCAAGAACGGCCTCGCGAAGAAATAACAAGCCCCGGCCTTAACAAAAAAGGGAAGCCCAAAAGCTTCCCTTTTTTATTGGCGGGGATAAGACCGCGAGATGCGAAGTCGGAGCGGCAAGGGGATGGGTTCGGAGCGACCTCTCGGAGGCCGACGCTTGCGTAAGCGCGGAGGCCGAGAGAGGAGGGCCGAGCACGGTGTGCGAGAGCCCGTGAGCGACGGGCCCATACCCTTGCCGCTCCGACTGGGCACCTTACAGCCCGACACCCAAAGCTATTTTAAACATTTAAGTGAGTTGAAGCGGGCTATTGACGGGATTTAGGGGCTCTGGTATACTATTTAATGAAGAGCGGTAAGCCCGTTGCAGGTCGTTCCATGGTGTTCCCTTCCATCGTGTGGGCCATAGCCTGGACATTTTAGCCTGCGCGGCACGCTCTTCCTCATTTTTTCAGGGTAAATATAACCGATCGACCTTTACGTGCGTTTTAAAGACGTCGTACCAGGCATGATCGCCATTCTCATATTTCCGTGAAATTCCCCAGGCGAACATATCCGCGGCCTGAAGGCCGGGGCGTTCCTGTGAAAGGGCGTGGTAGATCTCCAAAGGCACGACCGGGTCGATAAAAGATTTTATCTGGCTTATTATGTACTCGTTAAAGCCAAGGATTTCATGCCTGGATTTGCTTTTGTCCACCGTGATTATCACCCTTACGGCCGCGTCCTTAAATTCCACGCGTTCAAGCGTCAGCCTGGCGATAAAGTTGTAAATGCGTTCTTTATCCTGGGAGAGCGCTTCATAGACTTTCTTCTTGTTCAAAGTAACAGCGTATAGTTTAAAACCGGTCCGGCAGACTTTTTGGTAGAAGAATTTTTTTATTGCCAGCGTAGTGTCGCCGCCTTTAAGCTCGGCGCAATTCTTTTTTGATCGCCGCCTGAGTTTTCTGCCGATAACCGCGCGCACGGAATTAGTCAGTGCGCGGTCGTTTTCGCGGCCTTTGATCGCCAGGACGCAGATGGTGAAGAACGCGCTTGGCTTTTTGTTTACGAAATCGAAGCCGAGGTCGCCGCTTTCATCCAGGTAAAGATAGAGCATAAGCCCCCCTTGTTATGCCAATAGCATAGCAGGCGAAGCCGACAACTGCTTGTCGGGTTGCAGGCGGAGCGTTTGTGTATTTTTACTGCTATTTATTTAGGGGGCAGGCTTCCTGGCAGAGGTCGCAGCCGTAGGCGTAACCCTGGGTTTTGGCAGCCAGGGAGGACGGAAGCTTTTCTTTGGAGAGGCAGAGGGCGGGGTCGGGAAATAGGGGACAGCGACCTATTACGCTTAGCTTTACATACCTTTGCCGAAGGGGTGGAGCTGGGCTCGGGCGGTGGAGATCAGGTAGAGGGCGTATTGGTTTACCGAGACGCCTTCTTCCAGGGCCTCTTCTTTCAAATCGGATTGCAGCGCCTTCGGGATCCGGAGCAGGAAACGGCCGCCCAGTTTCTGGCCGGCCAGGGCCTGCGGGATCGGGAGCTTGTTTTCTTTCCTTATGCGGAGATGCAGTTTGATAGCGGCGTCAAGTTCCGTTAACGCCCCGGTATCGGTATCGCCCAAAGCGGAGCAGCCCGGTATTTCCGGGGCGACGGCGACCCAGCATTTATCCTCGGCGCTGTAAAAGACTTTTGGGGTGCAAGGTGACACACAACTTAATTACCAATTAAGTTGTGTGTCACCTTATCTCACCTTCCTTAGGGCAGGCCGCGGAGGCGGCCGTAGAGCCAGGCGGCGGAGAAGAGGGCCGCGAGCAGCAGCATGACCGCCGTGGAAGCACCCAGGTCGAACCGGCCCGTCTCGGTGCGGACCGGCCTCGAAGCCGGCAGCGCCTTGAGCAGGCCGCGGGCCTTCGCCTCGCCGAGCCTGTGATAGGTCCAGGAATTTTCCCGCGCGGTTTCCACCAGCCCCGCCTCGTCCGCGGGGACGAAATCGGGCGCGGACCTGAGCGCCTCGAAGACGGCCTCGTCCGAACCCAGAAAACTCTTTCCCGAACCCGCCTTGACCTTGAGCCTGTGCCGCCCGTAGCCGGCCGGGCGCACCTGCGCCTGGTACAGCCCCCTGCCGGCCGGCTCGAATTCCACGGGAAAGACCTTGCCGTCGAATTCCAGCGAGGCGTCTATGTTCACGCCCTCCTCTTCTCCCGGCGGCAAGTAGCTGTCGTTGAGCACCCTGAGCCTGAAAGGCCGGATGAAGCCGGCCTGCGGCAGGGCCTCGAGCCCCACCTTCTTCAGGTCCAGCGTGCCGTCCAGGTAGGCCAGCAGCCTGGACCAGAAATCCGCGTACAGCCCGGCGTACCTGGCGTCCTTTCCGCCGCCCAGCTTCCACCGCCAGGTCTCTCCTCCGGAGAGCGCCAGCGTCCTGCCTTTGCCGCTGGCCTTCTCGGCGACGAAGACGCCCCCGTCCTCATAGTTGAACACGGCCCTGGCGCCCGGCTTCAGGGGACCGAAGCTATTGGCGCCGCCCAGCGCCGGCGCGCCGCGCCAGAAAGCGGCGTCCCCGCGGCGCGCTTCGTCCCCGGCCGCCGGGTGCGGGGCGGGGACGGCCCGCGCCCGGCGGCCCGGCTCGAAATCCGGCCTGGCCGAGACCTCGACGGGCAGGATGCCGCCCAGCGGCTCCAGATTCCCGTAGCCGCCGGAGCCGAAAGCCGACGGCCCCCCCAGCACCGCCAGGCCGCCGCCTTTCCTGACGAAATCGGCAAGCGACCGGGCGTAATTCGGGTCCGGCGCGAGGCGCGCCAGGTCGAAGTCCTGCAGCAGGAACACGTCGAAATGGCCGATATCGCGCAGGAAGATCTCGTTCACCGGGAAAGGGATGAGGGAAAGCTCCCGCTCGTTCACGTTCTGCAGGTCTTCCGGGTTCCGCAGGATGACGAAAGAGACCAGGTCTACGGCGCTCTGGCTTTTCAGGAACTCCCGCAGATAGGCGTATTCGAAGGAAGGGCGGCCGGCCAGGTACATGACGCGCAGTTTTTCCCTTATCACGGAAACGGTAAGCTCCTTCGCCGCCTGGCAGGGGCCGCCGGGGGCGCCGGCGCAGAGGCGGTAAACGCTGGGGCCTACCGACGGCGCGCTCAGCGTGAAGGACGACAGCAGGACCTCCTCTTCCCCCTTTATGCTGAAATCCCTTTTTTCAAGGACCGCGCCGTCCCGGTCCCTGAGCGAAAGTTCCAGCCTCCTGCCGGCCCAGCCGGTGGTCTTCACCCCGGCCTTAAGCCCGAAAGGGAGATGCGCGATGGCGAAACCAGGCCCGGAAAACCCGGTTATCGCCACGCCCCGCTGTATCCCGGGATCGCCGGCGCCCAGGAGGTCCACTTTCTTCCTCAAGGCCGGCGGGAAGCGCCCCGCGCCGCGCGCGGCCGGCGAAAGCCCGTCGGTGATCAGCCAGACCCTGTCGGGCGGGGCGACGCCGGCCTCGCCGGCTTCGAGCAGGGCTTTAAGCGCCCGCTCCGGGTCAGCTTCGAAATAAGCCGCCCCGCCGGCCGCGGGGCTGGAGCAATCCGTCCGGTAAAGCTTGTCCGAAAAGACATAGCAGTCGGTCCTGGCGGCGGCCGTTCCGGCGCGGTTCTTCCCGAGCCAGGAGACGGCCTCCTCGAATTTGGAGGCGGCGCCGTTCTTTACCGCCGGGCCCTGCATCGACACCGAGCCGTCTAGCAGAACGGCGAGCGCCGGTCTTTCCAGGCCGGCCCGGTGGAAGACGGCCGAAGGCTTCAGGATAAGGAAAGCGCCCAGGCAGGAGGCCGCCAGCCTCAGGGCTTTCAGGCCGCGCGGGACCCCGGCGGAACTTCTCAGGGCCGAAATAAAGACCAGCAGCAGGAGCCCGGCGGCGGCCGTGAAATGCCAGCTTTCGCCTATCAGGAATCTCATCGCGGCGCCCCCGCGTCCAGTTCCCGCAGCTTCTGCATTATATAAGGCTGATGCACCGCGTCCTGTTTATAGGAACCGGTAAGGGCGTAGATCAGTATGTTCAGCGTCAGCTTCTCGCCGGTACGGCGCCGGCCCTCGTCGGGAGCCTCGTGGACGGGCCGGCCGACGGCGTCCCTGGGCCAGACGCCGAGCAGGTCGTTCCGGGAGAAGATCACGGCGTAGCGGCCGGCGTATTCCACGGCGGACGGCTCTTTTTCCAGGCTGAACCTGCCGCCCGGCTCGCTGATGAGGAAAAAACTCTTCAGCAGCGAATGGTCCCTGGCCACCGGCTTGAAGCCGTTCTCCGGCAGGACCAGCTCAAGGGTGCGTTGGAGCCAGGCGGCGAAAGAGCTTTTGCGCCGGCCGGAGGCGTCGTTGGCGAAAAGCGTGCCGCCGGAGACCAGGTAAAGCCTGAGGGCGCGCAGCTCGTCGTAATCCAGCCCCCGCGGAGCTTCCGCACAGGACAGGGTAAGGAAAGGCTCGCTGAACAGGGCGGGGTCGGAGAGCTTTACTTTTCTGGCCGCCGGCTCCGGCTCCACGCTGGTAGCCGCCGCCAGCGCTTTCAGCAGCTCCAGGCGCGCCGACTCGGAAACGCCGCAGCCGGCCCCCAGGTCCAGCTCGGTCAGGGAAAAAGCCGCGGCGCTCCGGGGAAAGAGAACGGCCGGCAGAGCACAAAGGACGGCGAACAGAAAACAGAACCTCCCGCCTCTCTTCATAACGCTTTCCTCGAAAGCAGGAATTCGGCCAGGAAAAAAGCCAGGGTCAGGAAAAGCAAAGCCTGCCCCAGCTCGACGCCGTACAGCGCGCTCCTGAAATCCTCCGCCGGCTCTTCGGGCCGGAGGATGCGCCAGGGCGGGCGCTTCGCGGCGGGCAGGGCGCTTTCTCCTTTCCCGTGGTCCAGGTTCACGGCGAACACCCCGGCTTCCGGCGGGGCCGACCAGCGGTAAAGCCCGGGCAGGGCGGTCAGCCCGTATTTAAAGACCCCGCCTTCGGAGTACACGTAGGACCTGGCGCCGTCCGGGGCGGTGACGGCCACCCTGGCCCTGTCCGCGCTTTTCAGCCGGCCCTGATAGAGCCCGCCCAGCGGCGCCGAGCGCGGCTCGGGCTCCGCCAGGCCGAAAAGTTTTTTCATGTTAAGGGCCATGAAAGGGGCGAAGACCGGCTTCGCCGGCAGGTCCGAAGAACCGAGGTCGAACGAGGAGGTCCAGACCAGGAGCCGGCCTTTTCCCTGCCGCTTGGACAGGAGCGCCGGGTAATTCAGGCCTGCCTCGTCCCTGAAACTCCAAGGCGTTTCCTCGGCAGCCCCTTCCAGCGCCGCCAGCCGGCCGGCCGCGGCTCTGGAAAGGTCGAAGCCGGAAAAGTCCTCCCCGGCGAAGAAAGCGGCGTCCCGGGCCTGGGCGAGGGAGAATTTCCCGTCCAGCAGCCCGGCGCTCTTCAGCCCGAAAGTTTCCCAGAAACCGCCCGGCGCCGCGCCGGGACTATCGCCGCCGGGCAGCGCCAGCAGCAGGACCCCGCCGCCCCCGGAAAGGTACTCTTTGACCGCCTTCGCCCAGCGCGCTTCGGCGGGCGGCCCGGCGAGGATGACCGCGCCGTAATCCCCGAGCCTCGCGCCGTCCCCGGCATAGCTCGCGAAATCCGCCCTGAACGGGGCGCGGCCGGGTCCGCTTCCGGCTTCGAAGAACTTCTTTATGAAATACGCCGAGCCGCCCGGCCGCAGGTCCCGCTCGCCGCCGTAAAGGGTCAGCACCCTGGGTTCGCGCGGGGCCGCCCACTGGAAGGCGAAATAAGCGGCATTATCCAGCGCAAGCGCGTCCCGGTCCGCCAGTTCCACGCGCCCCGCCGGGTCCGGCCCCAGGGCTCGGAGGTCGAAAGCGGCGGCGCCGTTCCTGAACCGCCCGGCTGCGGTCCTTCCGGAGGCCCCCGCCGCCGTGAAACCGGTAAGCTCGGCTTCCCCCCCGCCGTTCTCTCCGCCGGTATAGGCGGCTAATTCCAGGGCGTTCGCCGCGCCGGTCCGGCCCTTGAGCTCGCGCACCCAGGAATTAGGGCTGTCGTCGAAAGAAAAACCCAGCAGGGAGACCTGCGGGTCGTAGGCGGGAAGGGCCGAAAGGTCCGCGGGAAAACCGTCGAAGCCGTTCCGCGCCGAATCGCTCAGGACCAGCACCGCCTTTTTGCGGCCGGCCGGGCGGGCGGCGAGCAGCGCGTAGGCTTTTTCCAGGCCTTTGGCGTAGGACGTGCCCCGGTAGCCGGGCCGCGAGGCGGAGAGAATTTTAGAAATGCCCCCGAAATCGGTCGACCAGTCCGCGGCGGTCTCGGCGGTCTCGTCGAAGAAAGCCAGGGCGGCCTCGTCCTCCTTCCCTAGAGCCCCGAGTATGCTTTCGGCGCCGCCGGCCGCGAAAGCGTACCTGGTGCGGCCGCCGAAAGCGGCGGACATGGAATAAGACCTGTCGGCCAGGACGACCAGGCTCAGAGGCCGGCCGGCGCCGGCCGCCAGGCCGGGCAGCCTGCTTAAAGGCCCGGACTCCAGCACCGGTTTTGAAAAAGCCGACACCAGCGCCAGTACGGCCAGGCACCTGAGCAGCAGGATCAGCGCCTGGAGCAGCCTGGCCGGGCGCCGGCGGGCGCGCATGACCGGCTGAAGGAGGAACACACTCGAGAATTCCAGCCTGACCGGCTTCGGAGAGAAGAGCAGATGTATCAGTACCGGCAGCGCCCCCAGGGGCAGGTACCAGAGCAGGGAGGGGTCGAGGAAGCGCATAACTTACAAAAGTTTTATGAACTTCTCCAGCGAGACGAAAGGCGGGGCGTCGGTGAAAGCGGTAAAGCTCCTGATGCCGGAAGCGGAAAAGGCGACCGCCGCGCGCTTCAGCCAGCCGGAAAACTCCAGGCGGTAAGCCGCCCTGGCCGCGGCCGGGGCCAGGACCACTTCCTCGCCCGTCTCCATATCGGAAAAAGCGGAGCAGCCGTCCCAGGGCAGGTCCAGCTCGGCCCGGTCCAGCGGCTGAAAAATATAAGTCCTCCGCCGCCCGGAAGAGAAGAGCCCGGCCAGGTATTTCAGGCGTTCGGTTTCCACCAGCAGGTCCGAGAACAGGACCGCCGCAGAATTCCCGCCCATGGCGGCGGCCGCGCCCTTCAGTTTTTCGGCGGGGAGAGAAAGCCCCGACGGCCGCAGGGCGGCGAGCCCGGCGTCCATCTCCTTGAGCGCGGCGAGATCGTTGGAGGGCTTGAAGCGCGCCAGGCCGTCGCCGGAAACGGCGGTGATGCCGGCATAGTCCCCGGCGGCGATGAAGAGGCAGGCCAGGTACAGGGCGAGCCGGGCCGCGTAATCCCATTTCGTCTCCGGCGAGCCGGGGCCTTTGAAGGCCATGGAGCGGGAGGCGTCCAGGACGATATTGAACTTGACCGCGCTCTGGCGGGTGAACTCTTTTATGAAAAGCCGCTCTTTCCTGGCGTAGACCTTCCAGTCCACGAACCGGGTCTCGTCGCCTTTGGCGTACTGCCTGTACTGGGAGAATTCCTGGGAACTGCCTTTTTTCAGCGCGGTCTCATGGCGGCCCTCCAGCGTCCCGCCGAGGCTGAACGAGGTCCGGTTCTTGAGCGCCTTTATGCGGGCCACGGCGGCCGGGGTAAGATATTTCACCGGCTAGGCTCCGGCCAGTATTTTCCCGACCAGGGCCTCCGGCGTGAAGCCTTCGGCTTCGGCCTGGAAATTCAGCACCAGCCTGTGCCGGAGCACCGCCGGGGCCGAGCGCCTGATGTCGTCCAGGGAGACCGCGAAGCGGCCGTCGAGCAGGCACCTGGCCTTGGCCGCCAGGATCAGCGCCTGGGAAGCCCTGGGGCCGGCCCCCCAGGTCACCCATTTTTCCACGTACTCGGGCGCGCCGGCGCCGGGCCTGGTCAGGCGGACCAACTTCACCGCGTAATCCAGGGAGCTCTCGGGCACCGGCACTTTCCTCACTATCTCCTGCAGGGTCCTGACCTCGCCGGCGCTCAGCACCTTTTCAAGCGTTTCCGCCGGCGAGCCCGTGGTGAGGGTCACGATCCGCTTTTCCTCTTCCGGCTCCGGGTAGCCGATATTTATCTGCATGAAGAACCTGTCCAACTGGGCTTCCGGCAGGGGGTAGGTGCCCTCCTGCTCGATGGGGTTCTGGGTGGCCAGCACCAGGAAAGGGAGCGGCAGCGGCCTGGTGGCGCCGCCGGAGGTGACCTTGTATTCCTGCATGGCCTGCAGCAGCGCGGCCTGGGTTTTCGGGGGCGTGCGGTTTATCTCGTCGGCGAGCACCACGTTGGCGAACACGGGCCCCTCCAGGAACCTCAGGCGGCGCGCCCCGCGCTCCGGGTTCTCGTCGAGGATCTCGTAGCCCGTGATGTCGGAGGGCATCAGGTCCGGGGTGAACTGGATCCTCGAGAATTTGAGGTCCAGGATGCCGGCCAGCGTGGAGACCAGCAGCGTTTTGGCCAGTCCCGGCACCCCCACGATAAGGGCGTGGCCGCGCGCGAACAGCGTGATGAGGATGTCCTCTATCACCCGGTCCTGCCCCACTATCACGCGGGAGAGCTCCGAGGCCAGCTTCTTCTTGCCGGCCCGCAGTCTCTCCGCCAGCTCCATGTCGGTGCTATCGGTCATAAAAACCCCCTGGCTCATGATGAGTTACTATGGGTTGCCTCCCCCCTCTTCCCTTCCTCCCCCCTTGTGGGGGAGGACCGAGGTGGGGGGTATATCTTATCCGCCATACTGACCCTGAGCTGCTTTGCTTTATCCTTCACTATCCCCCCCATCCTAACCTTCCCCCACAAGGGGGGAAGGGAGCGGCAGCGACCCCCCCCCATCAGGAACGATTCTCATCGGATGAGAATCTACCCATACTATCCCGTCATGAGCCAACCCTTTGTAGTTTACTATTTCGTTATCCCTTTAAAATAGTCCTCTATCAGCTCCCTGCTGGAGGCCGGGTAGCGCTCGCGCAGGGACTCCATCACTTTCCGGCGCAGGTCCTCCGGCGGCGCGTAGTCGCCGGGCTTAGGCAGCTTTACCGGGGCTGTGCTCTGCCCGTCGGCGGAGCGGACGAAGGTACCGGCCGGCCTGCCTTTCCCCGCGCCGGGAGCCTGCGCTTTCCCGGAAGCCCGCGCTTTCCCGAGCGCCCGCTGCATCTCGTCCAGGTCTTCGCCGCCCAGCTCCAGTTCCTCCAGCGCCTTCAATTGCGAAGGGACGGCCCGCCGCAGCTCTTTGGCCGCCAGGGTGCCGGAGGCCCTGCGCATGTGGTCCCTGGCCTTTTCAAGCTTCTCCCGCAGCTTGTCGGCTAGTTCGCCAGGATACCCGCCCTCCCCTATGCGCGCGGAAAGGGAGCCGCTCAGCGCCTCTATCTCCTCCTGCCTTTTGGCGGCCGGGCCGAAGAACTCCAGGTCCGCCGGTTCGAGGAAAGCGGCGTCGGAGCCGAGCTTCGCCGCCAGCTTCAGGGCGCGTTCTTCGTCGGAAAGCAGGGCCGAGGTCCGGGCGCCGAGCTCCGCGGGCGGCAAGCCCGGAGCCGTGCTTTTCTTCAGTTCGAAGACCGCCTTTTCCATCAGGCGGCCGGCGCCTTCCAGCTCGCCGGCTTTCAGCAGGGCCTCGGCCTGGAGCGCGGCGGCATGCGCCCCGGGATGTTCCGCTTTTTCGGCCGCCAGGCCGGCGGCCACTTTCCCCTGGAGCGAGCGGAGTTCGCCGAACGCCGCCGCCCTGGCTTTCTCGGTCTTCGGGAACAGCCTTTCCTCTTCGGCCTGGTTGGCCGCCGCTTCCGCGCTTTGCGCTTCCTGAACGGCTTTCCACTCGGCCGCCAGTTCGCCGACCCCGGAGCTGTCGAGCCCGGCCAGGCCCTGCTCCGCCTGGTGCTCCGCGTACTCCTCCATGACGCGGCGCATCCGCGAAAGGGTTTCGGCCAGCTCCGCGGCCAGCTCCGCGGCTCTGGCGGAGTCCCTTTGGGCTATGGCGCGGGAGAGTTCGCCGGCCGTGCCGAGCGCGCTTTCGGCCGGCAGGGCGAAAATTTTGCCGTCGTTGGAGCGCGGAGGCCTGTCCTTAAGCAGTTCGTTTATGTGGGCCAGTTCCGAAGCTATCTTGGAGAGCGTCCTTTCCAGCTTTTTCCAGTCCCCTTCGCCCTCCGGCCCGCCGCCGGCCAGGGCTTCGGCCATGTCCCCGGCGTTCCGCGCCATGCTTTCGAAGCCGAAAGCCGAGGACCTGGCGTCCTCGGAACGGAGCATGGCCTCCAGCTCGGCCATGCCGGCGCCGAGCGTCCCGGAAAGCGCTTCATGGGCTTTTAAGGCTTCCGCCCCGCGGCCGGCGCGGGTGTCGGGCAGGGCTTTTTCCAGGGCGGTGCGCGCGCCGTGGCTGAACTCGCGCTTCACCAGGCCATAGCGGTCGAGAGCGCCGTCCGCGGCGTAGGGATCGGCGGAAAGCGCCTGCTCCAGCCGCCCGGCGTCCGAAGCCAGGTCCTTCCAGCCGGCGGCAAGCCGCCCCAGCTCCGCTTCGGAGAAAGCCCCGGTGGAAATTTCCAGTCTCTCCGCCAGCAGGTCCTCTCTTTCTTTGAGCCCGCCGGCGGCCTTCCGCAGCGCCTCGAAGCCGGCGTAGACGGCCGCGTGGCGGGCCTCGAAATCCGCCACCCTGACGTTCACCGGGCCGCTTTTTTCGCAGGCCCTGCCCGGGAACCGGTCGCAGGCCAGCAGATAGAACTCGGCCCCGGCCCCGTCCGGGAGATCGTAGAGCTCCAGGGCGGTCTCGCCGGAGAACCGGCGGGCGTCCGGCCCGGCGAAGGACCTGACGCTCTTCGAGAAGGAAAGCGCGGCGTCGGCCCGGCCGTTCAGCAGCACCTTTCTTTCCAGCCTTATCTCCGCCAGGCCAATATCGTCCCCGGCTTCGAAGACGGCGTTTATCTCCTCCTGGGGAGCGGCCTCGAGCAGCGGGAAAGCCGGCGAAAGCACCGTTATCCGCGGCGGCTCGTCCTCCCTGGTTTTGATGAGATGGGCGCGGGGCGGAGAGGAAAGGCCGTTTTCAGCTCTGAGCTCCAGGCTATAGCCGGTATCCTCGAAAACGGCGAAGCAGGCGGTCAGCCGGCCGGCTGAAAAAGAGAAAGGGAGTTTAAGCCCCGACCCCGCGAGCACAAGAGCGGCCGAGGCCGTCTTCCCGGAGCTGGTCCCGGAAATGGCCACCAGGCTGCCCTTCAGCACTTCCGTTTCGGACGGAAGATAAGGCAGCTCCGCCTTCGGCGCCCCGGTATAGGCGGGCGGGCTGACCGAAAAGACCGGGTCCTTCAAAGAGGGAAAGTCCAGGGCCTTCAAGCTGTAGGCGGCGCTCCGCAGGCCCTTGTAGCGGAGCCTGTAGCTGAGGTCGCCGCCGAGCTCTTCCACTTCATAAACGAACCGCCCGCGCCCGGCGGCCGGCATGAAAACGCCGGCCCAGACGCCGCCGGGAGCCTTAAGGAAAAGCTCCGGCCCGCCCCGCCCTCCGGCCGCCGGGTTCACCGACCGAGAGCCCAGGCCGGGGAAGGCGGCTGGCCGGCCGCCGTTCCTGAAAGTGGCCTCTATCCTGCAGGCGCCGCCCCTGGGCAGGCCAGCGTTCCCGGGCCTTATCTCCATTATATTTTCAAGCGGCGCGGAGTAGAAAGGATGTAAAAGTCCGAAAACGGCTTCGGGAGCGGCCCAGGCGAAAAAGCCGGCGGCACAGAGCCCGGCCGCGAGAGTGACCATCCGTTTTTTGCCGGCCGCGGCCCCGAAGGACAGGGTCCGGGGAAACCGCTCTTCCCCGAGCAGGGCCGCCGTGATCTCGAGGTGGCGCGCTATGAAGTCCGGGGAGGCTCCGGCCGGCGGCTGTCCGGAGGAAAGGTCCAGGGCGGCGCGTAAATGTCTCCGCAGGCCGGGCAGGCGGCTTTCGACCAGCGCGGAGAACCGCTCGAGGCCGAAAGAAGGCAGGGACCGCAGGAAAGCCAGGTAAAACCTGAAAACAAGATAAAGGCCGGCCGAAACCTCCAGGAGCAGCTTTTGTTCCCCGGACAGCTCGAAAAAGAACGCCGCGCCCAGCAGCGCGGCGCCCAGCCAGCAGCCGAGCCCGGCGCAGTCGAGCAGCGCGCCGAAAAGCGCGGCCAGGAAATATCTCGCGCGCCAGGAATTGAGCTTCCTGATCATTCGCCGGGAAGGCGCGGAGGCTGTCATCAGGCCAATTATATAATTTCACCGGCCGGCGCGGCTCTTTGGCCGAAGCTGTTTAGGCTCTGTGACAAAATAATATAGCCATTTGGCTGGCCGCTTTTGGGCTACGCCTTCGCGGCGTTCCGCTAACGTACGTGTAGTACGTGTCGCTTCACGCCGCTTCGGCTCG
Organism: Elusimicrobiota bacterium; assembly: GCA_016207645.1. Classification (GTDB taxonomy): domain Bacteria; phylum Elusimicrobiota; class Elusimicrobia; order Elusimicrobiales; family UBA9959; genus UBA9959. Next base: position 40,840 of record JACQPH010000121.1, read on the forward strand.
CTCCAAAATCGGCTCATCCGAATGTCCATCTTATTTTGTCACAGAGCCTTATTGAGCGGGCAGGCTTCCTGGCAGAG
>JACQPH010000126.1 GCA_016207645.1 Elusimicrobiota bacterium
GTTTTGCCCCGCGAACCCCGGAAGATGGAAACCCTTGCGTCGGTTTCCCCCCGCCGGGCGGGGCCCCCCCTTCCGCAAGGGGTTCGCGAAACAAAACCCCGGCCAACCCTCCACTACCTGAGTAGTTACAGTAAAATAATATAGTTACGATAATACGCCGGCTGGCCTCCTCCGTAAAAAAGGCCGGGCAAGCCCGGCCTTTTTTATTTAAGCGGCTATTAGTGCGGCTGCGGTGTCGGATTAATTTGCTGCCAGGTCATCACCAGGGCGGTGATGGCGGCTATAACTTCTTTCGGGTAGAGCTTCGTGTCCACGTCGCCGCTGATGCCGCGGCGGTCTATGTCGAGGCGGATGCCGTCCTCCCAGAGGTAGAAGGAGCCGTCGCCGAAGCGGTCGCGCAGTTCCAGCCTTACGCCCTTCTCGCCGGTCTCGGCGCCCTGCGTTTCCACGGTGCCGGTTATTTCCCAGCGGCCGGCCCATTCCTCCATGCGGAGGTCGGTGCGCCCGGCGCGCAGCTCCAGGCGGCGGGAGAAGAAGCCGCTTACCCTGCCCCACTGGCGGTTATTATTGGTCTTGATCTCGGCGTCGTATTCCTTGTCGAATAGCTTCCTGAGGCCCACTTCTATGCGGGCGAAGGGATCGCTGGCTTCCACGGTGTTCCAGCCGAAGCCGGGGCGGATGGTGAGCCAGATCCGCTCGGTGTTCTTAACGGCTTTCTGTTCCGGTTTGGGCTGGCCCTTTTCCACCTGCACGGCTAGTATCAGCGAGGTAACCGCGGCCACGGCTTTCTTCGAGAAGCGGTCCGGGTCGTAATTGCCGTTCATCGAATTCCTGTCGGTGAAGAGGTTCAGGCCCATGCCGAACACGTTATAGGAGAAATCGTCGAAGCGCCTGCTGACATTGACGCTGACCTGGGTAATTTTCCCGTTCTCGGTGACGGTGCCGTTGATGAAGTAGGAGCCGTTGGAGCCGCTCATGTTGAGGAACAGGCCCGAGCCGGAGAGGCTGTAGTAGCTGCCGGTCTTGCGTATGGAGGCCCAGGAATGATCGTTGTCCGCGCGCAGATCGACGTTGTAGCTGTCCTTGAAGGATTCCCTGACGCGGGCTTCTATGCGGGCGCCCCAGTCATTGGCCTCGGCTTCTTTCCAGGACGGGTTATTACGCACGCTCATCCACAGGAACTGGCTGGCCGCTTTGGCGGAGGCCGGGGCGGAGACCGCGGCGGGTTCCATGGCTTTTATCACGGAGACGTCTACTGACTGCAGGTCGAACGAGAAGGCCGGCGAGGCCGAAAAGGCCAACAGCAGGGCTGACAGTATTTTCATTATAAAACCCCCATTAAGGAAACCATCCCTTATATTATAAATACCTTTGGCTTGCCGCGTAAGGGCCGGCGGGCCTATGCCGCCTGCGGGTCTTTCGGGCAAGCGGTTTTGCTAAACTATAACTGATATGAAGAAGAACGCTATCTTTATAGCGCTTTTACTGGCTGCCGCGCCCGCCCCGGCCGGGGATTTCAGGGACGAGACCATCTACTTCGTGGTGACCGACCGCTTCGCGGACGGCGACCCCTCCAATAATAATATCTACGGCGACGAATATAAGCCCGGGGACCTGAAATATTACCAGGGCGGGGACTTCCGCGGCCTGATGGACAACCTGGACCATATAAAGGACCTGGGTTTCTCCGCCGTCTGGATAACCCCTCCGGTGATGCAGCCGCCGGGGCGTTACGTGAACAGCTCGCAGACTTACGACGCGGCCGGCTACCACGGCTACTGGGCCTGGGACTTTTCCAAGATAGACCCGCATTTAGAATCGAAAGGCGCGGCTTACCCGGACCTGATAAAGGCCGTCCATGGCCAAGGGATGAAACTGATACAGGATATAGTGGCCAACCATGGGCACGGCGGCGACACGCACCCTTCCGTGAAATGGCACGCCGACCGCGGCAAAGTGCGCGGGCTCGGCCGGGAATACGACTATTACGCCGATGACAAGGACTGGTTCAACAGGAAGGGCCCTGTACTGGCCGACCTGCTGGATTTCAACGACGAGAACCCGGAAGCAAGAAAATGGCTGACTGGGATCTACCTGAAATACCAGGCCCTGGGCGTAGACGCTTTCCGGGTGGATACCCTGGTCTGGATGAGAAACGAATTCTGGCGGGACTTCGCCGCGGCTCTGCATGCCGGTAAAAAAGATTTCTTCATGTTCGGCGAGGCCTGGACCAATGACGATTTCGGCCTGCTGGGCGGCTATACGAAACTTTCACCCGGCGACCCCATGAACAGCGCTATGAGCGTGGTGGATATGCCCTTGTCCTCCATGGGCAACTGGGGGCCGATGGAAAAGGTTTTCAAGGGCGGGGATTATTCGCGGGCCGACGAGATATTGAAGCACGACGGGGAATATAAGGACGCCACTTACCTGGTAACTTACCTGGACAACCATGATAAGCCGCGCTTCAACGGGGCTGAGAACGACGGCACCCCGGCCACTACGGAACAGTATTTTGACGCGCTGAACTTTTACTTCACCGCGCGGGGCATCCCCTGCGTTACCTACGGCACCGAACTGCGCCTGCCCGGCGGCAGCGACCCCGACAACCGGCGCGTCCTCGGCCCGGAGGGGATAAAAAAGTCCAAGGCCGACCCGGTATACGCGCAATTGAAGAAGCTCAACGCCATAAGAAGGTCAGCCGCGCCGCTCAGGAAAGGCGTTCAGACCCGGCTGCTGGCCGCCCCGCATCAGTACGCTTTCCGCCGGGACTACGGAGGGGAGACCGCGGCGGTCTTCCTGAACAAGGACGAAAAATCCGCGCTGCTGAAAGTCGCCGGCCTGCCCGACGGCGGCTACCGCGAGCTCTATACCGGCTTGAAAATAAAAGTAAAAGGCGGCGTAATAGAGGCTGAAGTGCCGGCCCACGGCCTGCGGGTTTTCATGAAAGGTAAAGTTAAAGGCAGCCCCTGGGCTTACCGTTAACCCGGATACTCCAGTCGAAGTTTCCGGGCCGATCGCCGCGCCGCGGGCGCGCTAGCGCATTATTTTCGCGGCGAAGGAGTCGACTTCGCGGAGCTTTCCGGGTCGGGGAAGGTCTCCCGGACGCTCGCGGCCGAATTGAAGCGGCGGGATATCGTCAAGTTTCCTTTCGCCCGTTCCCCATTTCCCGAGCCATGCCTCAAGGTCCGCGGTTCTTTTCTCGGCCCAGTTTACACCGAGCATGGAGGCGGCGTAATCGTCATAATCGCAGGAATTCCCTTCCTGCTGCGAATCATGGCTTTCCTTGCGCGCGGCGGCGGCGCGCGCCACATTATAGCCGTAGGCTAGATCAAGGTACGCGGCATAGGTAAAATGCAGCGCAAGGTCCTGGCGTTCCTGGAATCCGACCGCACCTCCTGCGCCGGAAAGATAGGACATAATTCCGCGCAGCATCGCGCGGGTATGCGTCCGGGGATCCCGCTTAAACCCGGGGTGGGCCAGGCAGGCGCCGGCCATGGCCCTCAGCAGGAGGTCCAGTTTCCCTTTGTGGTCCGCTCCGGCCGCTAAAACGGCGTATTCCCCGGAAAGCGGCGTTTCGGGCATAAGGTCGAACCTGTCGCCCCGCCCCGCCAGGGCCAGCGCCTTGTCGGCGTTTTCAACTATACGGAGCTCTTCGGGAGCGAGTTCCGCGGCGTCGTTCTCCGGCGCGGCCGCCCGCGCCGCCGGGTTAACGGGCGGCGGAATTTGCGTACGGTAAGCCGCGCCCGCCGCGGAGAGTTCCGCCGGAAATTCCGCGGCCGGTGGTTCAGCCCCGGCCGGGACGCAGGCGAAAACACACAGAGCGGAAAATAAAGCGGCTGGCGGTATTCTCATGGTTTATTCAACAGTGTAGCGCATTGCGGGCCGCCCCGACAGGCGCCAAGGACCCGTATGCCGGATGGCAAATGGCGGCCGCGGCTTAGGACGTATGGGTTCCGGAAGAATAACCGCCGTTAAAAATCCCTGAGCCTGGTGATCTTGCCCTCCACCATGAACAGGGCGGACTTTTCGGTCTTTTCGGTCACGGCGCAGGTCTGCGCCGTGGAGATCACTCACTGAAACAGGTCCAGGTTTGATGTTGGCGCACGCCAACAAAAATTCCGACTATGGGTAGTAGGGTTCGGATTGGTGAGATTTGCACCCCCAAAAACTGGGTCCAGGTATGTAGGATCTGGTACCGCTAAACTGCGCTAAGTGTGTGGACGGAACAAGCCTGCGCCAGCTTATCCTTTTGCTTGTGCCTGCCAGCGCGAAGTTGCCCGCAATGGTAGCCGTAGGAGTGCTAATCCTCTGGCTTGCCGGTGCGAAGTTGGCCGCAAAAATAGCTGTAGGAATACTACTCATCTGGCTGACTTCTTGAGTTTTTAGTTATAGCCCAAAATCGGCCAGTCAAATGTAAAGCTATTTGCGGGACACTACACTAGCAATGCCTCGTGTTCATCGGTCCATTTGCCATATTGGCTGGCAAAACCATCTTCATCGGGCGGGCCACGTTCAGCGGCGAACAAGGACTGTCCCGGGGCGGCGGACTTTGCTGTCAATTTCCGGCTGGATTATTTCAGCGCCCTAAATTATCTCGCGGTGGGATTCTATTATTTTTTTGAATTCCGGCGAGAGCGAGGCCCAGTCAAGGACGTCCACGCGGAAAGGCAGGACGGACTCTTCAAAATCCATCTTAATGTTTCCCAGCACGGCAAAATCCAGTCTGCCGTCCGCTTTCAGGGCCAGGTCAAGGTCCGATTGCGGCACGGCGGTACCGGCCACGCGGGAGCCGAAAGCGATGGCCACGGCTCCGGGGACGCGTTTTTTCAGGATTTCCCTTATTACCGCCAGATCCTCTTCTTTAACGTCAAGCATTCCGCTTCTCCAACTCCTCCATGAATTTTCCGGCGTCCGCCAGGAACTTACCGGAAACCTCGAATATCTCGTCCGCTTTGGCGGAATTATAAGTGTGCGAGGTGTCGTTCCGGGCCTGATGGTAGCCCATCCAGGCGTCCACGTCCGCGATCAGTTGATTCTCCCTGGCCATGCGGAAGAGTTCGCGCCGCGGCACACCCTCGCCGTAGGCGCGGCCGATATTAACCTCCAGCCAGCGGCGCATATACTTCCAGCACAGCTCATAGGTAAATTCAAAATTCTGTATAACCCCGGCCTTGACGACTCTTTTTTCCGCCTCGCTGAACCCGGGGAATTTTCCTGCCCCGGCCACTTGCAGGGCCTCCTCCAGAGAAGCGACTCCCTTTCTTAAGCTGCCAAGATCCAAAGCCATAGCGACCTCCCCGGCATAAACCTGTTCCCGAACAATTACATTATAGCAGACCGCCGCGCCCGCCGCTGCCGCGAATCGGGATCAAGTCTTGATTCTTGACCCGTACTTGCGAGCCCGGATCCGAAAGGTCAAAAGTAAAGACCTGACCCCTTCCGCTTTTAAAAACCCCTGAGCTTGGTGATCTTGCCCTCCACCATGAACAGGGCGGACTTTTCGGTCTTTTCGGTCACGGCGTAGGTCTGCGCCGTGGAGATGTTGACGCCCATCACGGGGAAGAAGCTCCGGAAAACGGTTTCGTCGGCCCGGATGATCCCGCTGCGCGTCCACACCGGGGCGCCGGTCGCTACCAGTTCGTCGTCGTAGCCGCGCACTTTCTTCAGCAGCCCCGGCTTCAGGGTGGCCAGGTGCGGGTACTCCACCATGGCGCCGGCCAACGGGCATTTATAGACGTTCTTTTTCACTTCCTTCACTATCTTCGCGCCGGCCAGCGCTTTCAGCGCCTTTTCGGCCCTGGGCCTGGCCAGGCCCAGCCGGGCGGCGAATTCCTTGCTGGTCCAGGCGCCGGTGTCGTTAGACAGGGCGAGATAGCAGAGGTAGTTGTCGCGCGTGGCGAACATCACCTCGATCTGTTCCGGAGTGAGGTAATACTTTCTCGTGTCCAGGGCTTTCTTCATGGCTTTCTGCATGGGGGAGAAACCGGGAGTGTCCTGCTTGGCCGTTATGAGCGGTTCTATTATTTCCCTGAAGTTCTCCTCTCCCGCCATGGTCTTGAGCCAGGCCGCGACGAAAGCGTTCGCCTCGGCGCTCTTGTTGACTATGCGCAGCGCGAACAGGAAAATGCCGAGCCTTTCCAGCACCGGCAGGATCCTGCCCTGCTCTATCAGCAGGTATTTCCGGTACGAGATCTTAAGCACCTCCCTGCCGCCGTTGTCGTGGTAGAACCGGTAGGCGGTGTCGAAGCCTGCGTCCTTCCGCAACTGTTTGAGCATCTTCGAGAATATTGTTTCCATATAGTGTAGTGACCTGCCGGGTCTCCTTTTCCCTTATTTTAGTATCAATTTGAACCTGAGTCAAAGGGGAAAACCGGCTAGTCCGAATAAGCGCCGGTCCCTGGGCACGGGGCCTCAGGCCCGGAACTCCTGCCGCTGCTATGATATAGACGAGACGCGGGTTGCGCGTAAACGAGGGTATGGAGGATAACATGAAATCGACAGGGGAAAAACGGCCGGCGAAAAAAGCAGGCATCTTGGCGGTTCTGTGCGCGCTGATGTTCACGGCCGCCGGGGCGCGGGCAGGCTCTAACAATGGAGAATTCACGGAGGCCGGCTTCACGAAGCAGCTGGCCGAGCTCTCCCGGGCGCTGAAGGCTTCTTCGGCCGACCTGAGGGATAGAAATCTGAACATGAACGAGCTCCTCGACCTGCTGGACGACCGCGAGCCGGCCGTCAGGAAGGCCGCCGTCAAAAGCTCCAGGAACCTTATCCAGAACAGCCGGGTTTACGAAAGGGTGATGGAAATGATGGAGAACTCCGCCGAGCGGACCGATGTCAGGGTGGAGGCCGCGCGCGCTCTTTCCTACGCGGCGCATTACAACAGGGTGCAGGAGGGCCTGGCCCGGACCGCGCAATACGGTTCCGCGCCGGTAGAGCTCAGGGTGATGGCCTATAAAGCCCTCTGGAGCGCCGCGAACGGCCAGCCGAGGGCGCAGGAATTCCTTATAGAAGCGGTCAGGTACAACGAGAAGGACCCCGCCGCCAGGCGCGCAGCCATCTGGGCGCTGTTCGACGCTGCCCGGAACAACAGGCCGCGGGAACTGCTGACGGAACTGCTGAGCTACGGCAACGAGGAGGAGAGCGTCAGGATAGAGGCTATCAAAAGCCTTTATAACGGCATCGGCTATCCGGCGCCGCGGGAGCTGATGCTCTCCATCGCCCGGGACACCTCGGAGACGAAACAGGTCAGGAGCGCCGCGCTGCTGGCGCTTTCCGGTGCCGCCGGTTATTCCTCCGTGCGCGACCTGTTCGAAACGATGATACGCTACGAGACCGACCCGGAGCTGAGGGCTGTCGCGGTGGAAGCGTCTTCACCTTCCCTGGAAAAGATACGGGAGTATTTCCACCTGGGTTACAATGCCGTGTCCGGCGGCTTCATGAACCCGATAGAGCGGGAATAAGGAAAGCGTCAGGCCGAGAGGAAGATCATGATAAAAGTTATGGCAGTCGTTCTTCTTTCCCTGGCGCCGGCAGCCGCCGCCCCGCTTTCAGCGGGGGCGGCGGACTTCGCCGGCGAATTGGGCGGCGGCTACAGGTTATTGAGCGAAACCGCCCTCGTCAGCGCGGCCGTCGGCGGCCCGGAGCCTGGCGCGGCCCGGCTGGCTGCCGGGGGACTGAGCGGCCTTGCCAACGGGGCCGAGGTAGAACTCAGTGTCTATGGGAACGGCATCTTCGGGAGAGCCAACGGGGCCGAGGTGGAGCTCCAGACTTACGCCAACGGCGTCTTCGGGAAAGCCAACGGGGCCGTAGTAGAGCTCCAGACCTACGCCAACGGCGTCTTCGGCAAAGCCAACGGGGCCGAGGTGGAGCTCCAGACTTACGCCAACGGCGTCTTCGGCAGGGCTAACGGGGCCGTGGTAGAGCTCCAAACCTACGCCAACGGAGTTTTCGGCAGGGCCAACGGTGCCGAGGTGGAGCTCCAAACCTACGCCAACGGAGTTTTCGGCAAAGCCAACGGGGCCGAGGTGGAACTCCAGGTCTACGCCAACGGCGTCCGGGGAAAAGCCAACGGCCGCGAAGTCGAGCTGCGCACCTGGGGGACAGTGAATATCTGGCGCGCGCTGGACGCACTTATCCTGAACCTTCCGGCACCCGCGCTGGACCGGGAAAAAATTCCGGGAAAATAACACAACTTTCCGGCCGCCTGATACTGCGCTCCCGCAAGTATTGTATTATTACTTGAAATGGAAAACATAAAGCGGGCGCTGAAAAACAGAAAGCTCAAGACTGTCCTCGAAGGCAACTGGGTGGTGGAAGGCGCCGGCGTGAAGCTGAAGCGCCTCTTCGGCTTCGGGGACACGGAGCTGACCGACCCCTTCCTGCTCCTGGATAACTTCGGCTCGGAGAACCCGGAGGACTATACAGCCGGCTTCCCCTGGCATCCGCACCGCGGCATCGAGACCATCACCTATATGATAGAGGGAGTGGTGGAGCACGGCGATTCCCTCGGGAACTCCGGCGTCATCAGGACCGGGCAGGTGCAGTGGATGACGGCGGGCTCCGGCATAATCCACCAGGAGATGCCGCAGGCTTACGAGGGGACTATGCGCGGCTTCCAGCTCTGGGCCAACCTGCCCAGGAAAGATAAAATGACCAGCCCGCGCTACCGGGACCTCAAAGCGGAGGATATGCCGGAGTACAGCGGCAGGGGCTATAAGATAAAGCTGATCTGCGGCGATTACGGCGGGGTCAGCGGCCCGGCGCAGGATATAATAATAAAGCCCTGGTTCTTCGACGTGCAGGCCAAGCCCGGCGCGAACTTCTCCCTCAAGGTGCGGCCGGAGGACAATGTGCTCTGCTGCGTTTTCGAAGGCTCCGGTTTCCTGGACAAAGAAAAAACACGCGCCATTGTGCCGGGCCAACTGGCCTTGCTGGAGGAGGGGGACAGGGTTTCCTGCACGGCCGGCGAGAACGGTCTGCGCTTCCTGCTGATAGCCGGCAAGCCGCTCAAAGAGCCGGTGGCCTGGCGCGGGCCTATAGTGATGAACACGGAGGCGGAATTGAAAAGGGCCTTCGAGGAATACCGGAAAGGCACTTTCATCAAAACCCCCCGCTACTGAAGGTCCGCCGTAAATTCCCTCGGACTGCCGAATAAAAAACCCCGCCGCGGCGGGGTTTTTTGCGCTCCTTGCCGGCCTTATAGCTGGCTGAACATATAGCGGCGCACTATGAAATTGAGCGGCGACTTGAAATCGCCGAGCTCTTTAGTATCCATTATCCTGCGCGCCTGCCCTATGTCCCTTTTAAATGTCTCCGCCATTTCCGCGGCGAAGGAGCCGTCCAGCACGTTGAGCGTTATCTCCCGCTCATGCCTGATGCTCTTAGGATGAAAGTTATATGAACCCACGGTGGCGAAAGTCCCGTCCACCGTCATGAACTTGGAGTGCAGGGTCTCCCCTTCCTTCACGTAGACTTCCGCGCCTGCTTCGGCCATCTCGGCGAGGCTCTCCATCATTATGCCGGTCAGAATCGGCTCGTTATTGCTCTCGGCCGAGTTGGAAAGGATGGTCACCTTCACGCCGCGCGCGAGGGCGTCGGCGAGGGCGGTCTTCAGCGAGGGGATGGTGACGAAATAGGCGTTCTCTATGTTTATGCCGGAGCTGGCGCCGTACATGGCCTTCAGCATGGAGAGGTAGATGACAGGCTCTCGGTCGGCCCGCTGGTAGACCAGGGAGGCCCTGGCCGGGCCCTTCTGCTGCGGCGAGGGCTTGGCCTCGTCGACGCGGGAAAGGCCCTGCAGGGCGGCCTGCTCGTTCCAGTTCACGGCGAAGATCCCGGCGGCTTCCGCGGCGGAGGGGCCTGAGAAAAGCACGTCGGTGTCGCGCCATTTATGCGCCGAAGGGTTCAGATGCGAATACTTGTCGCCGATGTTCATGCCGCCGGTGATGGCGTACTCGCCGTCGATCACCAACAGCTTGGCGTGCATGCCGTCGTACTTGCGGGCGGGGTCGCGGAAGCGGGACACTTCTATTCCCGCTTCGGAAAGGGCCCGGAGCGAGGCCATGCCGATGAAGTTGGAGATATTCCCGTCCACCATCACCTTCACGTCCAGCCCCTCTTTCTTTTTGGCTATAAGCAGGTCGCGATAGCGCTCGCCGGTGACGTCGTCGTAATAGCCCCAGACCATCATGTACACGCATTTCCGGGCTCCCGATATCAGCCTTTCGCGCTCGGCGAAGGCGGCGGCCCCGTCGATAAGCGGGGTCACCGCGTTGCCGCCGCGGAAAGGGATGCCGGAGAGGTTCTCGAATTCGGTCAGGAAGGCCGGCTCGGCGAAGAGGGAAGGCTGGCCGGCGCCGCGCGGGGCGAAGGCGGAGGCCTTGACCAGGGCGAGGTGGCGCTTCGACATTTCTTTCCAGGCTTCGAAGCCGTCCACGCCGTCCACGAAGCCGGTGCCTTCCACCTGGGCGGCCACCATCTTGGGGAACTTCTTGATATAGTCCTGCTTCTTGGCGGGCGGGGCGGGGATGAAGCGCTGCATCAGCCGGCTGCCCAGCATCCGTTCCAGGGCCGGCTCCAGTTCGCCTTTCTCGTGGGCGCGGGCCATTATCTTCACTATGCGCCGCTCGATGAAGTTCAGCGAGCCGGTATTGCCCCTGCTCCCGCCGTGCCGGGAGGCAAGCTCGGCCAGCTCGTCGCCGGCGAAGGCCGGCTCGTCGTACTCGGGGCCCAGCTCTTCCTCGGAGGGGCCGGGGGCCGCCGGTACGGCTGCCGGCAGCCGGGAAATGTCGCCGGCGCCCAGCCTCTGCAGGCCTCCGGTCCCGGTAGCGCCGTACTGCGCGAAAGCCGCGGCGGGGAGAATGAATACAAATACAGAAAAAATTATTTTTATCATATAGCCTGCTTTTATTTTAGGAAAAGCGCGCCGCCGCAAATAGAAGCTAAGGGCCCAGCCGCGCGCAGGCATTAGGCCGCTTCGCGGCTAGGACTATCAGGCTATTATGGTTAACTGCAACTCTCGGGTTAAGGTTAATGCCGGGTCACTTAAGAGTTCCTTCCCCCCTTGTGGGGGAAGGTTAGGATGGGGGGAAAGGGGCGCTCCGTCGAACCCCCCACCTCAATCCTCCCCCACAAGGGGGGAGGAAGCCTGTAGGGAGTTCAGAATCTGCCGACGGAGGCCTTGTTTATCATCCTGAGGGCAGGGGCCAGCATGGCGGCCCAGTCCGCGGCCTTCGCTTCGCGGCCGCCGAAGCGTTTCTCCAGCCAGCCGGGCAGGTCCAGCGAAACGGTGTCCGAGACTAGCTCGTCGAGCCGCGCGGCCGTCATGCCGCCGGCACGGGAGGCCAGGTCCAGGGCCAGCATGCGCCCCGTCAGGCAGACGAAATCGTCGAAGGGCTCCTCCGGATCGTAGAACCTCTCCGCGCGCATCCAGAAACGCGCGCCTTCCGGCTCCAGGCCGAACCATTTCCCGAAGAGCTCTTTTTCGGCTTTCTCCACGCTCTCCGCCGTAAGCCCGCCGCTCAGGGCCAGGGCCGTGGCGGCTTCCTCCAGCTCCAGCCTGGCCGGAACGAGCAGGAAGTCGGCGGCCAGATGCCCCAGCCTGGCCAGCGGCAGGTCGATCCGCCCGGAAGAGTGCCCGTTCCCGTCGCAGATACGCGCCCAGGCCAGCTCCTCGAAAAGCTGGCTAAGCGTCTCGGCGAATAAGTGGTTGAAGCTTTTGCCGGGCGACAGCCGCGCGGCCGCGTCGCAGTGCAGGGCATGGCCCAGTTCATGCGCTATCACGGGGAGGTCGGAGGGATAAACACCGCTGTAGCGCTCAGGCAGGTAGACCACGGCCTGGGCGCCGGGCTCCGGCTGCAGGCAATGCGGGTGCTCTCCTTCCAGGAACAGCCGCCCGCCGGGGAAGAATTCCATCACGAAACCGCGGCCGCCTTCCAGCGCTGCCCCGAAAATTTCGCCCAGCAGCCGCAGGCCCTCGGCCAGCGGCATGGGCATGGCCTCTTCGGAAGGCAGGCGTGCCAGGAGGTCGCTGTAGGCGAACCTCCCGGTTCCAACACGGCCGGCTTTCACTTCCAGGGCTTTCAGCAGAGGTTCGCGCAGTGTCCAGGCCGCTTCCAGCAACGGGGCGGAAGCCGCGCCGAAAGCGTCTTTGGTTCCGGTGAAACCTTTCGAGAGGCAGGTTTTGCCGAGGAGGGGGGCCAGCGCCGGGCCTTTCCCCGCCCAGGCCCCGCAGAACATCTGCCAGGCGCGGCTGCGGATGGTCGGGTCCGGGGACCGCAGTTCTTCAGCCAGCCCGTCCCGGGAGAGCTTCCTGCCGTTCACGTCGGTATAGCGCAATCCGTCGCGTATGAGCAGGTATTCCTTGAAGATGTTCTTATCCGGTCCGGCCATGCCATATTCTGGCAGACGCATAAGGCAAAGTCAACTGCCCAAAATAAAAACCCCGCAGTTAAGCGGGGTTTTCGGTCCGGGGAAAGCGCAGGTCAGCGGCAGCCGGCCTTTCCGGCGTAAAGAGCGCCTTTCACCTTGCCGGGGATATTCTCGTAATAGCAGAGCTCGGCGCCTTCGGGCGTCTTCAGGGAGATTATCCTCTCGGTGCGCTCCGTCACTTGCCTCACCCAGCCGAAGCCGGTAATGCCCGCCGCGAACACATAGTCCACTTTGGGCAGCTTCCACTTGTAATGGACCAGCGAGGTCTCGAAGCCGGTAAGCAGTTCGAAAGGGGCCCGCTCGCCCTCTTTCAGCGCGGCCGGGTCCAGGTTCATCGTGCCCAGGCGGAAATCGCCGGCGTCCCGTATCGAAGCGTATAGGTCCCGCGACCTGAGGGAGTACTTGTGAAGGCCGGTGAAGTTTTCCAGCAAATAACTTTCACCCTTATGGGTGAAATAGAGGTTGGAGGAGATATGAAAAACCCCTTCCACTTTAGCGAGGTAGCCGTTCACCGGGTTCCGCTCCGCTGTCTGTTCCGCGGCTATAGATACTTTTTCCGGCGCGGAGGCTTTCGGAAGCTCCGCTCCGCCGGCGCGCAGGCCGCTTACCAGGCCGCGCACCGTGCCGTCCCCGCCGCCGAAATAACCGCCGGCTCCGGAAGCCGCCGAGGCGGGGAGGGCCGAAAGACAGACCGAGAAGAACAGGAGAAAAGCCGGGAGAGTTCTGTTCATGGGCGCACCGTCCGCACGCAGCGGACATAGTTCATGCCGGTGCTGGCTATATTATAGGTGCTGCCTACGCCGAACATCAGGCTCCAGGCGAAAGTGGCGCTGACAACGGGGTGGGCGGAGGTCCAGTACCTGGTCCGCGGGTTCAGGAAATAACCGTTATTCCCGGGATAAGGCCCGTTCACGTTTATTATCGAGGTCAGTTCCGAAGGTTTCGGCAGACGCCAGTCGCTGTAGCCCGCGTAAACCAGGTCGCCGCAGGCCGCTATAGCGCCTTTCCTGTCATAGGTGCCGCCTATGCCGGCGTCGTTGGGATTGGTCAGCCACATGAGGTCGGTGCGGTTGGAGACGGTCACCGAAGAGAGGCCCACGGGGTTGTAGACCGCGTACTCCGGTCCGGCGGGGGGTTTCTTCTCCGTCAGGTCGGCGGGAAGCGCGGCTTCCGGCACGGAGCCGGCCGAGGCGGCCACGTCTCCCGCTTTAAGAGAGCTCAGCCCGAATGAGTCGGCCGCTGAAACCAGGCGCGGCGCTAAACCCAGGATAAGAAGTAGTATAAGCTTTTTCATTAATTCCCTCCGCTATGCTATGGGGTCAAGAGCACCCTTGATAAATTATACAGGGCGGGGGAAGAAATGATAAGGGGCTTTGTGCCCAGCGAAGGGAAGAAATTGGGCCCACAGGGCCCTGGGCACAAAGAGCGGGAGAAATACAGGCGGGTTTTGTAACTGTTCAGGTGCTGGAGGTGGTGGCCGGGTTTTGTTTCGCGACCCCGGCGTGCAGAGTGGTTTTATCTTATTCCCCGGTCAGGCCTTTGTAGATCCAGCCGGTGTCGGTTTTCGCCATCAGGATGGCGCCTTTCACCGACGCGCTGCGGCCGGCTTTCGCTTCCCGCCCCAGCCTGGAGGCCGCATAGGTCATTTTGCCGAGGTATTCCTGGGCGTCGCGGGCCGCCCCTTTCTGCGAAAGGGCTTCATCCAGCGTGAGCCACTTTATCTCGCTTTCAAAGCGGACGATGGCGGACCTGCCGCCCGGCGCTTCTTTTTCCTCGGCGGCCAGCTCCCGGTAGCTCAATACCTCGCCCACGGCTTTCAGGTCCTGGCGGAGACCGTATTCGGCCGCGTTCGACACCAGCCCGGTCGAGTTGCAGCCCGCAAGGCAAAAAGCCGCGGTAAAGGCGGATAATAGCGTTATTTTCATTCAGCCCCCCAATCCTTGGATATAGGCTATTAAATTCCGGCCATAAAATCAAATCGGCAAAAAAAAGAACCCCGCTTTCGGCGGGGTTCTTCTTTCAAGCGGCTGCGCTTAGAAGCTTATCCTGCGGGAGAGCTCTTCGTTCGCGCCGGGAGCCTGGTCCACCTTTACGTCGCGGATCTCCGGCGCCGCGGCCTTGGAGGAGCCTATCTCCGGGATATGCTTCTGCAGCATGGAGATCTTGGTGACGGCCTCGCCCCTGCCTTCGTTCTGGCCGGACTTGAGCTGCACTTTGCAGCCGGCCGGGCTGTCCACGAAGTCGGTGCCGCCCCGCACCAGGATGCCCTCTATCTTGTTGGTGGAGGCGTTGAACACCGCGGAGCCCGAGTTGCCGCCGAAGGTGTCCAGGTCGGTGGTGAAGAAGGCTTTGCGCCCGGCGTCGCGCACGGAGGCTTCCCCGGCGACTTTGACAGGCAGGCCCACGGGATGGCCTATCACGAAGATCTTCGTGCCGGCCCGAAGGTCCTTCTCCCTGTTGACCGGCAGGGGCTTGCGGCCTTCCACTTTGCGGTCGAGCTGCACCAGGGCGTAGTCGGGGCCCGCCCTGTTCAGCAGGGCGTTGAGGATGGCCCAGCCGGTGCCGATCAGGCCGGAAGCCTGCTTGTCCAGGTCGCGCTTGATTATGCTCTTGCAGCCGTAGATATCTTTTTCCGTTACGGCGGTGCGGGCCTTCCCGCCGTCGGTGTCGATGTTGTAGCCGAAAACGAACCTGGTGTCGGCGCACTTGGCCTCGTCGGTTATGCAGTGCCCGGCCGTCATCACTATGTCCTCGCCGACCAGGGTGCCGGAACAAAAGGCGCCGACGGGCTGCTCGCGGAACTTCTCGCCGGGGCAGAGGTTCAGGGCCTCGCCGAAGCTTATGGTGGCCAGTTTATATTCGCCGAGCTCGAGCTTGACCTGCCTGGAGGGCCAGAGCGACACCACGGAATCGGCCAGCTCGCGCATGGCCGCGGGGGCCTCGAAGTAATCCAGGCGGTTGTCGTCGCCGTAGATGCTCTTCACCCCGGCGTTAGCGAAGGACGGCAGCAGCGCCGCCGCGGCCGCCAGTATCGAAACCGATCTTGAAAGTTTATTCATAAGGCCTCCTGCTTATCAGTTGTAGATATTATGGCTGAGGATAGACAGGCGCACAAAGGCCCTAGGGCCCTTTATCTTATAGGCCTTAAGGGAGGTCTTGATTTTCGGTGTTTCCTAAAGTTAATATAGTGGTATCGGGGGGACTGCGGCAGGTACCCGCTCTCAATCAGGCCAGGGGTACTTTCGGACGGTTTTCGCTCTCCAGCCCTGAAGCATGTTTTTTCCGGAGGATAAAATGGGGAACAGCTCTGCACGTTCGAATTCTTTCGGCTCGCGCTCCGTCCTTCCTTTGTCGGAAGGCGGCATACCTTATTACCGGCTTTCCGCCCTTTCCGGGACGGAAGGCGTGGACCTGCAAAGCCTGCCTTTCACCATAAAGATATTGCTCGAGGGCGCCCTGCGCTGCGAGAACGGCCTGGAGGTGAGGTCCGAGGACGTGCTCAATATAGCCAGGTATAAAGCCAAAGCGCCGGCCGACGTGGAGATACCGTACATGCCGGTGCGCGTGCTGATGCAGGACTTCACCGGCGTGCCGGCGCTCACCGACCTGGCGGCGCTGCGCGGCGCGCTGGACCGGCTCGGCCTGGACCCGCAGAAGATAAACCCCCGCATACCGGTGGACCTGATCATAGACCACAGCGTGCAGGTGGACGCCTACGGCAGCCGCGAGGCCCTGGCCGTGAACGCGCGCAGGGAGTTCGAGCGCAACCGCGAGCGCTACGAATTCCTGCACTGGGGCCAGAAGGTCTTCTCGAATTTCAAGGTGGTCCCGCCCGCTTCCGGCATCTGCCACCAGGTGAACCTGGAATACCTCGGGAAAGTGGTCTGGCGCGTGAAAGAGGACGGCGGGGAGATAGCCTGCCCGGACACTTTGGTGGGCACCGATTCGCATACCCCGATGATAAACGGCCTGGGGGTGCTGGGCTGGGGCGTGGGCGGCATCGAGGCCGCGGCGGCCATGCTCGGCCAGCCCGTGCTCTTCAATATGCCCGAGGTGATAGGGGTGCGCTTTACCGGCGCGCTGCCCGCCGGCTCCACGGCCACCGACCTGGTGCTCACCGTCACCCAGAGGCTCCGCAAAAAAGGCGTCGTCGGGAAATTCGTGGAATATTTCGGGCCGGGCCTCTCGGCCCTTACCGTGGCGGACCGGGCCACCGTGGCCAATATGACGCCGGAATACGGGGCTACCTGCGGCTTTTTCCCGGTGGACGCCGAGACCCTGCGCTATCTGCGCGCCACAGGCCGCACCGAAGCCGAAATAGACCTGGCCGGGCGCTACTGCAAAGAGCAGGGCCTGTTCAGGACGGATTCCACGCCGGACCCGGTTTTTTCCGACACGGTCGAGGTGGACCTTTCCGGGATCGTCCCCAGTCTGTCCGGGCCTTCCCGTCCTCAGGACCGTATTCCGCTGAACGAAGCCAAGGCCTCCTGGCGGAGCATACTCACCTCTCCCCCCGGGCCGCAGGGCCTGGGCGTGCCGGAGACCGAGGCCTGCAGGATAGCGGCGATAACCTTCCCCGATGGGTCGAAGCAGAACGTAGTGCACGGCGCTGTAGCCATAGCCGCCATCACCAGCTGCACCAATACCAGCAATCCGAAGGTCATGATAGGCGCCGGCGTTATGGCCAGAAAGGCCGTGGAAGCCGGGCTGAAGGCGAAGCCCTGGGTGAAGACCAGCCTGGCGCCGGGCTCCATGGCCGTGACCCGCTACCTGGACGCCGCCGGGCTCACGCCCTACCTCGAGAAGCTGGGTTTCCACACGGTCGGCTACGGCTGCACCACCTGCATAGGCAACAGCGGTCCGCTGCCGGACCACGTAGTGCCGGCCGCGGAAGCCCTGTCCATGGTGGCGGTGCTGTCGGGCAACAGGAATTTCGGCGGGCGGATAAACCCGCACTGCAAGGGCTCCTTCCTGACCTCGCCGCCGCTGGTGCTGGCCTACGCCCTTTCCGGCGGCATGGATTTCGATTTCGAGACGGAACCGCTCGGTACCGGCGGGGACGGCCGCAAGGTCTTCCTGAAGGATATCTGGCCCGCCGAGGCCGAGGTCCGGGCGCACCTGGACCTGGCCGAGGACCCGAAGTCTTTCCGCGAGGCTTATTCCACCCTTTATACCGGCAACGCCACCTGGAACGGGATCAAGGGCAAGGACTCTCCCCTTTATCCCTGGGACCCGCTTAGCACTTATCTGAAGGAGCCGACGTTCTTCAAGGGTATGACCAGGGAGCCGCGGCCTTTCGCGTCCATCCGCAAGGCCCGCGTGCTGGCGATGTTCGGCGGGTCCATCTCCACCGACCATATCAGCCCGGCGGGCGCCATAGCCTCCGACAGCCCGGCCGGCCAGTACCTGCTCGGCAAAGGCGTCATGGCGGCGGACTTCAACACCTACGGGACCAGGCGCGGCAACGCCGAGGTAATGACGCGCGGCACCTTCGCCAACAGGCGGCTGCGCAACCTCCTGACGCCGGATACCGAGGGCGGGGTGACGCTGCACCGGCCTTCCGGAGAGAAAATGACCATCTTCGACGCGGCCGAGCGCTACCTGGAGGAGGGCGTACCCCTGGTCCTGCTCGCCGGGCCGGATTACGGGATAGGCTCCAGCCGCGACTGGGCGGCCAAGGGCGTTTTCCTGCAGGGCGTGCGCGCGGTGCTGGCCGAATCCTTCGAGCGCATCCACCGCTGCAACCTGGTCGGCATGGGCGTGCTCCCCCTGCAGTTCCTGCCCGGCGAAGGGATAGGGCCGCTGAAGCTGACCGGCCTGGAGACCTTCACCATAGAACTCGACGAGACCCTGGCCCCCGCGAAAACGGTGAAAGTGGCCGTGGAGGGCGGCGGCGGCGCTCCCCGGCATTTCGAAGCTCTTTGCCGCATCGACACCCCGGTGGAGCTGGAATATTTCCGGCACGGAGGCATACTGCATTACGTGCTGCGCGGCATAATAAAGGAAACTGAGCCGCGGAAAGCGGCCTGACATTATGAACCACATCAATGTCGTGATAGCCGGGGCGGCCGGCCAGGGCGTGCAGTCCGCCGGGGATATCCTCGGGAAGACGCTGCTCAGGCTGGGCTACCAGGTTTTCATCGCCCAGGATTACCAGTCCCGCGTAAGGGGCGGCCATAACTTCATCAGCGTCAGGTTCTCGGACGAGCCGCTGGCGGCGCCTGTGCGCCGGGCGGATTACCTGCTGGCCCTGAACGAGGAGAGCGTGGGGCTGCGCCTGGGGGAACTCGCGCCCGAAGGCCTCGCTTTCTGCCTGGAAGCCGCCAAGGGCTCCCGGACCGACCAGCGCCTGCGGGCGCTGCCCGACTCCGTAGGACCGGAGGCCGCGCGCGGCGAGAAGTTCGCGGCGGTGAAGCTGCTTTCCATGCTTTTCGCCGGCCTCGGCTTCAAGCCGGAGGTCCTGGCCGGTTCCGTGAAGAAAATATTCGAAGGCCGCCTGAAGCCGGAGCTCCTGCGGGCCAACCTGGACGCCGTCGCGGCCGTAGCCGCTTTTATCGAGGCGAAGGACGTGAGGGCCCCCGCTTTTCAGCCTAAGGCGGCCGCGCGGGGCGGTCCTTCCGCCGGCCGGCTGCTGGTCTCGGGGAACGACGCCGTCTCTCTCGGTATGGCCGCCGCCGGAGCGGGCGTCTATGCCGGTTATCCGATGACGCCGTCCACCAGCATCCTGAACACGCTTGGCACGGCCGGGCCCAGGCTCGGTATAGCCGTGGAGCAGGCGGAGGACGAGATAGCCGCGCTGAATATCGCCATAGGCGGCTCCTACGCCGGGGTCCGGTCGGCCTGCGGCTCATCGGGGGCCGGCCTGAGCCTGATGGCGGAGAGCATCGGCCTGGCCGGCATCACCGAGACGCCGGTGGTCATCTACGACGGGCAGCGCGCCGGCCCGGCCATAGGCATGGCGACGCGCACGGAGCAGAGCGACCTGCTGCCGCTGGTCCATTCCTCCCACGGGGAATTCCCGCGGGCCGTTATTTCGCCGGCCGACCATTATGACAGTTTTTATCTCGCGGCCGAGGCTTTCAATATCGCCGACGCCTGGCAGGTCCCGGTCTTCTTCGTGAACGACCTGGGCCAGGCCGGCTCGGAGCGCAGCGTGGAGGAATACGACCTTTCCCGCGTACGCGTGGACCGGGGCCTGTTCGCCCCCGAGCCCGCCGGGACCGCGATGCTGGCGCGCTACGCGGTCACCGAGTCCGGGGTCTCGCCGCGCGCGGTGCCGGCGCTGTCGAACTGGCTGGTCTCCTGCGACAGCCACGAGCACGACGAGAACGGCCGTCTCACCGACGACAAGGACAACCGCGTCCGCCAGCAGGCCAAGCGCATGCGCAAGCTGGCCGGCATGGCCGCCTCTTTCCCCGGCCCGGAAATTCTCAACCCCGGCAAGCCCGACTGCCTGCTGGCCTGGGGCTCCACCGTCGGGCCGCTGCTGGAGGCCGTAAATATGAGGGGCGCGGCGTTCTCGGTGGCGGTCTTCCGCTATCTCTTCCCGCTCGACCCGGAGAAAGTGCGGCGGGCGCTGGCGGGTTTTTCCAGGCTTATCACCGTGGAGCAGAATTATACCGGCCAGCTCGGGAAGCTGCTGGCCATGGACTGCGGCCTCAGGATGCATTCCCACCTGGGGAAATACGACGGGCGGAACCTGACGGTGGAGGACGCCCTGGAGCTGCTGGGCTCTCTGGAAGGGGGGAAGCCATGACCTGCAACTATGACTTCCACCAGCCGCAGTGGTGCCCCGGCTGCGGCAATTTCGACCTCCTGGTCTGCGTGAAGGACGCCTTGTGCGGCGCGAACCTGGGCCCGCGCGATTTCATCATGGTGACCGGCATCGGCCAGGCCTCCAAGCTCGGCTTCTCGGTGAAATGCAATCTGTTCAACGGGCTGCACGGCCGCGCTCTGCCGCTGGCCACCGGCGTGAACATGGCCAACCACAAGGTCAAGCTCATCTCGGTTTCCGGCGACGGGGACTATTACGCCGAAGGCGGCAATCACTTCATCCACGCCGCGCGCCGCAACCTGAACATAGCCGTATTCGCCGGAGACAACCGCGTTTACGGCCTTACCAAGGGCCAGGCCTCCCCTACCGCCTCGCCGGAATTTACCACGCCCATCCACCCGGAGGGCGTGGGGGGCAAGCCGCTCAACCCGGCCCTGCTGGCGCTGGCTTCCGGCGCCACTTTCGTGGCCCGGTCTTTTACGGGGAATAAGGAAGAGCTGACCGGGCTGATGAAGCAGGCCATAGCCCACAGGGGCTTCGCGCTGGTGGATATCATGTCCCCGTGCATTACTTTTAATAAGACCAATACTTTCGGCTGGTTCAAACAGCGGGCGAAGCCGGTGGGGCCGGAGCACGACGCCTCCAGCTTCGACGCCGCGGTGAGTCTCGTCTCGCGCGAGCAGGAGACCATCCCCACCGGCCTGCTCTACAAGGCCGACCGGCCGGTCTATTCCGACCGCTTTTCGGCCCTGAAAGGCGAAGCCCTGGCGCGCCTGGCGCCGGCCTATTCCCCGGACAGGGTGAAACCGCTCTTCGAAAAGTATAAATAAGAGGTCCGAACCATGAAAAAAAAGCTGCTGCTCATCGACGACGACATTGAGATCTCGAGCATTCTCCAGGAGGCGCTCGAAGCCGCCGGCTATCAGTTCAAGCTCTGCGATAACGGCGGGGAAGCGCTGAAAGCCATACTCGAGTATAAGCCGGACCTGCTGCTGCTGGACGTCATGCTCCCGGGCCTGGACGGTTATTCCCTGGCCGTCCGGATAACGGGGGACGCCGCCACCAGGGACCTCCCCATCATAGTCCTGTCCGGGCTTGAGCCCTCCGGCGTCATGTTCAAACAGTTCCCGCAGGTAGCCGCTTTCATGACCAAGCCGTTCGATCCCGCCGAGCTGCTGGAGGCGGTCAGGAAAGCGCTGCCCTGAAAGAGGCCGGACTTTAACAAAGTCGGCTCATGACGGGATAGCATGGGTAGGATGGGGGGAACGGTGAAGGACAAAGCAAAGCATCTCATGGCCTATATTATCCCCCCGCCTCGATCCTCCCTTACAAGGGGGGAGGAGGGGAATAGGGGAGGCAACCCGTCGAAGCCTGACGCTCCGCCCCGGCCCGCTAGGAAATGGCGCATCCTGTTCGCTTCAGTGGCCGTCCTTCCCGGCGCTTTGTTCTACTCCTTTGTCTTCGCGGGGTCCTCCCGTCCGGCGGAACCCCCTCCGGCCGGGATCATAGACATGCACAGCCACGTGGCCGGCCTGGGCGGCGGGGGGAGCGGCTGTTTCGTTTCGGAGAAACTGCGCGACAACTGGCGTTTTAATATCTACCTGCGGAGCTTCGGAGTCAAGCGGAAGGAGTTGGAGGAACACGGGGACAGTTTGCTGGTGGAGCGCATTGCCGGCGAGCTTGCAAAAAGCGAATTCGTCGCCAAAGCCGTGCTGCTCGCCATGGACGGCGTGATAGCCGCCGACGGCTCCCTGGACCTGAAGAGAACGGAAATATATGTCCCCGACGAGTTCGTGGCGGAGGCCGCGGCGAAGTATCCGAACCTGTTGTTCGGCGCTTCGGTGAATCCTTACCGGAAGGACGCGCTGCAGCGGCTGGACCGGGCTAAAAAGCGCGGCGCGGTGCTGGTGAAATGGCTCCCTTCCATCATGGACATAGACCCGGCCGACCCGAAGCTGGCCCCTTTTTACAAAAAGCTGGTCGAGTTGAAGCTCCCGCTGCTTACCCATGCCGGCCAGGAACGTTCTTTTTCCTCTTCCGACGACGAGCTCTGCGATCCGGAGAAGCTGAGGCTGCCGCTGAGCCTGGGCGTCACGGTGATAGCGGCGCATATAGCTTCCACGGGGAAGTATCACGGCGAAAAGAGCATGGAGCGGCTGGCGCGGCTGATGGGGGAATACCCCAACCTTTATTCCGATATCTCTTCGCTGACCCAGCTGAACAAGCTGTCGTACATGAAAAAGGCGCTGACCCGCGGGGAATTCTCCGGCCGGCTGCTGTACGGTTCGGATTTCCCCCTTATTAATACGGCGCTGGTCTCGCCATTGTATTACGGCTTCAGGCTTTCGCCGAAGAAACTCTTCTCCATTTTAAGGGTGAAGAACCCCTGGGACAGGGACGTGCTGCTGAAGCGGGCGCTGGGAACGCCGGCTGAGATCTTCGACCGCCCGCGGAAGCTGTTGGCGGCGGGGACGGCCGTCAGGCCTTAAGTTTTACGAACCACTTGGCCATCAGCCCGGAGACGGCGGCCTGCTCTTCTTTGGTCAGCCGGCCGGCGAGCTTTTTGACGGTCCCGTCGTAGCCGTCCCAGAGCGAAGCCAGGAGTTTTTTCGCTTTGCCGGTTATTTTTATCAGGTTCACCCGGCGGTCGGTCTTGTGCGGATGACGCTCTATCAAACCTTCTTTCTCCATTCTCTCCAGCAGCCGGGCCATATTGGAGGCCGTGATTATGACTTTCCTGCTCAACTCCACCTGGCTCAGTCCCTCCGGCCTGCCCTGGTATTCCAGCACCGCCAGTACGTTGAACTTGGTCACGCTGAGCCCGAACGGCCCCAGGTACTTCGCGACCGCGTTATCGAGCAGCCTGTACACGAGCGCCACGCCCAGGACCGGGAGCTCGTACTGCCTGTATACCTCGGGGTCCATACCGAAAAGCTCGTACTCTTTCATAATACCTCCGGCCGCGGGATAAAGGAATGATACCAAAGTAACACTTGACAAATCAATAGTTGCAATGTAAACTATATCCGACAGCGGCAGACCGGAGCGACGGGAGGCTTTATGAACGACGTCAAGATAAGCACGGGCAGCGCGGGTTTCATCAACCTGCTGATAACCGAAAGCCTGGGGGCCTTGAACGACAACGCCTTCAAGTTCTTCATCACGCTGATGGCGGCCGCCGCGCTGCCTATGGAGCAGGCCGCGAAGATCATCGCGCTGGCGGGGTTCTGCTTCGTTCTGCCCTTCATCCTGTTCTCCAGCTTCGCCGGGACCATGGCGGACAGGTTCGGCAAGAAGAGGATAATAGTCATCCTTAAACTGGCGGAGCTGGCCCTGATGCTGCTCAGCTTCGTTCCTATCTATTACGGGAACGTCCCGGCCATGCTGTTCGTGCTTTTCCTGATGGGGATACACAGCGCCTTTTTCGGGCCGGTCAAGCTGGCGATAGTCCCCGAGCTGGTGGCCGACAAGGACCTCTCCCACGGCAACGGCCTGATGGCGATGATGGCCTTTTTCGGCATTATCCTCGGCGCCGCCTCGGCCGGGGTACTGATGTCCCTGGTGCAAGGGCGCTACCACCTGGCCGTGCCTTTCTTCGCCGCCGTGGCGCTGACGGGGGTCGTCTCCAGCCTCTTCATCCGGGACGTGGAGGCCGCCGGCTCCGCCGAAGGCTTCAGGCTCAATGTCCTCGCCAAGATCCTCTCCGATGTGAAGGACCTGCAGGGCTATCTCGGCGTCTACCGCTCGCAGATGGCGGCCGCCTATTTCTGGTTCGTGGGCGCGATGTTCCAGATGAACATCCTGATCTACGGGAAAGAGCTGCTGAAGGCCGGGGATACCATGCTGAGCGTTTTCCAGGTGATGGTCGCGCTCGGCATCGGCCTCGGCAGCTTCGTGGCCGGCAGGCTTTCCAAGAACAAGGTGGAACTGGGGCTGGTCCCGGTCGGGGCGCTGGGGATGGTGCTGTTCTCCCTCGCGCTGGCCTTCAGCATCGGTTCTACGGCGAAGACCAACGCCTATTTGTTCTTCCTGGGTTTCAGCTGCGGCCTTTTCATCCTGCCGCTGACGGCCTTCGTCCAGCACCGCAGCCCGGCGGAGAAGAGGGGAAAGTTCATAGCCGTCGGGAATATCCTGGCCTTCACCGGCGTGCTCATCGCCTCGGGCTTCCTGTGGCTGACCAGCGGCTATTTCAAGCTGGACCCGGCGCAGATCTTCCTCGTCCTGGCGGTAATGACCCTGGCCGTGGCCGCCTATATCAGCACGGTGGTGCCGGAATTCCTGCTCAGGCTCTGCGTCTACCCCGTGGCGAACATCGTCTACCGCATCAAAGTGCAGGGCGAAGAGCATGTCCCCGTGAACAGCGGCGCGCTGCTGGTCTCCAACCATATGTCCTTCGTGGACGCGATACTGCTGATCGGGGCTTCCGAGCGGCCGGTGCGCTTCCTGATGCACAGGAAGTTCTACGACCTGCCCCTGCTGAAATATTTCTTCAGGCTGGCCGGCTGCATCCCGATAAGGCACAATGCCGGCGCGCACGAGCTGTCCGGCTCGCTGGACGCGGCGCGGCAGGCCCTGCTGAAAGGGGACCTGGTCTGCATCTTCATCGAAGGCGAGATCTCGCGCCACGGGCAGATGCTCCGCTTCAGGAAAGGCTACGAACATATAGTGAAAGGGCTGGAGGTACCGATCATACCTGTCCACCTCGACGGCATCTGGGGACGGATGTTCAGCTTCGAGCGCGGCCGCGCCCTGTTCAAGTGGCCGAAAAGGCTGGGCTATCCGGTCACCGTCAGCTTCGGTACTCCCCTGCCTTCGGATACCGGCATCAGCCGCATCCGTTTCGTGATGCAGGAGATAAGCGCCGAGGCTTTCAAGAACCGCCTCGCCGCCAAGCTGCCGCTGCCGCTGGCTTTCGCCGAGGAGGCGAAAAAACACTGGTTCAGGTTCTCGCTGGCCGACTCCAGCGGGAGAAAGCTATCGCTGGGAACAGCCCTCACCGGGGCGGTGATGCTCTCGAAAGTCCTGGAGAAGGCGCTGCCGCGGGCCAGGAACGTCGGGCTGCTGGTGCCGCCGTCCGCCGGCGGGGCTTTGGCGAACGTCGCCGTGTCCCTGCTCGGGAAAGTGCCGGTCAACCTGAACTACACCAACCCGTTCGAGAGCATACTGCTCTGCGCCAAGAAGGCCGGGATAGAGAAAATAATAGTCTCAAAGAAGCTGGCCGAGAAAATGGTCTGGCCGGTGTCCGAACAGATGATCTTTATCGAAGATATAGCGGCGGGCATCTCCAAACCGGACGCGCTGCTGACCGCCGCCGCCCTGTTCTTCACGCCGATGTTCGCGCTGAAGCGGTCCGTCCTCAGGAAAGCGGACGTCCCGCTCGACGAGACCGCGACCATCATCTTCACCAGCGGCTCCACCGGCGAGGCCAAAGGCGTGATGCTGTCGCACGCCAATATCCACGCCAATATCGAGGCGGTGGCGCAGATCTACCAGACCACCCCCGACGACAGGCTGCTCGGCATTTTGCCTTTCTTCCATTCTTTCGGCTACACCGTCACGCTCTGGCTGCCGCTGATAGTCGGCTTCGGGGCGGTGTACCATTACAACCCGCTGGAGGCGCAGGTGGTCGGCAGGCTGGCCGGGAAATACCGGGCCACGATGCTGCTGGCCACGCCCGGCTTCCTGGCCTCCTATATCCGCCGCGTCGGGCCGGAGCAGTTCAAATGGCTGCGCGTAGTGGTGGCCGGCGCCGAGAAACTGCGCGAGGAGGTGGCCGCCGCCTTCAAGGAGAAATTCGGCCTGCTGCCGCTGGAAGGCTACGGCTGCACGGAGCTTTCCCCGGTGGCCTCGCTGAACACCCCGGACGTGGACATAGACGGGGTAAAACAGAAAGGCGGGAAATCGGGCACCATCGGCAGGCCTATGCCCGGGATAGCGATGAAAGTGGTGGCCCCGGAGACCTTCGAGCAGCTCGGCCCGGACACCCCCGGGCTGCTGCTGGTCAAAGGCCCCAATGTGATGAAAGGCTACCTGGACGACGAGGCCAAAACGGCGGAGGTAATGCGGGATGGCTATTATATCACCGGCGACATCGCCGCCATTGACGACGACGGCTTCGTCACCATCACCGACAGGCTGAGCCGTTTCAGCAAGATAGCGGGCGAGATGGTCCCTCATATCAGGATAGAAGAGAAGCTCCACCAGCTCGCTGGCGTCATAGACCGGACTT
Organism: Elusimicrobiota bacterium; assembly: GCA_016207645.1. GTDB lineage: Bacteria > Elusimicrobiota > Elusimicrobia > Elusimicrobiales > UBA9959 > UBA9959. The sequence continues at coordinate 26,436 of JACQPH010000126.1, forward strand.
TCGCGGTCACGGCGGTGCCCGACCTGAAGCGAGGGGAAAAAATAACCATCCTGCACACCTTTGACGGGAACCTGGACGAGCTTTACGGGCGGCTCGCGGATTCCGGCCTACCCAACCTCTGGGTACCGGAAAAAAGAAGTTTCCACAGGCTGGAAGCGCTCCCCCTGCTGGGCTCCGGCAAGCTGGACATGGCCGGGCTGAAAAAACTCGCGCTGGAGCTGGAAACGGCCCCTGCGGCCGGGGCGGGGGAGTTATGAAAGAAGAGAACGAGAGTGAAGTTAAGCTCCTTCGACAGGCCATTGCCCGGTTATCCGACCGCATGGAGCAAATGGAACAAACGCTCCGTAAAATAGAGCGCGTCCAGGCTCAGCCGGCCAGGCTGGCGCAGAGCGATCTCATGGCGCCCCGAGAGCCGGTCGTGCAAACGCCGCCCGCTCCCGTAAGCGTTCAGGTGGAAAGTACGTCAGCTTTTTCCGGAATCCCGGAGTTCCCGACGGCAAAACCCGTTCCGCCGCCGCCCCCTATGCCGGACGCACCGCTAATACCGCCTGCACCGCCCATGCCGCATCCCCCGGCTGTGGAAAGAACGCCCGTAGTGCCGCCCGAGCCTGTCGCGCCCGCTCCTGTCCCCGCCGATATCCCTGCTAGCCCGGTCGCGGCGGCTGTCCCGGCCAGCCCGGAAGTCCGTCATAAGGAAAAACCCCGCCGGGACATAGAGCTCAATATCGGCAAATACTGGCTTAATAAAATAGGTATAGGAGTGTTCGTGCTGGGCGTGGGTTTCCTTATCGCGTATTCTTCCCGCTACTTCGGGCATTTCGGCCCCTGGGGCAAGATCCTGACCGGCTATTTGGTCAGCGCGGCTCTTTTTTTCACGGGCTGGAAATTGAGGCGGAAGGAAATGATGGCGAATTACGGTCATGTTCTCACAGGCGGGGCCTGGGCCCTGGCCTACTTCACCACTTTCGCCATGCATCACTTCCCGCAGTCACGCGTATTGGACAGCCAAGGCGCTGACCTTGTGCTTTTGGGAGCGGTGGCCGCCGGCATGCTGGTGCACTCGCTGAAATACCGTTCCGAAGCGCTCTCCGGCGTGGCTATTTTCGTCGGTTATGCGACGGCGACCATAGGCGACGTGCGTTTCTTCACCCTGCTCAGCTGCGCCATAGAGTCCTTAGTGATACTGGTGCTGGTTTACCGGTTCAAATGGCTGCGCATGCTGTTCATGGGAATTTTAATGACCTACGGAGCGCATTTCCTCTGGGTTATGAGGAATATGCATGGTATCCCGGACGCGGACCCGCTGTTTACGGCAAGAAGTTTCTTCCTGCTTAACGCGACGTTCCTTACACTCTACTGGGCCGTTTTTACCGCCGGCGTGCATCTCCTGCGCAAGCCGGATGACGAGGCGCTGGAGGGCAGCCTGTCCGCGGCTAATATCGGGAACGCTTTATTCTACTTCCTGCTGCTCTACCCGGATGTGACCAGGCTGTTCCCGGGCCAGAGGTTCAGCTTCCTGCTCGCGCTGGGCTCCGCCTTTCTGCTGCTCGGGGCCTATCTGTACGGTTCCGGTAAAGGCAAACTTTTTGTTTGCGACGTCCTGCTGGGGATAGGCCTGCTGACGGCCGCTGTCCCCGTAAAATATCTGCCGCTCGATACGGCTCTGATCTGGATAGCCGAACTCCCGCTCCTGTATTACGCCGGCCTCCGGCTTAAAAGCGGGAGTATCAGGCTGGCCGCTTTCCTGCTGTCCGCGTGGATAATCCTGCATCATTTCTATTTCCTCCCGGGGAGCAGCGGTATGGTGCAGTTGCTCGGAGCGGGCGCCATCCCTGTGCGCGCCTTCACCGCTTTCGCCGCGGCGCTGTCATTTGCCGGGGTATACACCATGCTGAAACAGGCTGTTGGCCGCGGCGAAATAGGCTCAGGCGAACGTAAAACCGGGCTGGCCTTCCCCGCCGCCGCGGCGGCCTTCCTCTCCATCGGCACCTCGCTCTCTTCCTCCCCGCAGAATCTCACGCTCTGGATCTTCCTGGACGCCCTGGCCTTGTTCGGGTGGGGATATTTTGCCGACGAGCCTTCCGTCAGGGTTTATTCCCTGCTGTTCCTGGGCTGGGGGAGCGCCCGGTTCCAGGGGGTGGACGACTATCTGCGTTTAGGCGCGCTGCGGCGCTGGTCCTATATCGCGTGGGAGATAGTGTGCAGTTATGTCATATATTTCCTGTACCGCGGCCTGAGGACCCGACGCCTGTTGGGGGAAATTGAGAGCCTCCTCGTTACCGGCGTAGCCGTATCGTCCGGGCTGCTGGTAATGGCCGCGGTATTCCGCTATGTGCCTGAAAATCTGATAACGTTCGCGCTCGCGGGACTTTCGGCCGTCACTTTCGGGATCGGCTATCTGTCGGATTCCCGTTCGCTCCGGGCCAGCGCCCTGGCCGGCTCCGCGCTTGCGGCCGTAAGGTTTGTTTTCATAGATTCTTTCCCATCCGCTACCCCGGCGGACTGGGCAGTGATAGTCTTTCCGTCCTTGTGCATGGCCGGCATCTACTTCCTTTACAGGAAACTTCGCGCCGACGGAAAATTGCCTGCCGCGGAAAAGACATTCCCTGATATCGAATACCTGCTTTTCCAGGGAGCCCTGATGGCGGCTGTTCTTCGTTATGTCCCGGACGGGAGAATAACGCCGGCCCTAGCCCTGCTGAACCTGGTCCTGTTCGCGGGCGGGTGCCTGCTCCGCGAAAAATTCGCGCGCTGCGCCTCGCTTCTGGTGCTGCCGCCGGTCCTGTACCGTTTCGCCTTCCTGGACAACTACGCGCCCGGAGCGAGGCTCTGGCCCGTTACTGCAGTGCTGGGCGCCGACTACCTGCTGGTCTGGCTGTACAAAAAAGCCGGCGCCGCGGGCTTGCTGGACGAAGATGAACGCCCTGTAACACACCTGGCTTTCGCGGCGGCGGCTTTCCTTACCGCCGTGGCGCTCTGGAGATACGCCCCGGCCGCCTGGGCGGGCTCGTTCCTTGCGCTGGCCGGCCTTGGAACGTTCCTGTTCGGCTATTTCCAGGATTCCAGGGATATGCGGGTCTCCGGAAGCGCGCTGCTGGGCGTTGCCCTGTTCCGGGCGGTGCTTTGGGACGATTACTCGGGTATGGGAAATTTAATGCGCTGGCTTCCGCCCGCCATACAGGCCCTGAGCTACGGGGCCGTCTACGGCCTGTACAGGGAACTGAGGCTTGGCGCTAAACTGTCCGCGGCGGAAGCGCGCCTCCCGCAAGCCGTTTTTGCCGGCTTCGCTGTAATAACTGCGGTCTCGGTCCTGCGTTACTGCCCGCAATTCTGGGCGTCCGCCGCGCTGGCCGCGCTGGCGGCGGCGATGTTCTTTGCGGGAATTGCGCTGAAAGAGGAATTCGTGCGCGTTTGTTCCTGCTTCGTTTTCGGCGGAGTCGCCGCCAGGGCCTTTATAGCCGCCGAACCTTATGAAGCTCTCGGCAGGCTGCGCTGGCTGCCGATAGGCGCGCAGCTTGCCCCGCTGCTGGCCGTATATCTCCCGTACAGGCGGCTGACGAAGAATATGTCCGCCGACGATCCGGAGAAGCCGGCGCCGCTGGCTATATATATCTTGCTCCTGTCCCTCATGGTATTCTTTGTCGTGACTTACGGCGCGGCGCCAGCCCGCCCGATAGTCTTAACCGCGGCGTACCTGGCGTTCTTCGCTTTGGGCGTTCTGTCCGGGGATATCCCGCTGCGGGCCGGCTGGCTGGCGCTCGTGCCTGCCGCCGCTTTTACTTACTTTATACTGCCGCAATCGGCGCACGGTACCTTTTACCGGTTGACATATGCGGCCGCGGTGTGCGGCGGTATGTATGCCGTTTATACTTATTACATCGGTCATATAGAGGCCGGGATTTCCGGAGTAGAGAAGCGCTATCTTCCGGCATTGTGTCTATTGGCGGGCCTTGTAGCGCTGCTTTCTGTGGAGCGCTGTGTGCCGGAGGTTTATAGAACGGCCGCAGCCTCGGCGGCGCTGGCGGCCCTGTACCTGGGCGGGACGGCGTTCAGGGACGAGGTGCTGGCGCTCAGCGCCGGCCTCTTTATGCCGTATATCTTCGTGCGGAGACTTGGCAATGAGGAATATGCCGCTTTAGGTGGCCTGCTTAAATGGACGGCGGTTTTGTCGGCCCCCGCCGCTTTTTTCTCAGCGCATCTCGCCGGAGTAAAATATCCAGGGCGGATCTTCCGTGGCGCGCCCCGCCGGCTGCTGTCCTATGCGGGGATGCTGCCGGGAACCCTGCTGCTGCTTCACGGCATCTTCTTCTATTCCTCGGCGTCCATGATAACGCTCTCGCTGGGGATGGCGGGCCTGGCGTTTTTCGCGCCCGGGTTTTATTTCAAGGACCAGCCGCTGCGCTATGCCGGGCTGTTGATGTTCGCCGTGTCGGTGCTGCATATAGGCGTGGTGGACATAGCCGGGCTGGCTATCATCTACAAGATCATCAGCTTCATTTTGATGGGTCTGATACTACTGGGCGTTTCCTATATTTACACGCGTTTCATGACCGAGGAACCTCCCCAACCAGAGCGGCGTTCATAAAAACCCTGGAGCTATTAGGCTGTCTTACTGGAATATATGAGAGCCATTGCGCTATTTCCCCTCTTGTTCAGCTTTCCCGGCTTATGTCTGGCCGGAAATTACCGTGACGTAAAGTTCGGAACATATACAGACTCATTGACAGAAGGAAAACTGACCGAAAATTTAGCGGATCTAGTAGATAACTATAGGGGGGACAAACTGCCGGAGATTTATGTCACCGGTGCCAGGCGCTCTCTCGCCTTTGAAGAACGAATTGCGGGAGTAAGCACTGTTACGATCACAGGCCCGTATGGAGTGGTATATAATCATGTTTTTGCTCCACCTATACCGAGCACAGGATTGGTATTCATTAATCTTCCGCCCGGGTCTTACAAAATTCAATCCTATAACAGCGTCGGTGGCAAAACTGAGAACTTGCTGAAAGTCGCTGAAGTCGAGCCGGAGATTTTGAGCGACAGATCCCATGTTTCATACGACGCAGCGGGCAATGTCTTTAATGTTAAATTGTCTGTAAATGCAAGGGCTAGCGAGGGAATTCATAAGCTGGAGTTAATTCAAAACGGTAAAATTGCGGGAGTGCTTTTAGGAAAAGGAACGACGATGGTGTCGGAGTTCCAGACCAGGGTTCCGACTTCATCCGCGCAGTCGCGCCTGATAGTTCAACTATCGGATTTAAAAGGCAATTGCCGGCAAATACGGTTCTATCTGGACATAGAAAGCCTTTCCCGGATGGTCGCTAACGGTTCTCCCGCTTACTTTAACAAATACACGCTCGACCCCGGGCCCAGCCGGCCGTGGCGCACTATTCCGGAAGGAAAGCGCTACTCCCTACAAATGGGGAACGGAATAGAGATGGCGTTTGAAAATGTAATAAAAACCGGGGAAATTTCATACACTTGGACAACTTCGCGCCCACCTAACGGGTATTTCGACGCTTTTGGGGCGGCAGTGATTTTAAAAGGGTGGAACGGCTTGGAATTCGGGAGTGCGGAAGTATCGATGGGCTATGGAGGAAAAGCTCTTACCCCCGATCAGATCTCCGCGCTTAAGATCGTCCGGGTTGAAGATCCCCGGAATGGAATTTATTCCGAAATGCCGGCGAAGAACAGTCCGAAGAAACACGAGATAACCGCCAAAGTGCAAGGCCCTGGTAAATTTATGCTTGTCGCGCAGGAATATTCTTCCGGACACACTGCTTCAGGCCGGATCCTTGTAGCAGAAAAGCCGGAAATAGACTTTCTTTCAGGCTTGGCGGGAAAGACCGAGGTTTTCGATCTTAAGAGCGAGGCCGGTTTAAAGTTCACCCGTGCATTGAAGCAGATGAACAAGCTTCCGGTAAGCACTGTTTACAGGATATGGCCGGAGAACACGGCACTGGAGCCGTCAGGCGCCCTGAAGATGCGGTATTCAGACAAAGTAGTCGCCTCTCTTGGGATCAAAGAGGACACATTAGCGCTATACACGTTCGCTCTCGACGGTGAGTCCAACAGGCAGCTACCATACCTCACACTTGATAAAGAGGGAAATGTCCTGACCGCGAGAGTTCCACAAACCCATCAGCTTTTTGCGATTGTCGGTAGTTCTGTACAGGCTGAAAATATTCCCCCGCTATTTTATCCGGACGGAATATCCCCTGTTTCCCGGATATCCTTCAGCGGCTCCAAAGATGGGCTATTCATTTCCACCCGAACACTGGTAGTCCTAACCGCGGAAGATCCGCAGGTGCCGGATGTGCTGACTTCCGAAGTCGCTAATATATTTTATTTCCTGCAAACAGACCGGAACATAAATGATAACGTACAGATTTCCACTTACACTCAGCCGTTCACAATAGAGGAGGGAAGCCGTACTATTATATATATGGCTTTGGATAAAGCCGGAAATTATGAATTTCCACGATCCACCATCGTATACGCGGACGGAACAGCCCCTAAAACAACTGCCGCAATAGAAGGAAAAAATATAGAACCCGGTGAGACGGTCCATATAACTGAAGCCGACCGGATCACGCTGGCTTCGAGCGACCCTCTTTCGAACGGAGTAAGTTCCCGGGTTCACTCGTTATTTTATTCTATTGATAATATACCGGCTGATTCCAAATCCGCCCGTGTTTATTCAAATCCATTCAACTTAATAAAGGGGACTCACATTGTTTACTACATGAGCTTAGACAATGTCGGAAACTTGGAAATGATAAATTCAATAACGGCAATAGTCTCGCCGGGTAAGCTAAAACGCAAATAATCCCTGTGCAGGGTTTATCACAAGTAAATCTTCCGGCGGGGAAGCTTTGTAAAAAAAGCGCAAAAAACTTCCGCTTTTTGTTATTATAGCGGTAGGCGGCCGTAGGGCCGCTTTATTGGAGAGAATAACGACCGAGAGTGTAAAAGCCATGAACCGAAATAAACGCTTTCAGCGCAGAGCAAAAACCGCCGGGAAGAGCGCCATGCGCGTGGAAAAAGATTCCATCGGGGAATTCCGGGTGCCGGTCGGGGCCTATTGGGGCATAAACGCCGGCCGGGCCGCGGAAAATTTCCCCATCAGCGGGCGGAAGATCAACCCCGGGCTGATAGACGCTTACTGCCGGATCAAGAAAGCCGCCGCCGCGGTCAATCTGCGGGCCGGGCTGCTGACCAAAGCCAAGGCCAAAGCCATAAGCCGCGCCGCGGACGAGGTGCTGGCCGGGAAGCTCCGCGGCGAGTTCGTAGTGGACAGGTTCCAGGCCGGGGCCGGGACCAGCACCAATATGAACGTGAACGAAGTGCTCTGCAACCGCGCGCTGGAGCTGCTGGGTTATAAGAAAGGGCGTTACGATATCCTGTCCCCGAACGACCATGTGAATATGGGGCAGTCCACCAATGACACCTACCCGACGGCGGCCCACCTGGCCGCTCTCGCGGCGCTTGAAGGGCTCGGGACCGAAGCCGGCCGGCTGGCCGCTTCGCTGGCCGGGCGCGGAAAAAAATTCGCGAAGGTCCTGAAAAGCGGGAGGACGCATCTGCAGGACGCCGTCCCGGTGCTGCTGGGGCGGGAATTCTCGGCCTATGCCGCGGCCGTGCGCGCTTCCCTGCGGCATGTCCTGCGCACGGCGGGGGACCTGCGGGAGCTGGGGATAGGCGGGTCGGCCGCCGGCACGGGGATGAACACCCACCCGGCTTTCTCGCGGCGCATGGTGAAGGAACTTTCAAGGCTGACAGGCTTCAGGCTGAAAAAAGCGGCGGACCTGATGCACGCCATGCAGTCGCAGGCGCCGCTGGCCAGGACCTCCTCGGCCCTGCGTGATCTTGCCGTCGAGCTCGGCCGGATCTCCAATGACCTGCGGCTGCTCTCTTCCGGCCCGGCCACCGGGCTGGCGGAGATAAAACTGCCGGAGGTGCAGGCCGGGAGTTCCATCATGCCGGGGAAGGTCAATCCTTCCGTCCCGGAAATGGTCAATATGGTCTGCTTCCGCGCCATCGGCAGCGACCTGGGAGTCTCCCTCGCGGCGGCCGCCGGCCAACTGGAGCTCAATGTGATGATGCCGCTGCTGGCCGAGAACCTGCTCGAATCCATAGAATTGCTCACGGCGGCCTGCCGGCAGCTTGCGCTGCGCTGCGTGGACGGTATAACCGCCGACGCCGGGCGCTGCCGGGATTATGCGCACCGCTCGATGGGGCTGGCCACCGCGCTGGCCCCGTCCATAGGCTACCTGGCCGCCGCCGGCGTGGCCAAGCGCGCCCTGGCCGCCGGTAAGACTATTTCAGGGCTGCTGGAAGAGGAAGGCGGCCTTTCCCCGGCCGAGCTGAAGCGCCTGCTGGACCCGGCCCGCATGGCCGTCTCTTAAGTACCTTCCCCCCTTGTGGGGGAAGGCTAGGATGGGGGGGAAAGGGCGCTCCGTAGAACCCCCACCTTAATCCTCCCCCAGAGCCCTCTGGGCCTGCCGTATCAAGCGCCCTGCGCCTCAGACGGCCAAGGGGGTAGGAAGCCTGCAAGAAGCGGAGATAATTATGAACACACCGGGCGCACCCAGGGCCGTCTCTCCCGCCGACAAAGCGATGCGGATAAACCTCGACAAGAGGTTCTACGGCACCTTCGCCGAGATAGGCGCGGGCCAGGAGGTCGCGCGCTGGTTCTTCAAGGTCGGCGGCGCCTCCGGGGCGCTGGCCAAGACCATCTCCGCCTACGACATGGCTTTCTCCGACGCCATCTACGGGAAGGACGAGCGCTATGTGAGCCAGGCGCGCCTTAACAAGATGCTGGACTACGAACTGGACCTGCTGGTGGAGCGCCTGGGCTCGGTGCGCGGCGATAACGACTCTTTCTTCGCTTTCGCGGATACCGTGGCCGCGCGGACCTACCTGGGGACCGATCAATGCCATGGCTGGATGGGGATAAAATTCCAGGCGCAGCCCCAGGCCGTGCCGTCGGTGATCATCCTGCACGTCAATATGCTCGATAGGGAGAACGTGCAGCAGCAGGAAGCGCTCGGCATCATCGGCGTGAACCTGGCCTACGGCGCTTTCTACCTCAACGCCGAGCCCGAGAAGCTGATAGCCTCGCTGCTCGACAGCCTCTCCACCGACCGCCTGGAAGTGGACATGATAAAGTTCAGCGGGCCCTGCTTCGGCGGCGTGGACAACCGGCTGATGAGTCTGCAGCTCGTCGCGCAGGGGCTGACGGGCGCGGCGCTGATAGGCGCCGGTGGCGAGGTGCTGCAGCCCTACGAGGTGCTCCGCAAGAAGAATATCCTGCTGGAGCGCGGCAGCTTCTGCCCCGTCACCAGGGTGAACCTGGACATGCTGGACGGGGCGCGCACCCAGTTCCGCCGGCAGCCGGGGGTGGGCCAGGGCGAGATAGTGGAGCTGATGGAGATCACGATGAGCAATCTGCTCAGCTCCGGCGAGATAGACCACTGCGACTTCCTCGCCCGCGCGGACACTATAAACGCGGTCGGCAAGATGGTGCTGATCTCCGACTACGCGCAGTATTACAAGCTGGCCGGCTACCTGCAGCGCTTCACCAAAGGCCGTATCGGGATCGTGCTCGGCGTGCCCAACCTCAGGGAGCTCTTCGACGTGAAATATTACGACGCGCTGGAGGGCGGCATCCTGGAATCGTTCGGCCGCCTCTTTAAGAACCACCTCAAGCTCTATGTCTATCCGGCCCGCGACTCCGAGACGGGCAGAACGATCGCCGCCGACGACCTGGCCATACCGCAGTCCCTGGAGCACCTCTTCCGCCATCTTAAGGAGAACGGCGGTATCGAGGCCATCTCGCAGTTCCACAAGGAATACCTGGGGATCTATCCCAAGGACGTGCTCTGCAAGATCGGCGCCAGCGACGGCTCCTGGGAGCAGATGGTGCCCTGCGAGGTAGCCGAATGCATAAAGAAGCGCCGCTTTTTCGGCTATAAGTCGTAGGTTTACTATAATTTAGCTATGCACAACCCCTTGAAGCGCCTTGAAGAACAGGTGAACGGCGCTTCCGAACTTGTCGCCAAACTGAAGGAGGAGAACAGGGTGCTGAAGCAGCAGGTGGAACTGCTCGGCGCCGCCCGCAACAAGGCCGCCTCCAATACCGCCGCCGCGCGCGACCTGGCCGACTTCAAGGCCAAAGTGCGCCGCCGCCTGGAGCGCATCTGCGCGAAGATAGAAAAGGCCAACGACCTGCAGCCCGGCCTCTTCGAGGACGACGAAGATGCAGAATAACGAGTTCGAGGCCAAGGTCAAGGGCCGCCTGCTGAAGTTCCCTTCCGTGGACGGGATGTCCGAGCTCGAGATGAGCACGGTCGTCGGACAGGTGGAGGAAAAAATAGACGAGATAGAAGAGAAGCTCAATATCCACGACTCCTCCAAGCTCGCCATCCTGGCGGCCTACGATTTCGCCGTGAAGCTTTACCACCTGAAGCAGAGGTCCGAAACCAACCGCGAGGCCGACACGAAGAAGATCGAGGAGTTGGTGGAGAAGCTGGCTAGAACCCTGGAAGAATGAGGATTAAGGATTAAGCGCTAAGGATTAAGGTTTACTTACAACTTACCGCTTAATCCTTACCACTGGCAGTTATGCCCGAATCCCTTTTCGACGAAAAACCTGCGGCGCCGGAGCCCGAGGGCGGCCCGGCCTATGCCCCGCTGGCGGCCCGGCTGGCCCCCAAAGACCTGGCGGATTTCTCGGGGCAGGAGCATATCCTGGGCCCGGGGAAGCTTCTGCGCCGGGCGATAGAATCCGACAATCTCAAGTCAGCCGTCTTCTTCGGCCCGCCGGGAGCGGGGAAGACGGCCCTGGCCCGCTATATAGCCTCCCGCGCCAATGCCAAGACCTTCGACCTGAACGCGGTGATGGCCGGAGTGGCCGACTTAAAAAAGATCATCGAGTACTCCCGCGGCCTCGGCGGCGGGCTGGCGGAGAACCAGCGCGTGCTGCTGGTCCTCGACGAGATACACCATTTCAACCGCACGCAGCAGGACGTGCTGCTGCCTTCCGTGGAGAAGGGCGAGATCATCCTGATAGGGATGACCACGGAGAACCCTTTCTTCTATATCAATCAGGCGCTGCTTTCCCGGTTCATCGTGGTCGAGTTCAAGCAGCTGAAGGTGGAACACCTCTCCGATATCTTCGACCGCGCGCTGACGCATACGGAGGGGCTGAAGACCCTGAAGCCCGAAGTGACCCCCGAAGCGAAGCGCTACCTGATAGAGAATTCCTCCGGCGACGCGCGCCGGCTGCTGAACGCGCTGGAACTGGCGGTCATCACCACCACTCCGGGCACTGACGGGAAGCGCCTGATAGACGAAGCCGTGGCCCGCGAATCCATCCAGCGCCGCAGCCTGCGCTACGACCGCAGCTCCGACGAGCATTACGACCATATCTCCGCTTTCATCAAGAGCATGCGCGGCTCGGACCCGGACGCCGCAGTCTACTGGCTGGCCAAGATGCTGGAGGCCGGAGAGGACCCCCGCTTCGTGGCGCGCCGCATTCTGATCTGCGCCTCGGAGGACGTGGGTAACGCCAACCCGATGGCGCTGGTGCTGGCGGAGAGCGCCTTCAAGTCCGCCGAGGTGCTCGGCATGCCCGAGGCGCGCATCATCCTGGCGCAGGCGGCCATCTACGTGGCCTGCTCGCCCAAGTCCAACGCTTCCTACCTGGCCGTGAACGAGGCCCAGGCCGAGGTTAACAGCGGCGTGGAGCGCGCCGTGCCCCTGCACTTGCGCGACGCCTCCAAGGACGGCAAAGCCCTCGGCCACGGCAGGGGCTACAAGTACCCCCACGATTTCGAGAACCACTACGTGAAGCAGGAATACATGCCCGACCCGAAGCTCTTCTACCGCCCCGCCGACCAGGGCTTCGAGATAGAAATTTCCAAGCGCCTGAAGCGCCTGCGGGGCGAAAAATGATTTCAATCCGGTGACATAATACCTATTTCCTTGATTTAAGTATTATGTCACTGGATTACACAAAATAAAACAACTTTTTGAACTGGCGGGCTTTCTGGCCCGCATTTTATATAATACGGGGATGGGGTCCAGACCGAATAAATACCCTTCCAGGCTTAATCACGAGGAGCTGGACTGGCTTCGCCTTTCTCCCTCGCAGCGGATGATCCAGTCCGCGAAGTTGTGGAAGTTTTTCCTGGCGATAGGAGGGAAACTTGACTCTCAGCCCGATCCTCAAAGTCCTTTCAACTTTCCGAAAGCAAAGAGTTAAATCCCTGCTGATAGGCGGGCAGGCTTGTATCGTATACGGAGCTGCGGAATTCAGCCGTGATTCCGATTTCGTCGTACTGGCTTCGCCGGCGAACCTTAAGGCCTTGTCCGGCGCGTTGAAAGTATTGAAAGCTGTTCCGGTATATTTCCCGGAATTGACGCTCCGGTACCTGCTTAAGGGCCACGCCTGTCATTTTCGCTGCGGCGCGCGCGGGGTGGCCGGTTTGCGGGTGGATGTTATGTCGAAGTTGAAAGGTTGCGACGCATTCGGAAAACTCTGGGAAAGGCGTAACAGCGTTAAGATCCCCGGGTTGGGCGCTGTGGACATAATTTCGCTTGAAGATCTTGTTCAAAGCAAAAAAACTCAGCGCGATAAGGACTGGCTGATGCTGAACCGCCTTGTGGAAAACGATATTTTCCTGAACGAAGGCTCCGGCTCCGCCGCCAAGGTCAAATGGTGGCTGGCCCAGGGCCGGGTGCCGGAAACGCTTGCGCGGCTTTGCGCCGATCATCCGCGGCAGGCGCGCGGAAGCCTCGCGCGCAGACCGCTTTTACGCGAGGCCCTGAAAAATAATCTTAAAAAATTGTCCGTCCTGCTCAAAAAAGAAGAAGCCGCGGAAAGGACAAAAGACTTAAGATACTGGCTCCCGTTAAAAAAAGAACTGGAGAAACTCCGTCTTTCCCGGGAACGCCGGGTTAAAGAACCCGGGACTTAATTCATGGACCCAAAGGTTTATACCGTCAGCGAGCTGAGCCAGGGGATCAAGTACCTGCTGGAGAGCTCTTTCCGCGAGGTCTGGGTGGAGGGGGAGCTCTCGGGGCTGAAGGTCTCTTCGCTGGGGCATACTTATTTCGACCTGAAGGACGCGACTTCCAATATCTCCGGCGTGCTGTTCCGCGGTTTCGGCGCTAACCTGAAATTCGACCTGCAGAACGGGCTTCTGGTGCGGGTGCGCGGGAACATCACCACTTACGACAAGCAGAGCAAGTACCAGCTGATGGCGAAGGAAGTGGTGCCTGCCGGCATAGGGCCGCTGCAGTTGGCTTTCGAGCAGCTTAAGAAGAAACTCCAGGCCGAGGGGCTCTTCGACCAGACCCGCAAGCGGCCCATCCCCGCCCTGCCCCAGAAAATAGCCGTGGTCACTTCCCCGACGGGCGCGGCCATCCGGGACATCCTTTCCATACTCAAGCGGCGCTATGCCAATATGCATATCATTGTGGCCCCGGTGAAGGTGCAGGGCCAGGGTTCGAAAGAGGAAATAGCCCAGGCCATCAAAGACCTGAACGAAGGCTTTCCCGATATAGACGTGCTGCTGGTCGGGCGGGGCGGCGGCTCGATGGAGGACCTCTGGGCCTTCAACGAGGAAATAGTGGCGCGGGCCATAGCGGGCTCGAAGATCCCCGTCATTTCCTGTGTCGGGCATGAGACCGATTTTACGATAGCGGACTTTGTGGCGGATATGCGGGCTCCTACTCCTTCCGCCGCCGCCGAGCTGGTGGTGAAATGCAAGGTGGAGCTGGCGGCTAATATAGCCGGGCTGGAGCGGCGGCTGCTGCAGAGCCTGCGCATCTACTACGAGAACCTGCAGGGCAAGTTCCACAGGCTTATCTCCAGCCGGCCCATGGTGAACCCGCTGGTGCTGCTGGAGCGGCCGACCCGCAGGCTGGACGAGGCGGTGGAGGAGCTGTTATTCACCCTGGCCGACAAGGTGCGCCATGCCGGCGAGAGATTGAATCTGCAGTCGGAAAAGCTGAAGGCCCTGAGCCCGCTTTTCCCGCTGAAGAAAGGCTACGCCATAGTGAAGGACATGAAGGGCAAAGCCGTGAAAACGGCGGCCGGGCTGGCCCCGGGGGACCGGCTTTCCCTGCAGTTCGCCGAGGGCAGGGCCGAGGCCGAGGTGCTGAACGCGGGTAACGGCGGCGCCGGGAGCGCAGCGGAAGGGAAAAAGCGGAAGCCTGAAGCTAAAGGCGGGGCGGGGCCCCAACAGGAGACTTTATGGTAAAGAAAGCCAATGCCGGCGGTTTCGAGGAGAAGCTCGGGAAGCTGGAAGAGATAGTGGCCAGGCTCGAGGACGAAACTACGCCCATCGAGGAATCCCTTTCCCTCTTCGAGGAAGGCGTGGGCATTTCCAGGGAACTCTCGGTGAAGCTGGAAGAAGTGAAGCGCAAAATAGAGGTGCTCCGCAAGGACGCCGAGGGCAAACTGAAACTGGAACCCTTCGAGGACGAAACGAACGAGCAATAGTCCCGGCAGCCGGGCCGCCGGTGACGGCGTATCCCTCCGCCCGCAGCATTTCGGAAAGCTCCTCTCACGGTTCGGCGTCGTCGTCCACCACCAGGATATGTTCGGTTTTCATCTTGAGCGCCCGTTGCGCGGGCTGCGCGGTTTCTCCGCGCGGGGGTTCCTCGTGGCGGTCATGATTTTTGCGACTTTTAGGATTTTAATTGTTTTCCCGGCGGAAATAATATATCATTATTTCCAGGGTTAAGGGTTAAGTTAGTTCCGCATTCTATTCTCTTTTTTCGGGGCGGGGGGGGGATGAAGCGAATCTTCGCGGGCCGGCCTTTGCCGGGGAAGCTCTTTCCCGCGCTTCTCGGTGCGGGCGCGCTCGCCGGCCTTTACGCCGGCGCGCGGGGCGCCCGCCCGCCGGAACTTCTCGGCGCGCTGGCCGCCCTGGTCCTTTTCCTCCTGGCCTGGAACGCGCGGCGCCGGGCCTCTTCCGGCCGCGGCGTTTTCTTTTCGCTGGCCGGGGCCGCCCTGGCCTTCCTTGCCGCGGAGCTTTGCTTTACGCGGTACGCGGGGGCTTGCGGCGGCGCCGCCGGGGACGGCCGGCTGCTGCAGCTCGCCGCCACGCTCCTGCTCTGCCGCGCCCTGGCGCTGACCGGGGCCGCCGGGCCTTCCCGGCCGCCGTCCGGGGGCGGAGCGCCGGACTCCGGGTCCCCGCTGAAAACGCGCGAGGAGCGGGAGGCGCCGGCGCGCGGGGGGACCGCGGACCTGGAAAGGTCGAAACGCCTTTCGGACATAGGGACGCTGGCGTCCACCGTGGCGCACGAGCTGCGCAACCCGCTCACGGCCATCCGCGTGGCGGCGCGCAACATAAAGAAGAAAGCCCCGGACCCCGGCCTCGCCCGCCACCTGGCCAGCATAGACAGGAAGATAGCCGAGAGCAGCCAGATCATCGACAACCTGCTTTTTTATTCCCGCCTCAGGCCGCCGCAGCATGAAAGCGTGGATATTTTCAGGGAGCTTTCGGACTGCGTGGAAGACCTGCGGGAAAGCTGCGGCTGGGGGATAGCGGTCACCGGCGACTTCGACGCCCTGAAGGGCGCGCGGCTGGAGGCCGACCCGGTGCAGCTCAGGGAAGTGCTGAACAACGTGCTGAACAACGCCCGCGACGCGGCGCCGCCGGCGGGGGGGAAGGTGCTGGTGGAGGGGCTTCGGCGCGGCGGCCGCGTGGTGGTGACGGTGCGGGATAACGGGCCCGGCCTGGACGGCGAGACCCTGGCTAAGGCCTTCGACCCGTTCTTCACCACCAAGGCGAAGGGCACCGGCCTGGGGCTCACGGTCTGCCGCGAGATAGCGGCCTTCCACGGCGGCTCGATAAAAATGCGCAGCGCCCCCGGCGCCGGGACCGCCGTCGTCGTCAGCCTGCCGGAGCGCAGGACCGGCCCCGCCGCGGCCCCGCCGTGAGGCGCGGTTTCAGCCGGCCCCGGCTTCTACGGCGGTCTTGATCTTCCGCAGCAGTTCGTCCACGTCGAAGGGCTTGGTGATGATGCCGGCCACCAGGTCCGAGACCCGCTCCTCTTTCGCCAGCGTTTCTATGCCCGCCCTGCCCGAGACCAGGAACACCGCGCAGGCCGGGTTCAGCCCCTTGGCCAGCTTCAGCAGGTCTATCCCGTTCAGGCCCCGCATCTTGTAGTCGAAGACCGCCACGTCATAATTGTTCTTCTTGATCAGGACCGAGCCCTCCGCGCTGTCGGAGGTGCTGTCCACCAGGTAGCCTTCCTCCCGGAAGGTCTCGGCCAGCTCGGCGCAAAGTTCCGCGTCGTCGTCTATCAGTAAGAGTTTACGCATCTATCCTCCTGCGGAGCGGCAGCGTGACGCGCGCCGTGGTCCCTTTCCCCTTCTCGCTCTCGAGCTCTATCTTCCCGTCGTGCAGCAGCAGGATCTGGCTGCAGACCGCGAGCCCGAGCCCGGTGCCTTTGGCCTTGGTGGTGTAGAACGGGTCCAGCGTCCTCTTCAGGTCCTCCCCGGCTATCCCTTCGCCGTTGTCCCTTACCGAGACCGAGACCTGCGCGTCTCCGAGCCCCGTCTCCAGGGAGATGGTGCCGGCGTCCTTGTCTATCGAGTCCAGCGCGTTGTTCAGGAGATTGGAGAAAACTTCGTTCAGCTGTACCGGGTCGGCTTCCAGCCGCAGCCCCCCGGTGGGGGCCAGGGCGCTGGAGAAAGTTATGCTCCTGCCCCTGGCCCGCTCTTTCGCCTCCTCGACGCAGACCGCGAGGAGGGCGTTCAGGTCCACGGCCTCGAAACGGGAGGTCTTGATCCTGGAGTAGGAGAGCACGTTGCCGATTATCCGCTCGCCCTCCGCTATTTTCCTGGCGATATTCGCCAGGCTGGCCAGGGCGCGGGGGTGCTTCGCGTTCCTCCGGATATTATAGGCGGCGGTGTTGATCGCGGCCAGGGTGTTGCGGAGCTCGTGCGCGACGGTGGCGGCCAGGGTCCCGATATCCGAGAGCCGTTTGGACCTTTCCAGCTTGCCCTGGAGGTCCAGCAGTTCCCGCGAGCGCTCCCTGACGATCTTTTCCAGGCCGGCGTTGTCGCGTTTTATGATGGCGTCGGCCTTTTTGCGCTCGGTCGCGTCCTCTATGACCAGCAGGATCAGCGGCGCGTCGCCGGCCGGCTTCACCAGGCGCGCGTTCAGCAGCATCGTCTTGCGCCCGGCTCCGGGCAGGTCGAAGGAGAGCTCGAAGTTGTCCCGGGTCCCGCCCCGGAGGATCTTCCCGAGCAGCTCCCGCACCCGCGGCAGGTCCCACTGCCCGTCGTTAAGTTCGTAGAGCCGCCGGCGCTCCGCTTTCTGCCCGGCCAGGCCGAAGACCTCGCGGAAGGACCTGTTCACGGTCAGCACGCGCGCGTCCTTGTCCAGCAGCGCCAGCGGCTCCCGCATGGTGTCGATGACGTCCCTGACGTAGTCCAGGGCCAGGTGGGACGCTTCCTGCACGCGCTTCATCGCGTCTATGTCGTACAGCGCGATCAGCGCGCCGTCTATCCGGTTGTCCAGGGTGCGGTAGGGCCGCACGTGCACCGAATGCCAGCGCCCCTCCCCGTCCCGCACCTCGGCCTCCTTCGGGACCATGTCCTCGACTACCTCCAGGATCATCTTTTCCAGGTCGGGGACGGCCAGGTTCGGCCTGATATCCCCTATCGGGCGGCCCAGGTCGGAGGGGATCAGGTTCATCACCTTCCGCGCGGTGGGCGTGAAGCGCTTTATGCGCAGGTCGCCGCCCACTATGATCAGCGGGATATTGGTGCTGGCGAAAACGTTGTTGAGGTCGCTGTTCAGGCGGGTCAGCTCCTCGTTCTTGTTCTGGAGCTCCTCGTTCAGGGTCAGCAGCTCCTCGTTGGTGGACTGCAGCTCCTCCTTGGAGGTCTCCAGCTCCTCGTTCGTGCTCTGCAGCTCCTCGTTGCTGGACTGGATCTCCTCGTTGGCGGCCTTCAGCTCCTCGTTGAAGGTGTCCTTGTCCTCGTTGAGCGCGTTCAGCCGCTCCACCGTCCGGGCGAATTCTTTTTTCAGCTTCCCGATATCGTCGCCGGCATAGGGCGCGGGCGGGGCCTCTTTGCGCGCTCCCGGCTTTCCCGCGGCGGCGGCCGCCGCTTTCCGCCTGGTCCGCCCCGGGGCGGCTTTCCCGGCCGGCCCGCGCGCCCCGGCCGCGGCGAAGAGCTCCGCGGGCCTGGCCGCCGGCGCCGGTTTCCCGTAAGCCGGGTGCCTGGTGTAGACTTTCCGCTTCGGGTCCACCGCCGTGAAAAGGCCTGGTGCGGCCGAGACTGATTCCGCGGAGCTGAGCGCGAGGAAGCCCGCGGGCTTCAGGGCGTAATGCAGCGTGGCCAGCGCTTTCCGCTGCAGGACCGGGTCGAGGTAGATCAGCAGGTTGCGGCAGCTTACCAGGTCCATGTTGGAGAGCGGCGGGGAGGCGAGGATGTCGTGCCGGGCGAAGATGCAGAGGTCGCGGACGTGCTTGGCGATCTTGTAGCCGCCCGCCGGGGTCTTCGTGAAGAAACGGCGCAGCCGCTCCGGGGAGACGAGGGCGGAGATCTCCTCCGGGTAGAAGCCGGCGCGGGCTTTCGCTATGACCGCCTCGCTCAGGTCGGTGCCGAAGACCTGGAGATAAGGCTTGAGGTTCCTCTCCTCCAGGAACTCGCAGAGGGCGATGGCCAGGGAATAGACCTCCTCCCCGGAGGAGCAGGCCGGCACCCACAGCCGGACCGGGTTCTGCGGCCGGCGCCGGACGGCCAGCAGCGGGAACACCTTTTTCTTCAGGACGGCGAAGGTGCCGGGCTCCCGGAAGAAGGAGGTGACCGAGATCAGGAGGTCCTTGCGGAGCAGTTCGGCTTCGGCCGGGTTCGTTCTGAGGAAATTATAATAAGAGGAGTATTTGGCCAGGTTGTGCAGCGTCATCCTCTTGGCGATGCGGCGGCTTATGGTGGTATGCTTGTAATGCAGGAAATCCACCCCGGTGAGGTCCCGCAGCAGCAGCAGGATCCGGTCCAGGGTTTCCTTCGGCCCGGGGCCGGGGGGCCGCTCTCCCGCGCCGGGCGCTCCGGCGGCTTTCAGGCCCGCCAGCTTCCGCGCTATTCCGGCCGGGGGCAGGACGAAGTCCGCCGAGCCGGCGGCTATCACGCTGCCGGGCATGCCGAAGTATTTGGCCGTCCTTTCGTTCTGCGCGAACACCAGACCGCCGGCTTCCTTGACGGCCTGCGCGCCCCGGGTCCCGTCCGAGCCGGTGCCCGAAAGGATGACCCCGACCGCCTTTTCGCCCTGGTCCCCGGCCAGCGAGGCCAGGAAGAAGTCTATCGGCAGGTACCGGCCTTCCGCCCGGCGCTTCAGGCGGGAGGTGAGCCTGAGCCTGCCGCCGGAGATGGACAGCAGCGTATTGGGCGGGATCACGTAGACGTGGGCCGGCTCCACTTCGGCGTTGTTCCTCGCTTCGCGGATATCCAGGGAGGTCTCCCGGCCGAGGATCTCGGCCAGCGCGCTTTTGTGCAGGGGCTCCAGGTGCTGGATCAGCACGAAGCCCATGTCTATATCGCCGGGCAGGGCGCGCAGGAACTCGGTCAGCGCCTCGAGGCCGCCGGCGGAGGCGCCGACGCAGGCTATGCGGCCGGGGGGCTTGCGCGCTTTGGTCATTTCAAGGTTATTATAGCCAAATTCCGCGGGCGTTGCGCAACCCCCGGCGCGCCGGGGAGCTCATTAAGGTGACACACAACTTAATTCGAAATTAAGTTGTGTGTCACTTTAATTTTAATTGCGGGGATTGCGGAAACTGGACCCTAGAATGGGCGGGAAATACATTGCCGGACCCCGGCGCTTGCCGTATACTATCTTATAGGCGGCGGGCGCGGAGCGGCGGCTTTATCGTGGGGGGATCATGGAAGAAAAGGGAAGGAGCGGAATTGACTGGTGGCTTTCCCGGCTGAAAGATAAGGCCCCGGAAGTCAGAAGGGGAGCGGTTCACGCCCTGGGCGAGATAAAGGGCGCCAGGGCGCTCAAACCTCTGGCGGCCGCGCTTAAGGACGCGGACGCTTCGGTGCGCGCCTACGCGGTCATGGCGCTCGCGCGGCTCAGGGACGCGGCCGCCTGGAAATACGTAGCGGGCGCGCTTGGCGATACCGCGGACGAAGTCAGGAAATGCGCCGCGCTCGCGCTCGGCGCGACGGGGGACGTCTCCGCGGCCGGCCCGCTGGCCGGCGCCCTCAAAGACGCCAACGCCGAAGTCCGCAGCCTGGCGGCCATCGCGCTCCGGAGGACGCGAGACGCCGGCGCGGTGGAGGCGCTGATCGCCGCGCTCTGCGACGGGGACGAGCACGTCCGCGTCTCCGTGATCGAAACCCTGGGAGCGATAAAGGACGCCAGGGCCGGAGAGCCCCTGGTCTCCGCCCTCAGCGATAAGAACCCCGAGATCAGGAAAGCCGCGGTCTCGGCGCTGATGCGGATGGGCGCGGGTTCCGCCGGCGCTTTGGTCCTGGCGCTCAAGGATGAGGACGGGAATATCCGCTACCTGGCGGCCGGAGCGCTCGGCGTAGTGGGGGACGAGAGGGCGGTAGATCCTTTGTGCGCCGCGCTTAAGGACATGAGCTCTACCGTCAGGTTCGCGGCGGCGGAGGCCCTGGGAGCTATACGGGACGCCAGGGCGGTCGAGTATCTGAGCGCGGCGCTGGCGGACAGGAGCGCCCTGGTCCGGATCGCCGCGGCGGAAGCGCTGGGAAAAATACACGACGACAGGGCGGCCGGGCCCTTGACCGGCATGCTTAACGACGCCGACGCGCATGCCAGGACCTTCGCGGCGGCGGCGCTCGAAAAGCTGGCCGTACGCCGGGCCGCCTGACCGGCGGCCGCGTCCTCGCGGCCCCGGGCCGGCCGGGAGTCGCGGCGGGAACGGGAACCGGGAGGCCGGCGCCCCGCGCCGGCCGGAGGAACAGGCCGCTATGGAAGGAGAATGCCGTTTCAGGGACGAATGGCTGCTGCAGGCCGCGCGCCGCCTTCCCCGCGCCACGGAGGCGGCTATCGAGACGCTGCGGGGCGAGCGCCCTCCCTACCTCTCCCAGGCCCTGATCAAGGCGGGCCTGTCGCTTTCCGCGCAAAATTTTGTAGTATGGGGAGCAGGGGGATAGTTCCTGTCCCGGATATTCGGAATAAAGCAAAGCCGCCGCGCCGGTAAGCGCGGCAGCCGTTCGCCATAAGGGGGAAAAATGAACAAGAACACTGCATCGGAAGCCAAGCATTTCTACGCGCAGGCATACGCGGATTACCTGCGCAGCGGGAACCTGGAGGACGCGACGCGGGAGGTGGCGCAGCAGCTCTACCTTAACCGGGGGAGCAGGCCCGGCACGCCGCAGGAAGACTGGCAGGCGGCGGAGAGGATAACCCAGGAGTGGCCGCGCACCATCACCGAGGCCTCGGAGTCGCATCTGTACGACAAGGCCATGTCCAAGACGCGGATCTGGCTGAAGGAGATAGAGGCGGAGCTGGGTTTCGACAATCCCAACGACGCCTACCGCGCTCTGCGGGCCGTGCTGCACGCGGTGCGGGACAGGCTGCCGGTGAGGGAGAGCACGGAGTTCGCCTCGCAGCTGCCCATGCTCATAACAGGCATGTACTACAACGGCTGGACGCCGCTGGATAAACCGGTGAAGATGCGCACCATGGACGAGTTCCTGGACCGCGTCCAGGAGCAGCTGCCGAAAGGCATGGACCCTATGCGCATCACCGTGGGCATCATCAAAGTGCTGGAGCGGCATGTCACCGCCGGCGAGATGAAGGACGTGCGCAGGAATTTCCCGGAGAAGCTCGACGAGATCTGGGAAGAAGCCCGCCGTTAAAAGACCCCGGGCGGTCTGAAAGGGACTCTTTACCGAGCCTCGCGCGGATAATGGCCGCGCCGGCGGTTCGGCGGGGAGTCCCTTTTTTATTTTCAGGCCGTCTGATGCGCATAGCGCTCGTTACGGCACAAACATAGTTTAGGCCGTCCGATGCGCATAGCGCTTGTTACGGCACAAACATAGTTTAGTAACATATTCAGGATGAAAACCCGCCTGGACCTGGCCTGCGTGGAGAACGGGCTTTTCGAGAGCCGCGAGAAGGCCCTGCGCGCCATCATGGCGGGGCTGGTGACCGTCAACGGGCGCCCTGCCGACAAGGCCGGGCAGCAGGTGAAGGAAGACGATATTCTGGAGTTGGTCAAAAGCGACTGCCCTTATGTCTCTCGCGGCGGGCTGAAGCTGAAGGGCGCTCTGGACGCTTTCAGGGTCCCGGTCAAAGGGCGGGTCTGCCTCGATGTGGGCGTGGCCACCGGCGGCTTCACCGACTGCTTCCTGCGGGAGGGTGCGCTGAAGGTCTACGCCGTGGACGTGGGGGAAGGCCAGCTCCACGAGAAGATAAAGAACGATCCGCGCGTGGTCTTTATGCCGCGGACCAATGCGCGTTTCCTCAAGCCGGAATTGTTCCCGGAAAAGCCGGGGCTTTGCGCCATCGACGTCTCTTTTATTTCGCTGCGGCTTATACTCGGCCCTGTTCTCGGCGCGCTGGCCGCCGGCGGGGACGTGATAGCTCTGGTGAAGCCGCAGTTCGAGCTGGCTCCCGGCGACCTGAAGCGCGGCATAGTCAGGACCGAGGAACTGCGGCGGAAAGCCATGGAGAATATGCGGGCCTTCCTGAAAACGGCCCTGCCGGGCGTCGAGGAAAAAGGCCTGATGGACTCGCCTATTAAAGGCGCTAAAGGCAACCTGGAGTTCCTCTGGCTGCTGAAGAAGAATTAATGGAAGAAGAACGCTATTCCCCGAGCGGGAAGCTCTGGCTGGCCGCCGGCATGGTTATGGCGCTGGGAGCCATAGCCATGCCGGTGCTGAACCCGGACCTGTACTGGCATCTTTCGGCGGGGAAGTTCATGGTCCGGAACCTGCGCCTCCCGGCGGCGGATTTCCTGTCCTGGACCGAGCAGGGCGCGCCCTGGGCCGATTTCGAATGGCTGGCGCAGCTGGTTTACTATGCGGTCTATTCGCTGGCGGGTAAGGCCGGCTTTTTCGCGCTGAAGCTTGCAGTGCTTTCGGCGACCTTCCCGGTATTTTACGCCATCCTTTCCCTTAACGGCCGGAAGCGCGCCGCTTTTTTCGCCCTGCCCGTCTGGGCCCTCGCGCTGATGGCCAATTCCGACCTGCGGCCGGAGAATTTCAGCGTGCTGTTCTTCTCGCTCCTGCTTTACCGGCTCGAGGCCGCGCGCATCTCCGGGAAAGCCTGGCCGGCTTCGCCGGGAGCCTTAGCCGGTCTCGCCTTTTTCTTCGCGCTCTGGGCCAATCTGCACGCCGGTTTCGCCTACGGGCTGCTGCTTCTGGTATTTTACCCGGCCGGCGCCTGGGCGGACCGGAAGCTCTGGCCCTCCGCGGGGCGGACGCCGGACCGGCTGCCCGCGCTGGCCGTGTGCGCGGCGGCCGCCGGCTCCCTGCTGAATCCCTTCGGCTATAAGCTGTACGCCATACTCCTGCAGCATGCGGCGCAGGCCGGCTCCATGTCGCGCTACCTGGCCGAATGGGCCCCTCCCTCCTTTACTAATAAATGGCATTGGCCTTTCATGGTATTTTTACTGGCCTCTTTTTCGCTCCTGCTGAAAAGGTTCCTCAAGGAACGCTCGCTACCGCTGGCGCAGCTGCTTACGCTGGGCTGGCTGGCCTTCGAGGCCTCGCGGCATACGCGGCATATAGTGTTCTTTTCGATGGCGGCGGCCGTTTATTCTTTCGACGCCGCCGCGCGCCTTTGGGAACCGGCCGTTCTGCGCCGCCGCGGGCGCGGCATTTTCGCCCTGGCCCTGGTCTACCTTTCCCTGCTGGTCTGGCCGAGCTACTTCGCTTTCAAGGTGGACCTGGGCGAGGAAGCGGCCGGCGCGGCGGCCTATCTTAAGGCTAATGTCGGCGGGCTGGGCGGAAGGAAGCTCTACAACCCCTGGACCTGGGGCGGCTACCTGGGCTGGGCGCTGAACCCGGATTACAAGGTCTTTACCGACGGGAGGTACATCTTCCACAAATACCTGGAGCCGCTCAGCGCCGCCATGGAGGACCAGGATACCTGGGAGAAGTTCGCCGCGGAGCGCGGCTTCGAGCTGGCGCTTTTCCGGCGGGATAACCGGCTGCTGGAATTCGAGCAGATAGACCGGAAAGGGGGAAGCGCGAAAGTGTTAAGGCCCTCCTACCTGGTATTCATGCCGGAGGAGAAATGGGCGCTGGTCTACTGGGACGTTTTCTCCGTACTTTTCGCGCGAAGGGTAAAGCCGGTGGCGGCCGAGTTCAGGATCATCCGCCCCGGAGACTTCGAAAGCGTGAAGCTCGCTCTTTGCTCCGGCGACCTCGCCAGGAAGGCGGCGGAGGACGAGCTGGGGCTTTATTACCGGGCCGCCGCCGGAGCGCGCTCCAGGAAGGAGGCCGACGCCTTCTCCGCCTGGCTCTCCTCCTTCCCCGCCGCCTGCCCGCGCCGGTAAGCCGCCGGCTGGGGGAGAACTTCCGCAAAATATGCTATAACAGACCCATGGGGCGGGTCGTACGACTATTCAGCTAATCAATAACGAGAGGTGAAATCAATGAAAGGGAATGTTGAACTCATAAAGACGATGAATTCTCTGCTGGCCGACGAACTGACGGCCATAAACCAGTACATAGTGCATGCGGAGATGAACGCCAACTGGGGCTACGAAAAGCTGCACAAGCATTTCGAGAAGCGCGCCATCACGGAAATGAAGCACGCCTCCAAGCTGATCGGGCGCATACTCTTCCTCGAGGGGATACCCACGGTCAGCCTGCTCAGGAAGATCTCGATAGGTTCCGACGTGACCAAGCAGCTGGCCAACGACCACGCCGCCGAGGCGGGCGCGGTAAAGTCCTACAACGAAGCCATAATCCAGGCCGGAGAGGTCAAGGATCACGCCACCCGCGATATGCTGCAGGCTATCCTCAACGACGAGGACGGCCACATCGACGGGATAGAGGAGCTGCAGGACCAGGTCGGGCAGATGACCCTGCCGGTATTCCTCGCCACCCAGGTGAAGGAATAGAAGACCGAACCTAACAACTTTCCGGCTTGCGTACGCAGCGGAGCTTTTTCGGGCTTCCGGGCGACGGCGCGGCCGATATCCGCCGATTTTTAGGTATAATTGTCGTGTAGTCACTTTAAACAGGGGAGATCAAATGAAAAAACTAGTTATTCTCGCCGTCCTGGCGTCCATGCTGCCGCTGTCGGCTCATTGCCAGGAAACGGCTTCGGCCTTCAGCAAGGCCGAGATAGACGCCGCCCAGGCGGACCCGCTGCGCTATACCTTGGACCCGGAATCCGTCACCGTGGAACTCATCTCGGTCAGCGCTCCCGCGGCGCGGGAAGAGCGCGGCGTGATAGGCGGCATCATCACCATCATCAATATCGCCAACAAGATCTGGGGCGTCATAAAGGACAATGTCCCGGTGGTGGAAGTGGAGACCAAGTACGCGGCGGCCGTCCCCGAGGGCGCCGCCTCGCCCAACCAGCTTTATGAATGGAAAGGGCCTTCCACCTACGAATACAAGCTCCGCGCCAAGAACCTGTACGGCGCCGAGACCGTGTCCGTGGTCTACAAGGTGGTCTTCTCCTACGGCGGCAAGTTCGACGGCAAGGGCCGCTACCTGACCGGCGTGACCATAGTGCCCGGCGCGGTGAACGTGAGCTGGGGCTACAAGCTGGGCATGGCCGCTTTCGTGCCCGACACCACCATCACCAATCTCGGCACCTACGAGGACCCCCTGGCGGCGATGCAGCTGAAGCTGTCCACCAAGATAGCCAGTGTGCTCAAGGAATGGAACGGCAACAGCGTCTACCTTATAAGGGGCGACGGCGCCATGAAGGAAATAGTCAGCCCCTTTCCCGCCGCCGCGAAGGCCGGCGATACCGCCGTCTCCGCGCAGCTGCTCGACCCGGCCGCCGTGTTCGCGCGCTAATGAGGAATATAAGATGAAAGCATCTATCAAACTGCTGCTCGCGGCGGCGCTGCTGCTGCCCGCCGTCGGAGCGACGGCGCGGGAGGCCGCCGTCATAGACGAGGCCTCCCTGATGATAATCCCGGCCGAGCCCGGCGCCGCGGCGCTGCTCCGGCCTTCCGCCTCCGGCGACGGCCCGCTGGACCAGCTCAAGGACATAGTGAACCTGGCGATGAAGATCTACAAGATCATCATGAAGAACCGGCCGGTGGTGAACATAGAGACCGACTATTCCAACGCCGTGCCCGCGGCGGCGACCCACTGGACGCAGCTGACCGGCTGGCAGGGCCCGGAGTCGAAGCTCTACACCTTCAAGGCTGATAATGTCGGCGGCCTGCCGGCCGTCACCGCCGCCTATAAGGTGCATTATGTCTGGGGCGGCAGCTTCCGCGGGAAGGGGAAGTACCTGACCGGCGTGACCATAGAGCCCGTCAGCATAACCACGGCCTGGGGCTGCAAGCTGGACGTGGACGCCGACGTGCCCGACGCCTCGATAGTTAATGTCGGCAGCGCCGAGGCCCCCCTGGCGCAGATGGACGTGAGGATCAATTGGCACCTCAAGACCTTCACCCAGCACATCGAACATGAGTCCGTCTACCGCGTGCGCGGCGACGGGGCGCTCCAGGAAATGGGCGTGCTGTTCTCGCGCGGCCGCGAGGCGCTCAAGCTGGAAGCCGCGGAGCGGGCCGTGAAAAGCTCCGGCTTATACGCGGAGGTGGCGAAATGAAGAATATCCTTATAGCGGCGCTGCTGCTGGCGCCCGCGGCGGCTTCGGCGCAGGGCTTCGACCTGAACTCGGTCTCCGCCGGCGCCGTGGCTTCCTATTCCGAACTGGCGGGCGCCCCGGCCCTGCCCGAGGCGTCGAAGGACGGCCTCAAGGACTGGACCGTCATGGTGTTCATGAACGCCAAGAACAACCTCGACGACAGCCTGCTCTACGGCATCTCCGGCAAATGGGCGCAGAAGGACATCAAGGAGATGCAGAAGGTGGGCACCACCGGCAAGGTGAACGTGCTGCTGGAATACGGCATGAGCGGCCAGGGCTCGAAGCGCGTGCGCGTGGAGAAGGACGGCGAGACGCTGTTCTCCGCCGACCCCGCCGGCGACATGGGCGACTACAAGCGCGTGATAGACTTCGTGAAATGGGCCAAGACCGAATATCCGGCGAAGCGCTATATGCTGGTGCTGTGGAACCACGGTATCGGCTGGATAGACCCGGTGATAAAGAACTACGCCGACGGCTCGGTGCCGGTCTCCAAGGGCATCCTGTTCGACGACGAGACCAAGAACTATGTCCGCACGCGGCAGCTGGGCGAGATCCTGCGCCAGGCCGGCTACGTGGACGTGTTCGTGCAGAACGCCTGCCTGCAGCAGATGGCCGAGATCGGCTACGAGGTGAAGGACGGCGCGGGACTGATGGTGGGCTCCGAGGAGACGATGCTGGCCTACGGCTATGATTACACCAAGCTGCTGAACTTCCTCAACGCCAGCCCCGGCGCCAGCCTCGAGCAGGTCAGCGACTTCTTCATCAACTGGGAGAAGGATTTCTTCGCCCACGGCGCGCCGATAATCGGCCCGATAAACATCCCGCTGTCCGCCATAGCGGCGACGATGTCCGCGGTGCGGCCGCAGGCCCTCGGCGACCTGCCGCCCTACCTGGACGCCTTCGCGAAGGCCGCGATGAAGAACAACGAGACCGAGGCCGTGAAGTACGCCATCGAGAACGCCGTGCGCTTCTCCAGCCTGGACCCGAAGAACGACAAGAAGAAGCACATCGCCCCCTACGTCGACCTCTACGACTTCGCCAAGACCTTCAGCATGGTCTGCGGCTTCGAGACGGCGCAGGCGGCCGAGCGGCTGATGAAATTCATAAGGACCAAGGTGGTAGTGGGCAATGTCGGCCTGAACAAGGACGCCGTGAACGGCTACGACTATACGAAAGTGGGCGGCATAGCCATCGGCATGACCATGAAGGCGAAGCCCCTGCCGCCCGGGCTCGGCAACCTGTACGAGACCAAGTACGGCGACCTGTCGCTGTCGAAGGCCTCCCAGTGGGACGAGTTCGTGGCCTGGGCCGACAAGGCCTGGCTTAAGTAACACCGCCTGCGGTCATAAGGAGCCCGTCCTGAAGCGGACGGGTTCCTTTTTTTTGGTGCCCGGCAGACGGTATGCCGCGCGGCGGTCCCCCTTATATTGTAAAATTCTAATTATATGTTCAGGCCCAACGCTTTCGCAAAGGTTGCCGGCCCGGCCGCCATCGCGGGCGCGCTCGGCTGGTCGCTCTGGCTGTGGCCTTCGCATTTCCTCTGGATCTTCCCGGCCAGCGGCTCTCTTTTCCTCTGGTTTTTCTGGGCCGGCGAGAAAGAGGTCAAATATATCTTCCTCTTCCTCGTGACCGTCGCCGGCTTCCTGCTGCCCAGGCTTTCCGGCGCGGGGGACTCCGTCTACCTGACGGCCGGGGCCCTGGCCGAAGTGCTCTGCCTCTGGCTGCTTTTTTTCGCTTTGTCCCATTCCGAGACTTCCCGCGCCGCGGCGCGGGAGAAGCTGGCTTCGGAAGAGGCCGCCGCCGCGGCCAGGGTGAAGGGGCTGGAGGACGAACTGGCCCGCTACCGCCTGCATCTGGACAGCACGCTGGCGCGCATCAGGGACAAGGGCGCCCTCTCCTCCGCCCTGCAGGACATGGGGTCCGCCTCCAGCCCCGACGAAGTGAGGGCGCGCCTGGAAGCCCTGCTCAATAAATATTTCCCCGGCGCGCGCGTGGAGCTGCGCTCCGGCGCCCCGCGCGATTTCGCCGACAAGTGGGTGGCCGAGCGCAAGATCCCGCTGCTGGTGCGCAATTCCGAGACCGACAGCCGCTTCGCCCGCGGCTTCTTCGGGCCGGCCGAGCGCTCCTTCATGGCCCTGCCGCTGCACCTGTTCGGCCGGCTGGTGGGTTTTGTCCGGGCTTCGGCCGCCGAGCCGGACCGGTTCAAAGCCGAGGACCTGCGCGGCGCGGAGCTGGCCTGCACTTTGGCCGGGGTCAGCATGGAGAACATCCACCTGTTCGAGAAGGTGAACGAGCTGGCCATCAAGGACGGACTCACCGGGCTCTACACCCACCGCGCCTTCCAGTCCAGGCTGGAGGAGGAGATACTGCGCTCCGCCCGCGCCAGGGCGCCCTTCTCCGTGGTGATGTCGGACATAGACCATTTTAAATCCTATAACGACACCTTCGGCCACCAGGCCGGAGACGCGGTGCTGAAGGCCGTGTCGGAGACCGTGGCCGCGGGGGTGCGGGAAGTGGATTTCGCCGCCCGCTACGGCGGGGAGGAATTCGCCCTGGTCATCACCGGCGCCGGCAAGGCGCAGGCCGCCGCCGCGGCGGAGAGCATCCGCCGCGCGCTCGAGGCGCGCTCCTTTAATTTCGGCGGCAGGGCGTCCGGCGTGACGGCCAGTTTCGGTGTGGCCGAATTCCCGGCCGAGGCCTCGGCCGCCGGCCAGCTGGTGCGCCTGGCCGACGAGCGCCTCTTCCGCGCCAAGCAGGAAGGCCGCAACAGGGTGGTGTCCGCGTGAATAGCCCCGAGTTCTGGACGGCCGCCGCGGCGGCTTCGCCGCTGCTCTCTTATTTCCTGGGCAGGTTCAACCGCTGGGCCGGCCTGGCCGCCGGCGCGGCGCTTTTCGCTTTCGCCTCCTGCATGCTGACCGGGGAGATAGCGGCCGGCGCGCCCTACGCGGCCCTGGCGCTCTGGACGGCGGCGGCCCTTACCCATTCCGCGGTACTGAACGGCGGCGCCGGCTCGGCGCCGGACCGCTCCGGCCTGGATAAGCAGCTCGGCCGCGCGGCCAGGCTGGAGGCGGAGCTTACCCTGATCAAGACCATGACGGCGCTGAACGCCGCCGGGGAGAAAAGGTCCCTGGCGGTATATTCGGCCGTGAAGCTGCTTTCGGAAACGGTGGAGCCGCAGTCGGCGGCCAAGCAGCTGGGAAAATACCTGTCCGATTATTTCGAGACGGAAGAGGTTTCGCTCTATATGGCGGAGAATTCCCCCGGCGGGGCCGGGATGGAGCTTTTCTCCCAGGGCGCTAAAGGTTCCGCTCTCCCGGGCTACTCCGAACTGCTGACCCTCGCCGGCGGCTTCCCGGAGCAAGCGCTGGCCGCTTCCGGCCTGGTGCTGGCCCCGGTCTCGGCCGGCGGCGGACCGCTGGGCCTGATAGCGCTCCGCGGCGGCAGCCAGGACGCGGAGTCGGCCGGCAGGTTCGCCGCCGAGATCTCCTTCGCGCTCAAGCGCGTGCTCCTGTTCCGTCAGGTGGAATGGCTGTCGCTCACCGACGGGCTCACCGGGCTGTGGCGCCGCAACGCCCTGGACGAGAAGATCCGCGAGGAGCTGCGCCGGGCCGCCGCCTTCAAGACCACGATGGGCTTCATGATAGCGGACATAGACCATTTCAAGCACCTCAACGACACCTACGGCCACCAGTTCGGCGACGCCGTGCTCAGGCGGGTGGCGCAGCTGCTGAAGGACGGCGTCTACGAAACTGACTTCGTGGGGCGCTACGGAGGCGAGGAGTTCGGCATCGTGCTGCCGCGCGCCGATTCCGCCGGGTTGCTGCGCAAGGCCGAGACCATCAGGGCGCGTATAGAGGCCGAGGTCTTCCCGCAGGGCCTCGAGAAAGTGCGCCTGACGGTGTCCATAGGCATAGCGCATTTCCCGCGCGACGGGCGGGCCCCGGAGGAGATAATCGGCCGGGCCGACGCCGCGCTTTACGCCGCCAAGGAAGGCGGCCGCAACAGGGTGCTCGACGCCGGCAGTCTGTAGCGGCGGGCGGCTTTACGTTTCAGCTGAATATTTCGGGACGGTCGGAGGACTAAATGGAAGAACAGAATATCGGCGGAGCGGCGGGTCCCGGGGCCCGGCCCCCGGAGGCGCAGCCGGCTCCCGCGGCGGCCAGGCGCGGCGCGGCCCTGTGGCTGAAGATAATAGCGGCGCTTTACGTCCTTTCCCTGCTGGCCGCTTACGCGGTGATCGGCAAGGCCGACGCGGCCCGCAAGCTGAAGCCGAAGGACCTGGATATCTCCAAGTTCGCCGGCCTCGGCAAGGAAAAGAAGGACGCCGTGGCGGTGATACCGCTTTACGGCGCCATCTCCCAGGGCGAATCCACCCGGTCCTGGGAGCGGGGCAGCCAGCAGCTGGCCAGGCGCATCAAGACCATGGCCGCCAAGAAGGAAGTGAAGGCTATAGTGCTGGACATCAATTCCCCCGGCGGCACCGTGGGCGCGGTGCAGGAGATCTACTCGGCCGTGCTGAAGGCCAAGGCCGAGACGAAGAAGCCCTTCATCGCCCGCTTCGGCGAGGTTTCCGCCAGCGGCGGGTACTACGTGGCCGCGGCCTGCGACCAGATAGTGTCCCATCCCGGCACGATAACCGGCTCCATAGGCGTGATCTTCAGCGTGGGGAACTTCGAAGGCCTGATGAAGAAGATCGGCTACAAGAGCGAGGCGATAAAATCCGGCAAGTTCAAGGATATAGGTTCCATGACCCGCGAAATGACCCCTGACGAGCGCAGGCTGCTGCAGGCGATGATAGACGACTCCTACGAGCAGTTCGTGAAGGCCGTGTCCGACGGGCGCAAGATGCCGGCGGAGCAGGTGAAGCTGCTGGCCGACGGCCGCATCTACACCGGCCGGCAGGCGAAAGAGGCCGGCCTGGTGGATATGCTGGGCGACCTGCAGGACGCCGTGGACAAGGCCGGGGAACTGGGCGGCCTGGGAAAGAACCCGCGCGTGCTCAGCGACACCGACCCCTTCGAGAACCTGTTCTCCCTGATCGACACCAAGCTTTCCTCGTTCGGGACTAAGTCCCTGGTCGACGCCGTGGACACGGCCCCCAGCCTGGAATACCGCTGGTACGGGAGGTAGAATGAACCCTTTTACCGCCCTGGAGAACTTTCTGGAACGGCCGGAAATGCTGGCCGAGGAGCCGAGGCCGGCCGGCCTGGGCCGCACCGGCCTGCTGGGCTACTTCGCCGGCACGCTGGGGCTGTTCGCGGCGCTGCGCATGTTCTCGGCCGTGCCGCCGGGCATCATGTCCTTCGCCGTGGTCCTGCTCTTCGTCCTGGCGCTCAACTACTTCCTCGCCTCGTCGATACACCTGTTCATGGACTTCACCGGGGCCAGGGGCGGCGCGGGCGCGCTTTTCCTCGCCTTCGGCTATACCGACTACTTCCTGGCGCTGCTGGTGCCGCTGACCTTCTTCGCGAAGCTGGAAGTTCTCAACGGCTTCCTCTGGTTCTGCCTCTGCTTCCTGCTGGTGGTCTACGCCAGGGTGCGGCTGATCCGCGGGCTTTACCCGGTTTCCGCGAACAAGGCCCTGCTGTCGCTCTGCCTGCCGTACGCCGCGCTCGGCGCGGTGGGCTTCATGGCTTTCGTCTACTCCATAGCCTGGCTGGTCTGGCTGGTGGTCTAGGGGAGAGTATTAAGGATTAAGTGGTAAGTAGTAAGTTGCAGTTTTGAGAGCTTAATCCTTAGAACTTAATCCTTAATCCTTTCTGAACTATGTCCAAGGTCCCGCAGGTCAAGGAATTCGGCGGTTTCCCGGTAGTGACCGCGGAGAAGATGAAGTACCTCGACAGCAAGGCTTCCCTCGAGTACGGCATACCTTCGCTTACCCTGATGGAGAACGCCGGCCGCGCCGTGGCGGAGGCCGCGCTCCAGTTCGCCGCCGCGGAGCTGGGAAAAAAGCCCGCCGGCCTCAAGGCCGCGGTCTGCTGCGGCAAGGGTAATAACGGGGGTGACGGGCTTGTTGCCGCCCGTTATCTGCTGCAGGCCGGGGCCGGGGTGAAAGTTTTCATACTGCCGCCGAAGGAAACCGGCTACGGCGAGCCGGTGGTGAAGAACCTGGAGGCCGCCAAGGCCGCCGGGCTGCCCGTGGCGATGACGCGCAAAGAGGAACTGGACGCCCTCGCGGCGGAGTTCTCCGCCGCCGACCTGCTGCTGGACTGCCTGCTGGGCGTCAGCGCGGTGGGTAAGCCTACCGGGCCGGTACACAGGGTCATCCAGTTGATGAACAAGAGCGGCAAGCCCATCATCGCCGTGGATATCCCCTCCGGCCTGAGCCCCGACACGGGCCACCACAGCGGCGTCTTTATCATGGCGAAACTGACGCTGACGCTGGGCTTCGCGAAGACGGGGCTGATGGCGGCGCATGCCCAGAAGAACACCGGCGCGATCAGGGTGCTGCCCATAGGCTACCCGCAGGCGCTGATAGACGAGGCCGCGAAATGAACGTTATCATCGCGGACGACGACCAGAACCTGCTGGCCATGCTGGTGCCCCACCTGGAACACTCGGGGCATAAGGCGGAGCTGGCCGCTAACGGCGGGGAACTCCTGAAAAAGATAAAGGAAAAGCGCTTCGACCTGATAATTTCCGACATAAACATGCCGGTCTTCGACGGGGTGGAGGTTTACTGCAAGGCGCGGGCCATGCATGAATACGCGGCTGCGCCGTTCATACTCTGGAGCGGGCTGGAGTCGGCTAAAGGCCAGGCGCTGGCTAAGGCGGACCACAAGCTGCGCTTCCTGAAAAAGCCTTTCAGCCTGGCCGCCCTGCACAAGGCCATAGACGAGATAACCGACCTGCCTTACTTCGGGGATTACGGTCCCGCCGGCGGCAAGCCGGGCATAAAACTGTAGGAGGACCATGCGTCCATTTAACGACAGCGTCATCTACTTCGCCGTGGTGGACAGGTTCCATAACGGGAACGCAGGGAACGACAAGGGCTTTTCACAGGCTTCCTTCGACGCTTCCCGCTCCGACTGGTTCAAGTACTGGGGGGGAGATCTGAGCGGGGTGATACAGAAACTGGATTATCTGAAGGAACTGGGCTGCTCCGCCGTCTGGCTGACGCCGCTTTTCGACCAGGCCGACGGGCTGGTGGACGTGGAAGGGCGCGGCATGGCCGCCTATCACGGCTACTGGGCCAAGGATTTCAAGCGTCTCGACGAGCATCTGGCCGGTTCGCCCGGGGACGTGCGCGTTTTCGCCTCGAACGATACCGTGGTGGACAGGCTGGTGAAGTCCATGCACGACAGGGAGCTGCGCCTGGTGCTGGACATAGTCTGCAACCATTCCAGCCCGGAGCAGAGAGTGGACAGCGGCGGGCGCCCCACGAAAGGCGAACTATACGATGACGGGAAGCTGCTGACCTCCTACGAGGACGACAAGCTCGGCTGGTACCACCGCAACGGCGGGGTGTGCGACTGGGGCAATAAGGGCCAGGTAGAGACCAGCGAGCTCTGCGGCCTGGCGGATTTCAACGAGTCCCATATCGGCTACCGGACCTACATCAAGGACGCGCTGCGGCTCTGGCTGAACAAGGGCGTGGACGGCTTCCGCGTGGATACCGTCAAGCATATGCCGCTCTGGTTCTGGCAGGAGTTCGTGTCCGACATGGTCTTCCACCGGCCTGACCTATATGTTTTCGGGGAATGGTTCCAGGGGGGCTGCTACGACGAGCAGTCGGTGCAGTTCGCCAATAAGAGCGGGATGGGCATGCTGGATTTCGCGCTGCAGCGCGGGCTCGAGGACTGCCTGGCCCGCGGGGCGGAGCAGGGGTTCGGGCTGGTGGATAAGGTCTTCGATAAGGACCCGCTTTTCGACGACTGCCGCCACCTGGTGACCTTCCTGGACAACCACGACATGCCGCGCTTCATGTCGGCCGGCGCGTCGCCCGCGCGGGTGGACATGGGCCTGGCCCTGATCCTGACCTGCCGCGGCACGCCCTGCATCTATTACGGCACCGAGCAGTACCTGCATAACGACACCAATGGCGGGGCCGACCCCTACAACAGGCCGATGATGGAGAACTGGGATACCGGTACACCGGCCTTCAAACTGGTCAAGAAGCTGGCGGCGGTGCGCAGGGAGAACAAAGCGGTGCAGAGCGGCAGCCACAGGACCAAGGTCCTTTCGCCGGATGTTTACGCCTATACCCGCGTCTACCGGGACAATTGCTGCCTGGCCGCCTTCAACCGCGGGGCCGAGACGACCATGGACCTGGAAAACATAGAGCTGCCGGACGGCGTGTACAAGGACGTACTTTCGGACCGCGCCGTCTCGGTGAAGGCCGGCCGGATAAGCGGGCTTAAGCTGGAGCGGGACAGCTCTTTTGTCCTGTCCTATAGCGCCCCGGCCCGGGAAAAGACGGGGTTGGAGATCTCTTTCGTACTGAACGGCTACAACACGGCCTACGGCGAGCGCGTCAAGGTGACCGGCAACTGCCCCGAGCTGGGCAACTGGGACCTGGCGAAGTCTTTCCCGCTGGAGTACATAAACGAGAATATGTGGCTGGGCCACTTGCCGATAAAGGAAAGCGCCGGCAAGGCGATAGCCTATAAGTTCGTGGTGGAAAGGGAGAAAGACGGCGTCCTCTACGAGAACCGCCCCGCCCACGTCCGCCTCATGCCCGCCCAAGGCTCCCTGCAACAGCAGCACAAGTGGTCCTAAAAAGGAGGCATAAAAAGGAGGCAGGCACCTTTTGGCCTTTTTAGGGGAGGGTTTTGGAGAGTTTTTCGGAGAGGTCGCAGAGGTGTTCGCGCAGGCGGGGCTGTTTTTTGAGCATCAGGGGGAGCAGGGTTTTGCGGACCCAGTTGCGGGTGTAGTACTCGTCGTCGTTGGTGTGGTCCTTCCTGGAAGGCAGCCC
The DNA here is from genome assembly GCA_016207645.1 of Elusimicrobiota bacterium. GTDB lineage: Bacteria > Elusimicrobiota > Elusimicrobia > Elusimicrobiales > UBA9959 > UBA9959. The sequence goes on from JACQPH010000126.1 coordinate 62,145, forward strand.
GTTCGCTTTCAGATAAGCTTCTATCTCGCGCCTTGAAACGGCCAGCAGCGGCCGGATCAGGGCCACCCGGGTCCTTCCTTTCCGGCAAAGCTCCCGCTTCGCGGGGATGCCCAGCAGGCCTTTCGGCTCCGTGCCTCGCAATAAGTTCAGGATGATGGTCTCGGCGTGGTCGTCGGCGTGATGGGCGGTGGCTACCAGCCCGCACTTTTTCTTCAAAGCCGTTCCCGAAAGCAGCCTGTAGCGGGCGTTCCGGGCGGCATGCTCTATGCTGGTGCCGGAGCTCTTCGCCAGGGCCTTTACGTCCGCCGTGAGGATGGAAGTGTCTATCCCGTATTCCGCGCCCAGTTCTTTCACGAAAGCCGCGTCCGCGTCGGCCTGTCCGCCGCGCAGCTTATGGTTGATGTGGCAGATATAAAGCTTCAGCCGGCGCGAGCGCGCCTGGCCCGCGAAAAAATCCAGCATGGCCACGGAATCCGGCCCGCCTGAGACGGCGAGCAGTATCGAATCCCCGTCGGCAAAGAGCCGCCGGGCCCGCGCGCCGGCCAGCACCTTGTTCCACAGGCCCATCGTGACCGCCCTTTTGTTCATCTCTGAATTATAATATAAATCGGCCTTCGGTCTTTTTTTGTTTGCTATCATATCCGCGTCAGCCGACAAGAGGGGGCATGTATGAAATTGATATTCGTCCGGCACGGCCTCGCCGGGGATAAGGCGAAGTACGTTCTGAGCGGGAAGCCGGATCCGGGACGGCCGCTTACCGCCAAGGGCGTAAGAAAAATGAAGACGGCCGCCGCCGGCCTGAAAAAAATAACCGGCGGGGCGGACGCCGTGGTTTCCAGCCCTTACCTGAGGGCGGTACAGACCGCGGAGATACTGGCGAGAAAGCTGGGGGTAAAGAAGCCGGGAAAGACAGTGTCGCTGGCTCCTGTCGGCAGACTGACGGACCTTTTGACTTATCTTCGCAGATACCCCGCCGGCGCCGCCATCGTGCTGGCCGGCCATGAGCCGCATCTCGGAAATATCATTTCACAATTCCTGCGCGGGGCGGGAGAGGCATTCGTCTCTCTCGGGAAAGGCGGCGCCTGCATGCTGGAATTCAAGGATAAACCCGCGCCCGGCAAGGCGGCGCTGGTCTGGCTGCTCCAGCCCGCCGAATTGCAGAGGCTGGGCTGAAGCTCTCATGGGCTTTTTATGAAAGCTGATCTTTTCCTGCTGCCGGCCCGGGAAGGGGCACGCCGCCTGGTGCTGGGCCTTCTTCGTGAAGCGGAAGCGGCGGCGGCAAGGCTCGGACAGCGTGGGGACGCCGAAGCGCTGCACGACCTGAGGGTCGCCCTGCACCGGCTCGGCTGCTTTCTTCGGGACTACCGCAGACAGCTCTCTCAGGTCCCTTCTAGCCTGCGGAAAGGATTTAAAAAGCTAGCCACCGCTACCAATCCTGTACGTGACAAAGAGGCCGGGATAGAGCTTCTTAAAGCTTTCGCCGGTAATGCCGCGCCAGAGGAAAAGGCTTCGTTGCTTGCGGCCGCCGGACTGCTGAAGGCTCGCGGAAACCGCCGCGGCCAAGGCTTCGCGGCGGGAATAAAAAATGAACTGGCCCGTTTGGCCGCCGGACTGCGGACCGCCGTCTCCTCTGGAGCGCGCGGCGCCGCA
>JACQPH010000127.1 GCA_016207645.1 Elusimicrobiota bacterium
GGGTTGGCAGGGGTTTTGTTTCGCGAACCCCTTGCGGAAGGGGGGCCCCGCTTCGGGGGGAAACCGACGCAAGGGTTTCCCTCTTCCGGGGTTCGCGGGGCAAAACCCCGGACAACCCGAACCCAATATAGCGACCTGAGTAGTTACTGTATTATACAGGATATTCCCGCCGGTGAAAGCGGGAGCGGGGAATATGCCCCGTCCCGGACCATGTTGACGCGGCCTTTTGAAGTTGTATAATTGGGTAGGCAAGCCGGCTTGAGGAATGTCAATGCTTAAACTCCTTCTCCCTTTTCTCCTTCTGCCGCCGTGCGGCGCTTTCGCCGCCCCGTCCGGAGCCGCTCTTGATACGGCCGCCCTGCCGACCCTCCGGGAAATTTCCCTCCCCGCCGCGCCGGCCGTACCGGTACCGTTGCGCGCCGACGGCCGGGCCGGTGAAAAATATTTCAATTCCTATATACTGAAAGCCATAGACTACCTTTACGTCGCTTACGGCCTGAAGGGCTACGACATCAATTCCATCCTGACGCATGACATCGTTTACCACACCTTCGGCGTCATCCCCGCCCGCCGCGCCCCCCTTACGATGTGCGTGGCCGCGCAGATGGAGATAATACTCACCGCCTTCGAGCTCTACGCCGGGGAGACCGGCGACTATTCCGTCTACAACTACCTGCCGAAGCGCAGTTTCGAGGGCTTAGGGATAACGGACCTGAAAGGCCATATCTGGGTGAACCACGCTTTCAAGGCCGACGGCACGGCCGACGCGCTCATGAACTTCGGCATGGGCGAGCGGCGCGCCTTCGAGAACCTGACCCCCGGGGATTTCGTCAACCTCAACCGCACCACGAAGACCGGCCACGCCGTCGCCTTCCTCGGCTATATCGACTCCATCGGGGAGATACAGGAGCAGTACAATTCCACCGTGGTCGGTTTCAAGTATTTTTCCTCCCAGGGCCGGTTAGCGGCCGGGGAAGGCGGCTTCGACTACCGCTACGCCGTGTTCAGCCGGTTCGGCTGCCCGGTCATGCCCTACAAGAGGGACTGCGAGGTCATCTATTCCGCCGACCAGCGCCTGCTCAACACCGGCACCATGCTCAGCCCGGCCTACTGGACCGGCGTAATGCCGCAGGCCTCGGATGAGAATACCGGCGAGACCGTCCTGAACCGCGCCTTCTTCAACGGCATAACCACCGACGACTGACTTCTCCCCGCAAAAGTAACCGCTCCGGCGCAGCTGGAGGGTCGGCCGGGGTTTTGTTTCGCGAACCCCTTGCGGAAGGGGGGGCCCCGCCCGGCGGGGGGAAACCGACGCAAGGGTTTCCATCTTCCGGGGTTCGCGGGGCAAGGCTATGCCAGTGCCGTATCAAGAGCTATGCTCATCAGACGGCCAAAACCCCGGACGACCCGGACCCCATACGGCGACCTGAGCAGTTACGCCTTCTCAGCGGAAATCTGCGAGGGCAGGGCTCAGGTCAATATTATCCAGCTCGGCGTCCACGAGGGGCTTCATGCCGTCGAGACCGCTGAGTTCGCCGTAGTCGGGTCTGGCGCGGCTGTAAAGCACCCCGAGGGGCAGGCGTTCCCTTTCGGCCGCCAGCGCCAGGGCGGCGGCTTTGTCAGTGACGTCGTGCCCGGGTCCGACCTTGTACACGCGCCTGGCGTACCAGTCGAAGGTGTTCAGCTTGTTGAAGGACGGGCAGGGCTGGAAAACGTCTATCAGCGAGAAGCCCTTATGCCTGATCCCGGCCAGAATAAGGCCGGCCAGGTGCTCCCGCTCGGCCGCGTAGCCGCGCGCTACGAAGCCGCAGCCCAGGGCCAGCGCCGTCTCCAGCGGCGGGAAAGGCGCCAGTATCACGCCGCCCGGCTGTATCCTGGTCTTCAGGCCCGGCTCCGAGGTGGGCGAAGCCTGTCCCTTGGTGAGCCCGTAGATCCGGTTATCGTGCACTATCACGGTCATATCGACGTTGCGCCTTATATTGTGCACGAAGTGGTTGCCGCCCTCGCCGTAACAGTCCCCGTCCCCGGTGGTCACTATCACGGTGAGTTCCCGGTTGGCTATCTTGGCCGCCGCCGCGGCGGGCAGGGCGCGGCCATGCAGGCCGTTGAAGAAGTTGGCCTTGATGTAATGCGGCATTTTGGCCGCCTGCCCTATGCCGGAGACGAGCAGCAGTTCCCGCGGCTTTTTGCCGAGTTCCGCCAGCGCGGTCTTCAGCGCGGCCTGTATCCCGAAATTCCCGCAGCCCGGGCACCAGGCTACCGGATCGGCGGAGTTGAAGTCGGCGGCTTCCATCTCAGTTCCCCCTTTCCAGCGCGGCCGCGGCTTCGTCCAGAGTGAAGGGGCGCCCGTCGTATTTAAGTACGGAGCCGGCGGGTTCCAGGCCGGTCTCCCGCCGCATGAGGCGGGCCAGCTGGCCGGTGGCGTTGCCCTCCAGGGTAAGGACCCGCCCCGCGCCCTTGAGCGCGGCCAGGGTCTCCGCCGCCGGGAAGGGCCAGACCTGGGGATAATGGACGAAGCCGGCGTCCTTTACCGCGGCGCAGGCTTCCCGCATCACGCCGAGCGAGGAGCCGAAGCCGCAGAGCATGGTTTTGGAACCCGGGTTGACCACGGTCGGCCGCAGCACTTCCTTCGCGAGGCCGGCCAGCTTAAGGCCCAGGCGCTTGCGCGTCATCTTCAGCCGCACTTCGGCCAGCTCGGTGATATGGCCCTCGGGGCCGTGCTCGTCGCTGTCGGCGGCGGCCAGGGCGGCGGAGCGCCCCGGCACGGGGCGCGGCGACACTCCGTCGGGAGAATAAGAGTAGCGGCCCGTCCCGGGACCGGTATCGCCCTTCAGCAGCCGCCCCCGGTCCGGCGGCTCGGCGGAAACGTCGGGGAATTCCAGGTTCGTTACGGACTCGGCCAGGTACTGGTCGGAGAGTATCAGCGCCGGGACCTGGAAGCGCTCGGCCGTATTGAAAGCCCGCTTGGCGGCGAGAAAGCATTCTTCCGGGGAGCCCGGCGTGTAGACCGCGCGCGCGAACTCGCCGTGCCCGGCGTGCAGCGCGAACTCGAGGTCCTCCTGCGCGGTGCGGGTCGGGAAGCCCGTGGCGGGGCCCGGGCGCATCACCAGGGCTATCACCAGCGGGGTCTCGGTCATGGCGGCCAGGCTCAGGCCCTCGCACATCAGCGCGAAACCCCCTCCCGAACTGGCCGTCATGGACCTTACTCCCGCGTAGGACGCGCCTACCGCCATGTTCACGGCCGCTATTTCGTCTTCGGCCTGCTCCACTATTATCCCGTAGCGGGCGGCGTAGTCGGCTACGGTGTCCATTATCCCCGTAGAAGGGGACATGGGATAGGCCGTGTAGAACTTGCAGCCCGCCGAGATCGCGCCCAGGGCCAGGGCTTCGTTGCCGGCCAGCAGGCAGTTCCTGCCGTGCGGCGCGGCGGCCAGGCGGAACGAGCGGGCTTTCATGTTCCCGGCGGCGTAGTCGAAACCCTTGCGGGCGGCCAGAGCGTTCTTTGCCGCGACCTCCCCGCCTTTGGCGGAGAACTCGTTCCTGACGGCTTCCCCCGCTTTGTCGAACTCCACGCAGGTAAGAGCGGCTGCCATTCCCAGGGCTACGGAATTGGCGTACAGGGGGCCGCCGGCTTCCCGCGCCAGGGCGTAGATGGGCGCGTTGAACCAGCCTTTCTCCAATTCCTTTATCCCGGACTTTTCGGCGTCCAGCACCAGCACCCCTCCCGGGGCCAGCGCCGACTTATTGGACGCGACGGCCTCTTTATCCAGCGCGATCATGAGGTCGGCCTTCTCCCTGGGGGCGTAAACCGGCACGGCCGCCGCCCGCGCCTGGAAAAAATTCGTGCCCCCGCGTATGCGGGACATGTAGTCCTGTATGGCGAAAACGTGCCTGCCGCTGTCCTTGTACATGCGGCACAGCATCAGCCCGGCCGCTACGATTCCCTGGCCGGCTTCGCCGGTGATGCGTATGCTGATCTCTTCGCTCATATGTTCCCCCAGCTACCATGATTAGAGTAAAAGCGTCGCCGCCTGTCAATATCCCCGCCGCCTCCCGCCTGCCGCCGCGGTAAAGCGCGCCCGGAGGCGCCGGGCGGGCGGTAGAAAACCGGGTTGCGGGCCCGGTTTTTTGCGTATTGGAAAGCGCGGGGCTCAGGCCGTGTTCCCGGAGGAAGCCGGGAGCCTGAAGGATAAGAGGAAGAACACCGAGGCGCAGACGGCACCCAGCCCGTCGGCCAGCATGTCCTTCTGCGCGTCCCAGGCGTCGCCCTGGCTGCCCAGGAAGGCCGCGCCGGCCGCGGGGTCCGCCGAGGCAGCGTACCACCATTCGATTATCTCGTAGAGAGCGGCCACGGTGAAGATGGCCGTTATGCCTGTGAAGGCCGGCAGCCCCTTCGAGGCGGTCAGGCCTTTGCGGTACAGGTATTCGGCTATAGGGTAGGCGTAGAAGCCCACGGAGAAGTGCGCTATCCGGTCATAATGGTTCCTGGTGAAGCCGAACAGGTCCGTGACGAAGCCGAAAGGCACCCTTTCGAACGTATAATACCCGCCTATGGTATGCAGGAATACCAGCACGCTCATCATCAGGTACGAGGTGCTGGAAAAGGCGAACAGCCTGTAGGTGGAGGCCAGCCCCAGCACTATCAGGACTATCGGTATGTTCTCGGCTACCCAGACGGCCCGGCTGTACGGGTGCAGGCCCAGCAGGGCGAAGAAGACCAGGTACGACCCCAGCAGGAAATGCGGCAGGTATTTCATTCAGACCCGCGCCTTCAGCTCTTCCAGGAGCTTGCGGTAGCGGGCCAGCGGTTCGGCCAGGCCTTTTATCGCCGTCTCCCAGAAAGCGGGGTCGCCGATATCCGCGCCCAGGCTGCGCTTCGCCACGCCCTCCGCCGTGTCCGAGCCGGTCAGGCGCAGGAAGGCCTCGTACCTGGGCAGGAAGGAAGGGCCCTCGGCCTTGAACTTCCGGAACAGCGTGGCCGCCATCAGGAAGCCGAAGGTGTACGGGAAGTTGTAGAAGGAGACCCCGGCCATATAGAAATGCAGCTTGGAGGCCCAGAACAGCGGGTCCTCGCCGCCGGGCTCCAGCGCGTCGCCGAAGATGCGCTTCTGCGCCGCCGTCATCAGTTCCTTCAGCCTCGCCGCGGAAACCTCGCCCTTCCGCCGCTCCTCGTAGAAGGCTTTTTCGAATTCGAAGCGGACCGTGATGTCCAGTATGGTCACGGCCGCGCCGCTCAGGTACTCGTCGAGCATGATCAGCTTCTGGGCTTCGCTCACGCCGGGGTCGGCCTGTATCCCCTCGGCCAGCAGATGCTCGCCGAAGATGGAAGCGGTCTCCGCCAGCGGCATGGGGTATTCCGTGGCCCAGGCGCGCATGTCCCTCAGCAGGTGGCCGTGCCAGGCATGGCCTATTTCATGCGCCATGGTGTTGATGTCGCCGAGCGAGCCGTTGAAGGTCATGTAGACGCGGCCCTGGTGAATGAGGTGCGAGCCGGTGCAGAAAGCGCCGGGGCGCTTGCCGCCGCGCGCTTCGCTCTCCAGCCAGCGTTTACCGAGGAAGTCGTCGTAGTATTTGCCGAGGTCCGGGTAGACCCGCCCGAAGGCGGCCGACACCTTGGCGGTGCCCTCCTCCCAGGTGTACTGCTTCGAATCCTTCAGCGGCAGCGGGGCTTCCCGTTCGAAAAAGGCTATGCCTTTCCGGTTCATCGCCGCGGCCTTCACGCGCAGGATCTCGCGCACCGGTTCCAGGTTCCGGTTCACCGCCGTATACATGGCGTCCAGCGTGCGGCGCTTTATGCCGGCGCCGAAAAGCGCCTGGTCCAGGAAATGCTTTACGCCCCGCCGGCGGTACAGGGTGAGGCGGGTGCCGGCCAGGGCGTTCAGCGCCGCGGCGCAGGAGTCCTCCAGGGTCGCCCAGGCCTTGTTCCCCCCCTCGAAAGCGGCGCGGCCCGTTTTGCGGTCCGTGTCCGCCAGAAGCGCGCGCCAGCGGGAGATGGGCAGCCGCTCCTTGCGGCCGTCGGGCCATTCCATGTCGAACATGAGCTTGCCGGAGAGCTTGTTATAGAGCCGCTCCCAGGACTGGAAGCCGTCCACGCCGAGGTCCGCGGCGAGCTTCTCCTCGGCCGGGGTCATCGTGCGTTTGGCGCGCTCGCGCAGGCGCTTCAGGGAATGGGCGATCTCCTTCAGCTTCCCGCGCTTTATGAAGGCGGCGAAGACTCTCTCGGGCGCGTCCTTGAAGGCGCGCAGGATATCCACGCCGAACTTGGAGTATTCGGCGGCGGCCATGTCCAGCTTCGCGCTTTCGGCGGCGTATTCCTCCTTGTCGGCGTGGGCGGCCTCGAGGCAGCCGACATAGGACATGATATGCCCCAGGCGGGTTTCCGCGTCTTCCGCGGCCAGCAGCGATTTTTCCCAGTCATTGGCGGTCCTGGCGGAGAGCGGCGCCAGTTTCGAGCCTTTCTTCTGCAGGACGCCGATATCGGCGGCCAGCTTTTTCTTGAATTTCAGCATCTCCGGCCCGTTGAAGGACGGGAAGTAGGCGGTGAGGTCCCACTGAACGCCCTGTGTCTTGTTCTGCATGATAGGCTCCTTTGAGGCGGAGGTTACCAGCGCCGGGGCCTGCCGGGAAATAGATCCTGAACGTCGTGCCTTCCCCCGGTCCGGTGCTTACGTCTATCCCCCCGCCGGCCTGCCTGACTATCCCGTAGACGGTGGAAAGCCCCAGCCCCGTCCCCTTCCCCTGCTCTTTCGTGGTGAAGAACGGTTCGAAGATATGCGAGAGGGTAGCGGGGGTCATCCCGCAGCCGGTATCGCCTACCGAAAGCCTCACGTATTTCCCGGGGGGCGGGTGCAGGCGCAGCCCGGGTTGGCTCCCGCTTATCGCCTCGACGGCGGTTTCCAGCGTGATCTTCCCGCCGTCCGGCATGGCGTCGCGGGCGTTCACTACCAGGTTCATGATGACCTGCGAGACCTGTCCCCGGTCCGCCTTTATATTATCGATATCGGGGGAGAGGCGCGTCTCGAGGCGCATATCGGGGCCGATAATGCGGGTAAGCATCTTGCAGGAGTCGGCGGCGATCTCGTTCAGGTCCAGCACCTTATGCTCGACCGGCTGCTTGCGGCCCATGGCGGTGAGCTGGCGGACCAGCAGGGCTCCCCTTTCCGTTTCCAGCAATATTTCGTCCAGGTCGTTCCTCGTGGGCGCGCCCTCGGGGAGCTCTTTGAGCATGAACTCGGCGTAGCCGCTTATGGCCGCCAGGATATTGCCGAAATCGTGGGCAATGCCGCCGGCCAGGCAGCCGACCGCTTCCATCTTCTGCGCCTGCAGCAGCTCCTCCCGCAGCTCCTCCCTGGCCTTCTCGGCTTCGGCGCGCTGCGCTATCCCGGCCTTAAGTTCCGTGTTGGCCGCGGTAAGGTCGGCGGTGCGCTCCGCCACCCTTTTCTCCAGGCCTTCGTTAAGGCGGCGTATCTCCAACTGGTGCGCGCGGCGCAGGGTGATGTCGCGGCACAGGGTAAGTATCTGGGGTACGCCGCTGCGGCTGACCACGGTAGCGTTGATCTCTATGGGGGTGATGTTCCCGGCCTTATCGGTATAGTCCACCTCGAAATTCCAGATATAGCCGTCCCTGGCGCATTGCGCCACGGCTTTGGCGTTCTTTTCCTTTTCAGCGGGAGCGGTCCAGTCGAGCACGCTCCTTCCCATTATCTCCTTGAGGTCCTTATGCCCGGTCAGGCGGACGTATTCGCGGTTCGCGTCCAGCACTTTCCCGTGGCCGTCCACTACCACGTAGCCGGTGCCCGTGGTTTCTATGAGCGCGCGGTAGAGGGACTCGCTTTCCCGCAGGGCCTTTTCGGCGCCCACGCGGCTGGTCACGTCGTCCAGCAGGGAAACCACCTTTTTGTCCGGCGTTATGACCCCGCTGATGAAGACGGTCTTTGCCGCCCCGTTCTTGGCGACCACCCTGTATTCACCGCCGGCGAGTTCGCCGTTGGTGGCGACCGCCCTGGCCATAAGCTCGGCCTGATGGTCGTTGAGCTGCTTGCGGTACCCGGGCTCGGGGTAGGCCTGCCTCATCCAGCTCTCGGCGGTGGGGATGTCTTCCGGGAGGTAGCCGAAGATCTCCGTGAATTTCCTGTTCACGAATTCCAGCTTCCCCTCCATGGTATGTATGGCTATGGAGATGGGCGCCTGTTCAAGCACGCGCATGAGGGTGGTCTCGTTGCGCAGCGTGCTTCCGTCTTTATCGGTATCCGTTCCGCCTTCCGTCATAGGTCCCCGGGATAATATACAAAACTAGGAAGGGGTCTGTAACCACCCGCGCCGGGAAAAAAGAGCCCCCGCCTGCGGAGCGGGGGCTCACGGGTCTCGCCGTATTATTCGTGCCTGTAGTCTTCCTTTTTCTTCTTCAGGAAGCGGGAGAACCAGCTGCCGGCCGCGGGCGGCTTGGGAGAGGCCTCCGGGCGCGTTTCCTGGCGCTGGCGGGGCTGCGGCCCGCGCCGCGGCTCTTCGGAGTCGAAATACGGCGAGGGGCTGACTATGCCGCCGCGCCTCGAAGGGTCCGCCCCGTAGCGGTTGGGGCCGGGGCGGCCGGCGCGCCTGGCGCCGCGGGAGGGGCCGCCGCCGAACGGGCCCCTGCGCGGCTCTCCCGGTTGTCCTTGCCGCCGGCCGCCCGGCCGCGCGCTTTCCTGCCCGCGGGCGAAGCCGCCCCGCCCCCGGGGGGGGCGCTGCGGCCGGGCCTGGGGCCGGGGTTCGGGGGCGCGGTTATAATTCTTTTCGCCCGGCTCCGGGAGCTGCGGGAACCCGGCGGGCGGCGGCTGCCGGTCCTGAACCCGGGGTTCGCCGTGCCGGGGCGCGGGCGTCCCGGGGCGGCGCTTGTCGCCGGGCTGGCGGCGGCCGCCGTTGTGGCTGAAGCCGAAGCTGGCGGGCAGGATGTCCGGATGCACGGACACCGGCAGCTGCATGCGCATCAGGCGCTCTATGTTGCGCACGTCCCCGCCCTGGTCCGGGCCCGCGAAGGTGATGGCCCGGCCGGGCTGGCCGGCGCGGCCCGTGCGCCCGATGCGGTGCACGTAGTTCTCGTCCTCGTCGGGGAGGTCGTAGTTTATCACCAGCTCTATGCCGGTGACGTCTATTCCCCTGGCCGCTATGTCGGTGGCCACCAGGATGCGGTATTTCCCGGCCTTGAAGCCCTCCAGCGCTTCCCTGCGCTGGGAGAGGGAACGGTTGGAATGGATCTCGGCGGCGCTGTGCTTCAGGCCGCGCAGCTCCCGGGCGAGCTTTTTCGCGTTATGCTTGGTGCGCACGAAAAGAAGGACGCTGCCCCAGTATTTCTCCAGCAGCTTGCCGAGCAGGGGGAGCTTGTCGCCGCGGCTCACGATGAAGAGCTCCTGTTCCACTTTCTCCGCCGCGGTGCCGGAGCGGGCCACCTCGATGCGGATCGGCAGCTTCATGTGGGCGGCGGCCAGCTTCATTATCTCGTCGGGCATGGTGGCCGAGAAAAGCATGGTCTGGCGCTCTTTGGGGAGGGCGGCTATGATCCTGTTGATCTGCGGCGCGAAGCCCATGTCGAACATCCGGTCCGCCTCGTCGAGGACCAGCACGCGCACGTCGGACATTGTCACGTTGCGCTGGGTCATATGGTCCAGCAGCCGGCCGGGGGTGGCTATGATGACGCGGGGCCTGCGGAACAGCTCGGTCCGCTGGCGGCCCAGGCTTTCGCCGCCTATGACCACGGCTGTCTGCATGCCGAGCAGAGGGGCGAACTGTTTCGCCACTTCCGCCACCTGCAGGGCAAGCTCGCGCGTGGGCACCAGCACCAGGCCTTTGCCCTCTTTGCCGGCCAGCTGCTGTATCATCGGTATGACGAAAGCAATGGTCTTGCCGGTGCCCGTCTGGGCGATGCCCACCATGTCGCTGCCGTTGGCGGCGGCTGGGATGGCTTTCTGCTGTATGGGGGTCGGCGTTTTGAACCTGAGCTTGTCCAGAGCTTCGAGTAATTTAGGGGCTATGCCCAGGCCGTAGAAGCCGGCGGCCGGCGTTTGATTTGTTTCGATCATATACAATTATCCCATATCTGCGCGCACAGTAGTATAATTATATGGCTATGAAATATATCCTGGCGGCCGCTCTGCTCGTTCCGGCCTGCGCGGTCCTCGCGCAGGAAAACGCCGCAAAACGCCTGACCGGCCTTGAGAAGCGCGTGACCAAGGTGGAAAAACGCGTGACCCGCCTGGAGGGCGGCGCGGCCCTGCCCGCCGCCGCCGGCAAGCGGGCCGAAGCGGCGCGCCCGAAGGGATCCGCCGCCCCTATCGCGGTATATTTCAGGAAGAAAAAACAGGTGCTGGGCCAGGCGAAGCTGGGGATAAAGCTTTACCTGGAATTCGAGAATCTCACCGCCCGCCGTTACAACGCTTTCAGCGGCACTTTGGTCTTCAAGAACGAGACCGGTACCGTTATCTGGTCCCGCCCGTACGGCCACGGCGAGCCGCTGGGACCCGGCGAGCGGGTGGAAGTCACCATGGGGATCTTAAGCGACCAGCCGAAGGAATATCTCAAGTTCGTCAAGGCGAGGGATGTCACCGTCTCGCTGGAAAAACAGGAGTTCTATTCGGCGGATTAAGCGGGCCTGAGCGAGGGGAATTTCCTGAACAGCTCCGGGGTAATCCTGAGGCGGTACCAGTGCGCCGTAGCCGCGGTGCAGTGGCGGCTGTGCCGGCAGATCTTCTCGAAACCGTAGCGCAGGTGGCAGCAGATGGTCACCAGGTTGCCGTCCTCGCAGGCGTACCAGATCTCCCCGGCGCCCTGCCCGATGGTGTGGCGTATGCGGGCCTCGGTCAGGAGCTTGGCTATCCCCCTCTCCCTGAACTCCGGGTCAACCCTCAGCCCGTCCATTATCCAGCGGCCCTTTTCGAAATAGATCACGCTGTGCCCGACTATATCCTCTCCGGAATAGGCGGCGAAATAGGTATGGGTCTTCCTGCCGACTTTCCTGACCTCGCAGCCGGAAAAGAAAGTCTTGTAGCGGGCTTTCCAGCCGGCGTCTTCCCGCTCTACCCTGCGCACGGTTACGACGGAAGTGTTCATTACCGATATTATACAGAAAAGAGCGCCCGGCGCCATCGGGCCAAAGCCCCAGCCGGGCCTGGGCCGAAAAGCGCGCCGCGGCTGGGGCTAAAGCCTCTTCTCCGCCGGCCCCGGAGGCGCTAAACTATAACTATCATGGCCGCTCCCGGAGGTTTCGCGTGAGAAAGATCTGTTATTCCCTTCTGTCTCTCCTGCTTTTTGTTCCCGCCGTTTTTTCCGCCCCTCCCGCCGGGCTCGAAGCCCTGGCCCTGAAAACCCCGCCGCCGCTCGAGGTCCCGGCGGTGCCGCGGCCTTTCTACCAGCCGGACCGGGGCTATGACTGGTCCGGCCTGCCGGCCTATATCTTCACCGAGGAGGAGAAGCTGGCCGCGCCCATAGTCGAGGCCATAGGCCGCACCAGGAGAACGCTGGACGTCGCCCTCTACAACCTGCAGCTGGACGCCGCTGTGGAAGCCCTGGTGAAAGCCAAAGCGCGCGGCGTGAAGGTGCGCGTCCTTTTCGACGAGGCCCATGTCTTCCCGCAGGCGGGGAAGCAGATCCAGGCCGTGCTGGATTCCGGCATAGAGACCCGCGTGATGGACGGCCGGGGCGGGACCGGCGCCATGCACTGCAAGTACGCCGTCTTCGACGGCACGCTGCTCGAGACCGGTTCCGCCAACTGGAGCGGCTTCGCCGAGACCTTCAGCTACGAGAACATCATGTTCACCGCCGACCGGGACATAGTGGCCGGCTACGGCGGGAACTTCGAGTGGATGTGGCGGCAGGCCCGCCCCGCTTCCGATCCGGGCGCGCCGGCGGCCAAGCCTACCGCTCCCCCCTCCGATCCCACCCCCGACGTGAATTTTAACGGCGCCCTGCTGCCCGATTACGCGTTCTCGCCGCGCGGCGGCACCGAGGCGGCCATAGTGAAGGCCATAGACGCGGCGCGCGCCGAGGCGGACGTGGCCATGTTCACCTTCACCTCCGGGAACATCATGGCCGCGCTCAGGCGCGCTTCGGCCCGCGGCGTCGCTGTTAAACTCATGCTCTTCATCGGCCAGAAATTCCCCTTCGCGGACGAAGCCAAGGCCGGCCGCATGGACCTGCGCTTCAAGACCGGGCGCCTGGAGCAGGGGCAGATGCACAACAAGTTCGCCGTCCTGGACGGGCGCCTGCTGATCAACGGCTCCTACAACTGGACCGCCACGGCGGAGAACAGCAATACCGAGAACACCATCTTCACCATGGAGCCGGAATATGTGAAGCCCTATAAGGCCGAATTCGACAAGCTGTACCTGAAAGCCGTAAAACCCGACTGAGCGGAGCGGCGCCGGCCATTAAAGGAGAAGGCCCCCTAGCCGGGGGCCTTCTCCTTTTTCGCCTGCCGGCGCGCTCAGCGCCGGCGGCGCATGCCGCCGCCGGGCCTTCTGGAGGAACGCTGGTTCCAGCCGCGCCCCGTGGCGGCCTTGTCGTAGCCCCAGAGCGTTTCCGCCGGGACCTCGGGATGCGTCATCTGGGTGAGCGGCACGCCGGTAAGGGTCTCTATGCTGCGCACGTCGCCGCCCTGCTCGGGCGTGGCGAAGGTGATCGCGCGGCCGGGCTGGCCGGCGCGGCCGGTGCGGCCGATGCGGTGCACGTAGGCGTCGTCCTCGGCGGGCAGCTCGTAATTGATGACCAGCTCGATGCCGGTGACGTCGATGCCGCGGGCGGCGATGTCGGTGGCCACCAGGATGCGGTATTTCCCCGATTTGAAGCCGGCCATCGCGTCCTTGCGCTGGCCCATGGTGCGGTCGGAGTGGATCTCGGCCACCGAGTGGCCCATGTAGGAGAGGATGCTGGCCACCTTGGCGGCGTCGTAGCGGGTTTCCACGAAGATAAGCACGGTGCCGGCGTATTTCTCGAGGAGCTTGGACATCAGCATGGGCTTCGAGCCGGTGCGCACGACGTAAAGCTCCTGGATGACGTTGGCGGCCGCGGTGCCGGACTTGGCGGCCTCTATCCGGATGGGCAGCTTCATGTGCTGGCTGGCCAGCCGCATCACCTCGTCGGGGATGGTGGCGGAGAAGAGCATGGTCTGGCGCTGGCCGGGCAGGCAGCGGATGATGCGGTTGATCTGCGGGGCGAAGCCCATGTCGAACATCCGGTCGGCCTCGTCGAGGACCAGGATGCGGGAGTCGTGGACCTTGAGCGTGCCGCGCTCGATATGGTCGTAGACCCGGCCGGGCGTGCCGATGATGATGCGGGCTTTCCTGAAGAGGTCCCTGAGCTGGCCTTCCTTGCTCTCGCCGCCTATGAGGCAGGCCACGCCCATGCCGTAGGCGGGCGCGAAATCGCGGCAGACGTCGGCTACCTGCTGCGCCAGTTCGCGGGTGGGCAGCAGCACCAGGGCCTTGCCGGGCCCGGTGGCGAGGCGCTGTATCATGGGGATGGAGAAGGCTATGGTCTTGCCGGTGCCGGTCTGGGCTATGCCGACCATGTCCTTGCCTTCCGTGGCGACGCGGATGGATTTTTCCTGGATGGGCGTGGGGGTTACGAAGCCTTTTTTGTCCAGGATGTCCATGAGCTTCGGAGCTATGCCGAGCCCGTAGAACCCGGAGGCCTCTTTCCTGAGCCCCAGCGTCTCGAGGGCTCTGAGGCCGATCTTCTTAAGCAGTTTTTTCATATGTTAACTATATTATAGCCTTTTACTAGTTAAGTTCGAACTCTTCACCCATGGCGGGGCATTTCACGTTCTTTACGCCTTCGGCGGAGAGGGCTGCGGAGAGGGCGGCGCGGGCTTCGGCGTCGCCGTGGACCAGAAAGACGCCGCGCGTCGGGTTCGCCGCCTTGATGAAGGCCAGCAGGTCGTTCTTGTCGGCGTGTGAGGAGAAGGTGTGCATCGTCTCTACCGAGGCCCAGACTTCGTGCTCGAGGCCGAAGATCTTCACTTTTTTCGCGCCCTCCTGCAGTTTCCTGCCGAGGGTGCCCTGGGCCTGGTAGCCCACCAGCAATATGGTGCTGCTTTCTTTTTCAAGATTGTTGCGCAGGTGGTGCAGCACGCGGCCGCCTTCGCACATCCCGGAGGCCGAGATGATCAGCATCGGGCCCCGCAGATTATTGAGACGCTGGGATTCTTCCTTCGAGCGCACGTAGCTGATGTAGTCGAAGCCGAACGGGTCGCCGTCGGCGCGCGCGTAGTCGCGGAATTTCTCGTCGAAGCACAGATTGGACCGGTGCTTGTTGAAGATCTCGGTGAGGCTGACCGCCATGGGGCTGTCCACGTAGACCGGGATCTCCGGGACCGTGCGGTCGCGGCGCAGCTTGTCCAGGATGAAGATGATCTCCTGCGTGCGCTCGAGGGCGAAGCTGGGGATCAGGACCTTCCCGCCCTCCCTGAAGGCTCTTTTGATCACTTCCGCGAGTTTCCCGGCGGCGTCGGCGAGCGGCTCGTGCAGGCGGTCGCCGTAAGTGCTTTCTATCACGAGGTGATCGACTCCCCGCGGGGCGGCGGGATCGTCGAGGAGGAGGGTCTCGGCGCGGCCCAGGTCGCCGGTATAGAGCAGGCGGCGCGGCCCGGCCGGGGTTTCTACGTCCAGCTGCGTCATGGAGGAGCCGAGGACGTGGCCGGCGTTCAGGAACTTCGCCTTTATCCCGGGGACAGGCTCGAAGCCGGCGCCGTAATCGAGCTGTTTGAAATGCCCCAGGGCGGCGTCGGCGTCCTCCTCGCCGTACAGCGGCTCTATGGTCAAATGCTCGGCGGCGTGCAGCTTGTTATAGAACTTCGCGTCCCCTTCCTGCAGGCGGGCGGAGTCGGCCAGCATTATGCCGGCTATCTCCGCCGTGGCGGGGGTGGCGAAGACAGGGGCGTCGCAGCCGTTCTTGAAGAGCAGGGGCAGCAGCCCGCAGTGGTCGATATGGGCGTGGCTCAGCAGCACCGCGTCCACCGAGGCCGGCGGAAAGCGGAAGGTGCGGTTCTTGGCGTCCGCGTCGCCGCGGTGGCCCTGGAACATCCCGCAGTCCAGCAGCACGCTTTTGCCGTTCAGCTCCAGCAGGTGTCTCGAGCCCGTGACTTCGCCGGCGGCGCCGTGAAAAGATATTTTAGCTTTGGTGTTCGCCATATCGTCCTTTTAGCCTTGCCTCTTCTCCGCTTACAGCAGCGGGCCGGTGGTCTTGCGCAGCAGGATTTCGTCGCTGCCTTTCCTGACGAAATCCTTCAGCAGCCCCGCTTTCTTATAGCCGAGCCGGCGGTAAAAGCGTAGCGCCCCGGTGTTGAACGAAGAGACGCAGAGGAATACGTTCGGAGAGCGGGCCAGGACCTTCTTTTCGGCGAAAGCCAGCAGCTTCCCGCCCAGGCCCTCTCCCCGGAAGCCCTCGGCCACGAACAGGGACTGGATATAGCCTTTAAAGGTGCCGTACATCGTGATGGTCACCAGGCCGGATATTTTTCCCGCGGCTTTCGTAACGTATGTTTCCCGGAACGGGACGTTCAGGCTTTTAAGGCAATGCGCGGGGCCGAGCCCCAGCTTCAGCCACGGGTCGGAGGCCGCCATAAGCGCGGCTGCGGCGTGCTTGTCCGAAGAGATCAGCCTGGATATTTTCATAACGCCCGGGTCTTACTGAGCCTCGCACAAATAATGGATACGCTGGCTGGCCGATTTTGGGCTACACCAAAGCGGCATGAAGCGACACGTACTACACGTACGTTAGCGCAATGCCGCGAAGGGGTAGCCCAAAAGCGGCCAGCCCCCGCACCGACGGTGCGGGGGAGGTTCATCTTTGGCCGTCTGCTTCGTTGCTCCTCCTTGACGGGCATACAGCCCGTCCGCGTCGTCGCGCCTTGCATACGTCTCAAAGCTGAACCTCCAGCGTATCCATTATTTGTGCGAGGCTCAGTAATAGTACAAAATTTGCGCCGGCTCCCATAATTCCGCATCTGGGTCCAAGGGCCTATATTGAGCCTGGGCCCTTTGGCCCTTGCTTGCTGGGCCTTTTCGGCTAGACTATTGATATAAACGGTTGATATTGGTCAAGCCGGAGGAAAGTTGAAACGCTTCACAGGTCTTCTCTCGCTGGCGGCTCTCAGCCTGGTACCCTTCGCTTTCCCGTCGGCTCAGCCGGCGCCCGCCCTGGATATCCTCAAAGGCTCCTCGGCGGGCTCCTTATTTTCAGCCCCGGCCCCGGAAGCCCCCCTCCTTTTCAATCCGGACCGCCGGGTCCGGGGCGGTCTCTCGGGGGAGGCCCTCCTCTCCCGCCTGCGCGCGGCCGCCGAGCCGGCCCCCCGGGCCCGGCCTTCCTATAAAGCGTCGAAGGCCTTCATGTATTCGAAAGCGGACAATACCGGCTGCAACGGCGGCCCCGGCATAATAACCGCCTACTCCCGGCTCTGCGTGAGCGGTTCCGGCGATAACGGCAACAGCTACAGGGAAAGGGAAGACCAGAACGCCGACGGCGTGGCCGGAGATTTCGTGAACGCGGAACATGTCTGGCCCCAGAGCTATTTCAAGAGCGCCCTGCCGATGGTGGCGGACCTGCACCATCTTATGTCCACCTTGTCCACGCCCAACAGCCGCCGCGCCAACCTCAAGTTCGCCAGGGTCTCGAAACCCGTCTATACCACCTCTTCAGGCTCGAAACTGGGAAAGGAAGGCTTCGAGCCCGACGACTCGGTGAAAGGCAATGTGGCCCGCGCCATGTTCTACTTCGTGGCCCGCTACGGCGACAAGAACATCCGCCAGGGCATGGACTATGAGAGCTTCTGGACGGAGAACGTGCCGATGCTCCTTGACTGGAACCGCCAGGACCCCCCCGACGCCAACGAGCGCCGCCGCAACGATCTGGTGGAGGGCTTCCAGGGCAACCGCAACCCCTTCATAGACGACCCCGGGCTCGCCGACAGGATAGGCGAGGCAGTGTTCAAAGCGCACTGAGCTTCTCCATCGAAAAAAGAAAGGCCCCTTCCCGGGGCCCTTTCTTTTAGCCGTACCGGCGTCAGTCCGCGAGCTGGTAGGGGTCGGCGGTGACGCTCAGCAGGTAGAGCGCGGCCTTGATGTTCTTTGCCACCGCCTTGTCCACAATGGCGGCGCCGGGGTAGAAGGTCGTGCCGTCCAGCTCGGTGGTGAAAGCGAAGATGCCGTCGGTAGTATAAGCCCAGTCGGTAGTGTCGCCGGTGGCCACGTAAAGGTCGCTGGACTGCTGGGGCCTATAGCCCGTGAAGGCCGTCATGCCTTTGGCCATAGCTTCGAAGACCTTCAGGTCCCGCTTGTTCTCCAGCGGGGTGTTCTTCCCCGCCCACGGGTAGAGCAGCAGGCTGGAATAGGAATGGTAGCTCATCAGGGTGTTGATATTGGGCCTGGCCGCCACGAATTTCCTTATGATCTGCGTCTCCGGCTCGGAAAAGGCGTAGGGGCCGCAGTAAGTGTCGGAGCCGGGGTAATGCGAGGCCCCGGCCTGGCACCAGAGCGAGTCGTAGTTGCGGTTCAGGTCCACCCCCGTGGTCTTATCGGGGTTGACCCGCATGTTCTTGCGGTGCCAGCGGTACTTGCCGTTCTGTATGTCGTATTCGACGCCGTCCGGGTTGGTCATGGGCGCTATGTAGATGTCCAGGGTTTCCAGGAACTTCTTTATCTGCGGGTCGCTCTTTTTGGCCAGCAGGTAGCCGGCCAGGCCGAGGGCGACCTCGTTGGTCAAATGCTCCCTGGCGTGGTGGTTGGCCATGAAGAAAGCGGCGGGGCGGGAGGAAGGGGTTTGGCCCTTCTCGGCGGGGTTTATGCGCAGGCACCAGATGTCGCGGCCTTCCACCGTAGTGCCGATGGAAAAAAGCGAGGTCTCGGCGGGATGGGCGGCGGCCAGGGCCTTCAGTTCGTCCACGGTCTCCTTATAGTTGTGGTAGACCGCGTCGGCGGCCGGGAAATCCTTGAGATGCTGTTTCGCGTATTCCTGTATGGTCTGGCGGCTTATGACGATGAAGCCCTTGGCTGCCAGCTGGTCCATTTCGTTCTTCACGATAAGGCCGGAGACAGTGCTCTTCTCTATTTCGATGATGTCCAGGCCGGCCGCGAGCAGGGCCGTCCTGTCGTATTTGTCGTCGGCGGGCACGGTAACCCAGTAGCGGCTGTCGCCCTGCAGGTAGTCCGTCGAGGTTCCCGCCTCCGCCGCCGGCTCGGGCGCGGAAGGAAGCGGGAGCCCGGAGCGCAGCTGGTCGAAAGGACCGGCTGCGGCGGAAGAAACCAGGGAGAACAGGAGGAAAGCGTGCAGCGATATTTTCATGGTAGGGGACCTCAGATCAAATATAGCAAACCGGGGGGCTAGCGCGCCATGTTTTTTCGTCGAACAGCCGGCGGAATAATGATATAATTTTTCTGTCGTACGAAATAGGAAGTCCGGAGGCATTTTGAAACGCACCGCGCTGCTCCTGTTCGCTGCCGCCGCCTGTTTTCTCCGCGGCCCCGCCTCGGCGCAGGGCCTGCCGGGACTCGAAGATCTTCTGGCCGCCCTGCCCGGCCAGGCGGTCCCTTCACCCCTCCCCCCGTTCCGCGCCCCGCAGTACCTGTCCCCGGCCGCCGGACTTACCGGAGAAAAGCTTTTTCAGTTCCTGCACGAGTCTACCGCGCTGACGCCGTACGGCACCGGCAAGGATTACCTTAACGCCAAGAAATACATGTTCTCGGCGGCCGATAATACCGGCTGCGGCGGCGGCCCGGGGGTCACCGCTTTTTATTCCCAGGTCTGCGTCAGGGGGGCCAGCGAGCACGGCGAGGATTACAAAGAGCAGGGCGATGCCAACAGCGACGGGATCAACGACTCCGGCGGAATGAACGCGGAGCATTCCTGGCCGCAGGGCTTCTTCAACCAGGCCGCGCCGATGAAATACGACCTCCACCATATTTTCCCCACCTTCATCTCGGTCAACGGCATGCGGGGGAGCGAGCCCTTCGCCGAAGTGTCCCGCGCCGTCTATTCCACCGGCAGCGGCTCGAAACTCGGCGCCGAGGGCTTCGAGCCCAGCGACGCGGTAAAGGGAAATATCGCGCGCGCCATCCTTTACTTCGTTGTGCGCTATTACGACAAGGACATCCGCGACGGCGCGGATTACAAGGCCTTCTGGACCAGCCGCGTACCGCTGTTCCTGGCCTGGGACCGCCGGGACCCGCCCGACGCCGCCGAGCTCCGCCGCAACGCCCTCATCGCCGGCTACCAGGGGAACCGCAACCCGTTCGTGGACGATACCACGCTGGCCGCCCGCGTCGGCGCTAAAGTATTCCAGTCGCACTGACTCACGTAATAAAGCGAAACAGCCCCGCAAGACGGGACTTTTTCATTTCCGCACGAGGCTTAGGGCTCGCGACAAAATAATATGACCATTTGTAGCCCCATCTTTGAACCGGCTGTTGCGTTGCTCCTCACTCACATACCACCGGTATGCTCGTTCGTCGCGCCTTACATCCGGCTCAAATCTGGGCCTCCAAATAGTCATCTTATTTTGTCGCGAGCCCTTAGAGTTTCAGGGGGGTGAGGCGCGTCTTGCCGGCCACTACGGCGAGGTTCAGGCGGACTATGTCGGAGGCATAATCCCAGGAAAGGGTTTCCAGCTTGTCGCAGGCCTGGTGGTAGCAGGGCGTATGGTCGTCCCAGTGCTCGATGGAAAGATAGGTAGGGATGCCGGCTTCGAGGAAAGGCACATGGTCGCTGCCCCAGGCGGGCATGGCGATATGGGGCTGGAGCCTGGTGTAAAGCCTGGCCTGCTCCCCCACCCAGTCGGCGAGGGCCGAGAATTCCTTATTGGTCTCTATCTCGATCACCCCGTCGCGGTTCCAGGCTATCATGTCCATGTTTATGACCCAGGCTACGCGGGCCAGTTCCCCCGAAGCTTTCATTTTCTTTACGCAGGCGTAGCTGCCCGTCAAGCCGTTCTCTTCGCCGTTCGCCGCTATGAAAATAAGGTCGTGGTCCGACCTGTAGCCTGAAAGCACCTTCGCCATCTCAAGAACGCCGGCGGAGCCGGAGGCGTTGTCGTCGGCGCCGGCGTTCTCGTAGCCGACAGAATCCATGTGCCCTATGATAAGGATGGCCTTCCCGCCGGGCTGGCCGGCGCGGCGGGCCACGATATTGCATTCCTTGTCGGCCTTGCGGTCCTTGTAGCACTGGCGCTCCACGGCATAGCCCATTCCCGCGAAGGCGCCGGCGATATGGTCCATGGCCTGGCGGTTGCCCGAAGCGGCGGACAAGTCCAGCTGGGCGGCGCTGCGCTTGCCGGTCAAGGTGATGGTTTCCGCGTAGCCCATGAGGCGGCGGCCGTCCACTTTGGCGGTGAGGGCCAGGACGTCGGGGTCGGCGGCTTTCTGTTCCCCCTTGGCGGCCGGGCCGTTGTAGACCTCGCCCGGGGAGACAGGGCGCAGATTTTTGGCCAGTTCCCGCGGAAGTTCCGCCAGGGGCAAAGAAAGTTTGACCAGGCGGGTGCGGCCCGCGGAATAGACCGTAGTAGAGAAGGGCGAGATCTCCTCCATGAAGCGAGGGTCCTGGGAGAGGAGCAGGTAAGGGCCGGAGGCGGCCGGGGCCTGCGCGAAAAGAGGCGCCAGAGCGCAGGACAAAAACAGGGAGAGCAGCGTTGATGAAGGTCTCACTTTTAGATTATAAAGGAAACTTCCTGTATGGTCAAGGGACTTTAGGGAGCGGTTATAAAGGAATCGGGGACTTTATGGGCTGGACAGGAAAGTGGAATTCGCTGCGCGATTTCCACGCGAACCAGGGAAGCGGTTTGAGTCTAACAACCATGGCCATAAAGATAAAAAGCCCCGGGAAGGGGCTTTTTATCTTTATGCTCGCCGGGCTGGACTCGAACCAGCAACCCTTCGGTTACAAGGGCCCTCGAATTGCTTCAAGGCTTGGACTATATCATGTCCGACCCGCTTGCGCGGATTACGGACTCAGGCGCTTCCCACCCCCGGACATCGGGGGAAGTACTCCCTTTCGGGATAGTCTCTGCACCTTCTCTGAACTTTACGAGCCTCAGAGCTTGGCTCAGGATCGCCCGGATCTGCTACACCGGGTTTCCCTGAATTCACCTGATTTTTCAACCGCGGTTTCCCGCGGAAGCTGCAACTATGGTTACAGCCGAATGCTCCACCATTGAGCTACCGGCGAATATAAAGAACTGATTAAAGTATAGCAAAAAAAATCTTTTCCTCAAAAACCGTCCAGGCCGAAACTCCGCCCGGCAAGCAACACTATGCCCCCAAGTATTTTTTGTAGAATATTCCCATGATCAATAATATCCAGGAGTATTACCAGTGCATACTGGATAACCTCACCGGCGGGCTCATAAGCGTGGACCTGAAGGGCAAGATAGTCTACCTCAACCCGATGGCCGGCAAGATCCTGCGCATGGACCCCGATACCTGCTGCCGCGACATGCAGTATGACGACATCTTTTCCGATTTCCCCGCCCTCAGGAGCGTGATCAGGGAAACCATAGAGACGGGCAAATGCGTGCGCCGCGCCGAAATAGCGATCATGCACGCCAACACCCCCCTCATCATAGGCTACAGCACCATGCTGGTGAAGAACCACGAGGGGCAGGAGCTCGGCGTCACGGTGATCTTCCAGGACATCTCTTTCGTCTCGAAAAAATAATATGGCCAAAAAAACCGACAAAAGGCAGGAAGTCCCGGATACCTCCGCTCCGCCGCCGCGGCAGCCCCTGCCGCCGGCGGAGACGGTCTCGACGGCCAGGATCTGGGTTTTCTGGATCGGCGTCGCCCTGGCAGTGATAGCCGCGAGAACGCTCAACTATCTGCTGCCGGGCATCTCCGAAAGCGTCCTGGAGCGCTGGGTCATGCTGGCTTTCGGCGCCTTCCTCGTCGTCTTCCTTATCAGGCTGAAGTGAACCGATGCCGGAATTCATAGATTATTACACCGTCCTGGGCGTGCCTAAGACCGCCGGCGAGGCCGAGATCAAGTCGGCCTACCGCAAGCTCGCCCTTAAGCACCATCCCGACCGTAACCAGTCAAGTAAGGCGGCCTCCGAGTCCAGGTTCAAGGAAATAAACGAGGCCTACGAAGTCCTCTCGGACCCCAAAAAAAGAAAGCTGTACGACCAGTACGGTAAGGACTGGCAGGGCGGCCAGGGCTACCGGCCGCCTCCCGGCGGCTACCAGCAGCAGAGCCGGCCGGACGGCTTCCAGCATCATTACCAGGGCGGGGAAGGCGGCCAGGGCGGCTTCGAGCAGTTCGGGGATTTCAGCGATTTCTTCAAATCCATGTTCGGCGGGGGCCGGGGCTTCGAGGGCTTCGGCGGTATGGAGGAAGGTTCAGGCTCCGGCGGACGCTCGCCGCTGGATATGGAAGCCGAACTGCAGCTTTCGGTGGAAGACCTTATCCGCGGCGGCCATAAGCAGCTGTCTTTCAGCTACCGGGCCGGCCGCAGGACGGAAACGAAAGAGATAAACGTAAAACTCCCCAAGGGCCTCCGCGACGGGGCCGTTATCCGCCTGCGCGGCCAGGGCAAAGAGTCCGGCGGCCGCGCCGGGGACCTCTACCTGAGGATAAAACTGCTGCCTGACCCGCGTTTCGAGATCGACGGCGACGACCTGCGCGTGAAGGTGGACGTGCTCCCCTGGGACGCGGCGCTGGGAGCCGAGATCCCGGTCCCCTCCCCGGCCGGCTCCGTCACGATAAAGCTTCCTCCCGGCACTTCGGCCGGCCGGCAGTTCCGGCTTTCCGGCCGCGGCCTGCCCCGCAAGGAAGGCGGGCACGGCGACCTGTACGCCGCGATCTCTCTTTCCCTCCCCGGCAGGCTCTCCCCTCGGCAGTTAGACCTCTTCCGCAAACTTAAAGAACTGGAGTAGCTCGGTCCCGGACAGCGCTCCGCTCCCCGCCGCCGCGGCGCCGCTCCGCCGCGCGGTAAAACGACGAAACCCCGACGTCCGCTCGCGCGGACGCCGGGGCGAAAAGGAGGCTGCTTACTGCTTGCTAGTTGAAGCTGGGGCCGGCTATCCGCGCCGCCGCGGCTTCTACCTTCCCTTTGGTCTTCGCTTCCTGGGCGTTCTTGAAGGGCGTGCCTATCTGCTGCAGGAGGCCGTCGCCCTGCACGTAGTAGATAGCCTTGGAAGTGATGTCCTTTATCATGGTGTGCACGGTCCACTTGAGCTGGAGCTGCATGGAGGCGATGGGGTCCTCGTGCGTGCCGACATTGGCGATGGTGGAATCCGGCACTTCGGAGACCAGGGTCACCTTGTAGCCCCAGGCGGTCACGACGTTAAGCGGCTCCACGGTCACGCCGGTCAGGAACAGGCCCTTGCCCTGGAAGTTGCCCTTCCAGGTGTAATGCACCTGGTAGGTCACTTTCACCACTTCGCTGCCGTAGGCGTTCTTCATGGAGAAGGTGTACTTCTTGGTGGCCGGCTTGTTCCAGCCCTGCAGCTGGGTCCAGTGGGTGGTGCCGAAAGGCACGGCGTTCGCGTAGTTGGTGGTGATGTTCACCACGGGCTGGTTCTTCTCGATGATGGCGAAGATCTTCTCCATCAGGTTGACTATCTTGTCCAGCGTATCGATGGTACCGTTGATGTCGGGGCCGGGAGTAGTGCCGGGCGTGGTCGTGCCGGGAGTCACCGGGGGGTTGATCTGCGGGCCCGAGGGAGGCTTGGGCAGGTCCTGGGGGCCGGGGATGGTGGGGGCCTGCGGTATGTCGCCGCCCTTGTCGGTTATTTCCTCTATCATTATGGAACTTTCGTCGATGGCGAAGTACTTCGGGTCCAGGTTCTCCGCGGCGGAGACCCGGCCCGCGAACAGCGTCGCCGCGGCTGCGGTCATTGCAAGTAGTCTCTTCATTGTAACTTCCTCCTTTTCTATCGCCGTCCGCCTCAGGCGGACGGGTACTGCGCTGAGATCTTAAAACACCTTGTCGCCGAACAGGGGGGCCGCCGATCCAATTCCTTCCACCACGGGGTCCTTCTTCCAGGGGTTGGCTATCTCTTCATAGAAGCCGTCGCCCTGCACATAATAGACGCTGGTGCCGTCGATCTCCTTGAGCGCCGTGGCCATTTTCCAGCTGAGCTTGAGCTGCATCGCGGCTACGGGGTCGAGGTGCGTGCCGACATTGGCCACGGTGGAGTCCGGCACCGCGGCCGACATATAGAACTTGTAGCCCCAGCCTACGCTGACGGTGGTGGGTATCACCGCCACGGCGGTAAGGTATTTGCCTTTTCCCTTATAGGAGCCGTTATAGGCCATGGAAACCTTGTATTTGCAGTCTATCATCACCGAGCCCCAGAGGTTCTCCGCGTAGAAGCCGTAAACGTAGGACTTGGGCCTGGACCACTGCGCCAGCTGCGAAGCGGCGGTGACGCCCTCCGGGTAGGCGGTAGCGTACTTGGTCTCGATATTCACCACCGGGGCGTTGTTCTGGATGACGTTCCAGACCTTGGAGGCGATGTTGATTATCTGGTCTATCGTGACCAGGATGTTGGCGCCGTCCTTGGGAGGGGTCTCCGACATTTTCACGTAGTTCATGTCGGGTTCCTCCACGACTTCCTCCAGGCGCAGACTGATCGAGTCGGGGTTGATCGTGAAATAGTTCGGGTACTGCTTGGCGGCGTCTATTTCGGACTTCGAGAACTGCGGGACCTCCTGGTCCGCCTGTTTGTCGTCGGACCTGAAGGGAACTCCGGCGCAGAAGGCCGGAGAGGCCGTCGAGAGAAGGACCGAGAGCAGCGCCGCGAAGGAGGAGAGGTAAAATTTCATTATGTTGTTGACTCCTTAGAGCATCGGCTACCTCTAAAGTATAGCGCAGGCCCGTACTCCCTATCAGCTCCAAAGGGCCCAGCGCCGTCAACTATTAAGGCCTATGCGCGTTTGGGCCTTTGGGCCCAGGAAGGCGTCCCGGCGCAAAAAAACAGCGCGGCAGTAGCGGACTGCCGCGCTGTTCCGGCGCACCGGCGTGAGGACGGCTTAAACCGCGACTTTTTCCCCGGCTTTGGGGACCTCGCAGTGCATCTCGGCCAGCTGCTTGTAGATGCTGAGCCTCCACTTGTATTCCTCCTCGGCCAGCTTCAGCAGGCGCCCGGCCGTTTCCGGGTTCGCCTTGTGCAGCGAGCGAAAGCGGTTCTCGCCCATCATGAACTCGGAGACGGGGATGGTGGGCGCGCCGCTGTCCAGGGTCAGGGGGTTCTTGCCCTGGGCCTTCAGCGCCGGGTTGAACCTGTAGAGCGGCCAGCGGCCGGAGGCCACCGCCTTCTTCTGCTGGTTCATGCCGGAGCCCATGTCGATGCCGTGCGCTATGCAGTGGCTGTAGGCTATGATCAGGGAAGGGCCGTCGAAGGCCTCGGCTTCCGCCATCGCTTTCACCGACTGCTGGTAGTTCGCGCCCATGGCTATCTGGGCCACGTAGATGTTCCCGTAGGTCATGGAGATCATCCCCAGGTCCTTCTTGGGCAGCAGCTTGCCGCCGGCCGCGAACTGGGCCACCGCGCCGAGGGGCGTGGACTTGGACATCTGGCCGCCGGTGTTGGAATACACTTCGGTGTCCAGCACCAGCACGCGCACTTTGCGGTTGGAGGCCAGCACGTGGTCGAGGCCGCCGTAGCCGATATCGTAGGCCCAGCCGTCGCCGCCGACTATCCAGACGGTCTTCTTGATCAGGTATTCGGCCAGCGTGCCCATGCGCGCCGCCTGCTCGCCGCCGGCGGAGGCCAGGGCTTTCCTCAGGTCGGCTACGCGGCCGCGCTGCTGCTCGATGCCCACCCAGTCGCTCTGGTCGGCGCCGAGGATCTCGGCGACGAGCGGGGCCTGCGCTTTAAGCCGGCCTTCCTTCATGGCCGTCAGGATCTCGCGGGCTTCCCCGCCCAGCTTGTCGTAGGCCAGGCGCATGCCGAGGCCGAACTCGGCGTTGTCCTCGAACAGCGAGTTGGACCAGGCGGGGCCTTTCCCGTCGTCGCGGGTGCAGTAGGGCGTGGTGGGCAGGTTGCCGCCGTAGATGGACGAGCAGCCCGTGGCGTTGGCCACGGTCAGGTGGTCGCCGAAGAGCTGGGTCATCAGCTTCACGTAGGGCGTCTCGCCGCAGCCGGCGCAGGCGCCGGAGAATTCGAACAGCGGCTGCATCAACTGGGAGCCCTTCACGGTATAGCGGTTGACCTTGGCGGAGCCGGTGTCCTTGAGACTCAGGAAGAACTCGAAGTTCTTCTTCTCGGTCTCGCGCAGCGGCAGCTGGGGCCGCAGGTTGATGGCTTTTACTCCGGTCTCCTTCCCCTCCTTCTTCTCCTTGCCGGGGCAGTTGTAGACGCAGGCGCCGCAGCCGGTGCAGTCCTCGATGGCCACCTGCACGGTGAAC
>JACQPH010000128.1 GCA_016207645.1 Elusimicrobiota bacterium
GCCGCGGCCTGCCCCTGAGCACCCGGTGAGGAAAAGGGGCCCCGCCATAATTTCCCAAGGCGGGGGGAAAACGTCGCAAGGGTTTCCTCTTCCCGGGTGAGCAGGGGCAGGCCGCGGCCGCCCCCGTACCTGAGTCTCAACCCGGCAGGCGCAGGGCGCCTATGCCGTAGCTTAACTGGGAACCGTCCGCTATGAACTCGGCGCGTTCCCCGGGCAGCGGGTATTCCTTCCAGAAGCGGCTCACGGCCACGCCCAGTTCCTTTTCATAGCCCGGCTGTATATCGTGAAAAGCTATGACGCCGCCCGGGCGCACGAAGCCGGAGTACAGCTCGAAGTCGGACCTCACGCCCTCGAAAGTGTGGTCGCCGTCTATGAACAGCAGGTCCAGCTTCCTCCCCCCCAGCGCCTTGCCGAAAAGTTCCACCGAGGCCGGGGAGCGGGAATCCCCGTCCAGCAGCCGCAGGTCCTGGGCGGGGCCTTTCATGGCCCTGAGCAGCGGCAGGCGCCAGGCGCCCTTGTTCAGGAACGGTACCGGCCCGCTATGAAGGCCGCCGGGCAGGTCCAGGCTGATAACGAGCGCGTCCGGGGCGGCGGCGCGGCATAACAGCGCCAGGGTCCCGCCCTTGGCGCGGCCTATCTCGGCGACGGCCGCCGGCGGCGGCCCCGCCCAGCGCAGGAAAGGGAGGAGCTCCCGCCGGAGCTGCAGCGCCCCGACGAGCGCGGAGCCGGAGCCCAGAACGAAATCGGCCGTTTCTTCCACTCCGCGGGAGGCGAGCTGCCTGAGAGCGAGAAGACAATAAAAATAATAAGCGCAGGCGGACGCGGCCAGGCATAAGAGCGCGGGGACCGCGTAACCGGCGACGAAACCGACGATAGTCATTTTCCGGCCTTCAGCCTGCACAGGCGGTTCAGCCGCATTTCCCGGGTAAGTTCACTGGTGGAGAGCATGGCGCGGCGGGTCAGAACAGGCCGGTGATATTGCCGTTCTCGTCGATGTCGATGTTCTCCGAGGAGGGGCGCTCCGGCAGGCCCGGCATGCGCATGATGTCTCCGGTTATCGGGATCAGGAAACCGGCCCCGGCGGCCAGCTCTATCTCGCGCACGGTCACTACGAAATCCTTGGGCCGGCCTATCAGGTCGGGATCGTCCGACAGGGACTTCTGCGTCTTGGCGATGCAGACCGGCAGCTTGTCCAGGCCGAGCCTGCTTATCTTCTCCAGGTCTTTTTTCGCCCTGGGGGTGTAAGCTATGTGCTTCGCGCCGTACATCTTCCCGGCTATGGCCTCTATTTTCTTCTCCACCGGCCATTCCCACTCGTAGACCGGCTTGAAGCCGCAGGTAGTCTTAGCCTCGACGGCCGCCGCGACCAGGCCGGCCAGTTCCACGGCGCCGGCCCCGCCCCGGCCCCAGACGTCGGCCACGGCCACCGGCACGCCCAGCTCTTCGCAGCGCGCTTTGACGACGGCTATTTCCTCTTCGGTGTCCGAAGTGAATTTATTCAGGGCTATCACCGGCGAGAGCTCGAACTGCTTCATGTTCTCCACGTGCTTCTCCAGGTTGGGAAGGCCCCGCCGCACGGCTGCCGCGTCGGGCCGGTTCAGGTCCTTGAGGCCGGCGCCGCCGTGATACTTAAGAGCCCTGACGGTGGCCACCAGCACGGCCGCGCCCGGGCAGAGGCCGGCGTAGCGGCACTTGATGTCCAGGAACTTCTCGGCGCCCAGCTCGAAGGCGAAGCCGGCCTCGGTGACTACGTAGTCCGAGAGGCTCAGACCCATGCGGGTGGCTATGATGGAGTTGCAGCCGTGCGCTATATTGGCGAAAGGCCCGCCGTGGATGAGGGCCGGGGTGCCTTCGCTGGTCTGCACCAGGTTGGGCAGGACGGCGTCCTTGAGGAGGGCCGCCATGGCGCCGTTGGCCTTGAGGTCGCGCGCGTAGACCGGCTTCCTGCCGTAGGTGTAGCCGATGAAGATCCTGCCGAGCTTTTCCTTGAGGTGCTGCAGGTCGTCGGAAAGGCAGAGTATGGCCATCACCTCGGAGGCCGCCGCTATGTCGAAGCCGGTCTCGCGCGGCACGCCGGACATGGTGCCGCCCAGCCCGACGATGATCTTGCGCAGGGACCTGTCGTTCATGTCCATCACCCGCCGCCAAGCGACGGTGCGCGGGTCCAGGCCGAGGTTGTTCGTTTTGTTCTGGACATTATTGTCTATCAGGGCCGCGAGGAGGTTATGCGCCTTCTCTATGGCGGCGAAGTCGCCGGTGAAGTGCAGGTTGATGTCCTCCATCGGGAGCACCTGGGACCGCCCGCCGCCGGTGGCGCCGCCCTTCATGCCGAATACCGGCCCCAGCGAGGGCTCGCGCAGGACTACGGCGGTCTTTTTGCCTATCCTGTTGAGGCCCAGGGCCAGGCCTATCGAGACCGTGGTCTTCCCCTCCCCGGCCGGTGTCGGCGAGATGGCCGAAACGAGGATGAGCTTGTTTTTTTTCGCTTTTCCGAGGTCGATCAGTTTCAGCGGGAGCTTGGCCTTGTGCTTGCCGTAAAGCAGCAGGTCGTCCCCGGGCACGCCCAGCCGCGCGGCTATTTCCTCGATAGGTTTCAGCTCTATGGTCCGCGCTATCTCGATATCGGTAGCCATAGTTTTCATGATACAAAAAATTTCACATTATTACCCAGGTAGTGGAGGGTTGGCCGGGGTTTTGTTTCGCGAACCCCTTGCGGACGGGGGGGCCCCGCCTGGCGGGGGGAAACCGACGCAAGGGTTTCCATCTTCCGGGGTTCGCGGGGCAAAAC
>JACQPH010000130.1 GCA_016207645.1 Elusimicrobiota bacterium
CGACGGCCGCGGTCGCGCGCGACCCCTCGCCCGGCCGGCCGCCCGCGTAACCACAAGGGGGGCTACGGGCGCCCCCCCACCCCCCCCCCCCCCGCCCCCCCCCCCCCGCCCCCGAACCCCTAATTACAGCAGCTTGCCCCGCAGCAGCCAGGCGGTGCTGAGGAAGGCGAAGAAGCCCACCACGTCGGTGACCGTGGTCAGGAAAATGCCGGAGGAGTGCGCCGGGTCGTAGCCCAGGCGCTTCATCAGCACCGGGATCAGCGCGCCGGACAGGCCGGCCGCCACCATGTTCACGATCATGGCCACCCCCACCACCAGGCCCAGCCAGGCGTTCCCCTTCCAGAGCCAGGCCGCCGCGGCGGTCAGCGCGCCTATGGCCGCGCCGTTCACGAAGCCTACGAAGATCTCGGTGCGCACCAGCTGCCAGGCGTTGTGCGGCGAGACTTCCCGCATCAGCATGCCGCGTATCACCACGGCCAGCGTCTGGGTGCCGGCGTTGCCGCCCTGGCCGGCTATGATAGGCAGGAAGACGGCCAGCACGGCCGCTCTGGAAATAAAATCCTCGAAGAGCGCCACCACCGAGCCGGCCAGGAAGGCCGTGGCCAGGTTTACCGTCAGCCAGGGCAGGCGCCGGGTGATCTTGAACCAGGCCGGGGAAAAAGGGCGCTCCTCGGCGCTGGCGCCGAACAGGAGCTGCAGGTCCTCGGTCGCTTCCTCTTCCGTGGAAGCGACGATGTTCTTGGTGTTCACTATCCCTATCAGGCGGCCGTTCTCGCCGGTGACCGGCACGGCGAGGTAATGCCGGCGCGCCGCCAGCGCCACCAGCTCCTCGCGGTCCGTGAAAGGGGACACCTTGAGCACGTCTTTTATCATTATGTCCGAGACCGGGGCGTCGGGGGAAGCCAGCAGGAGGTCCCGCATATTGAGCACGCCCAGCAGGGCGTTGGAACTGTCCACTACGTAGCAATAGGTGGCGGCCGGCAGATGTTTTTTCGCGATCTGGCGGAGCTTGATTATGACGCCGCGCACGCTGGTATCGGCGCGGAAGGACAGGAAGTCGGTGTGCATCATGCGGCCGGCGCTTTCTCTCGGGTAGGCCAGGATCTCCGACATGTCCTTTGAAAACTCCTGGTCCAGCAGGGCTATGACGTCCCGCGATAAGCCGGGGTTCAGGCGGCGGAAGATATCGGCCGCGTGGTACTTGCCGGCGTGGCGCAGGATCTCCGAGGCCTCCGCCGGGGAAAGGCTCTCAAGTATGGCGGCGGCCGAGGCCGGCGGCAGGTGCTCCATCCCCTGGGCGGCTACCGCCGGGGACAGGTCCTCGAGCAGCTGGGCGGCGTCGCGCGGCGCCAGGGCTTCCAGCGCCTCGGCGGCTTTCAAAGGGTCGGTCTGGATGAATTTCCTGACTATTTCGATGGCGGCTTCTTTCTTTTTCATAGGAGAAGGTTCAGGCCGAAGCCCGGCGGAGCCGGTCCATGATGGCGCGGCCGAGGCCTTTCGCCGGGACGCGCTCCGCGTAGATGACGGCCGCGCCGGAACGTTCGAGCCTGTGCAGCGCCGAGAACAGGCGGGCGGCGGCTTCGCGCAGGTTCCCGGCGCGGGAAAGGACTTCGACGGCGCGGAATTTCCCGGAGGGCTTTTTTGAAAAGGCCAGGTAGGCGGCCCCGGCCCCGGCCTTTACCTTCCCGCCGGGCGCTATGATGCGGAGCCCGGCGCTGGGCGCGTAATGCTTTTTCAGGCAGCCCGGGGCCGGCGGCCTTCCCTTCCGCGCTTTTCCCGGCGCGGCCGCCGGGCCGGCTATCTTTTCTATTTCTTCCAGCGGCAAACCGCCGGCGCGCAGCAGCACCGGGCGCCCGCCCTCGAAAGTTATTATCGTGGACTCCAGGCCTATGCGGGTCCCGCCCCCGTCCAGGATCAGGTCCGGGCCGCCGCCCAGTTGTTTCCACACGTGGGCGGCTGTGGTGGGGCTCAGTCTGCCGAAGCTGTTGGCGCTGGGGGCCGCTATCGGCCTGCCGGCCGCTTTTATCAGCGCCAGGGCGCGGGGGTCGGCCGGCACGCGCACCGCCACGGTGGGAAGCCCCGCCGTGACTATATCGGGGACGGAGCGCGCTTTGGGGAGCACCAGAGTAAGAGGGCCGGGCCAGAACTTCCTCATCAGCTTCAGCGCCGGTCCCGGTACCCTGGAGAAGAGTTTTCTCGCCCTGGCCGCCGTGCATTCGTGCAGGATGAGCGGGTCGAAGCGGGGCCTGCCCTTTATCTCGAAGAGGCGCGCGCAGGCCGCCGGGTCCAGGCCGTCGGCCCCGAGGCCGTAGACGGTTTCCGTCGGAAAGGCCACTACCCCGCCGCCGCGTATCAGGGCGGCGGCCTTCCTGATGCCGGCCGCGCCGGCTTTAAGGATCTTCACCGTCAGATTTTAGCAATTAATGCCTCCCCTGTTCCCCCCATCCTAACCTTCCCCCACAAGGGGGGAAGGGAGCTGCAGCGACCTACAGCTTCGTCACCTTTACTATGGAGATGAACAGCCCCAGGCGCTTGATGACCTCGGCGAACCGGCTGAAGGCCACCGGCTTCGTGAGGTAGTTGTTGCAGCCGGCGGCGTAGCAGGCCTCGATGTCGCGCGGGTCGTCGGTGGTGGTGAGCATGATCACCGGCAGTTTTTTCAGGCGCTCGTCCGCCTTGAGCCGTTTGAGCACCTCTATCCCGTCCGCTCCCGGCATTTTTATGTCCAGCAGCAGCAGGTAGCAGATGTCCGGCCCGGAATGCGGGCCCGCCCCGGTATGGAAAAAGAAGTCCAGGGCCTCCCTGCCGTCGCGCAGGCGGACCAGCGGGTTGGTTACCCCCGCCTCCGAGAAATGCTCGGCTATGAGCCGGGCATGCCCGTCGTCGTCCTCGGCCAGCACTATGGTTACCGGTATCTCGCACTTTGTGTTTTCCATTGGTCCGCCTCCGTTATTTTAACATGGCAGCCTGACCGTGAATTCCGCGCCTCCGGCCGGGACGCCGGCCGCGCTTATTTTTCCGCCGTGGCGCTCCACTATCTGCCTGGCGGCGGTAAGGCCTATCCCCTCCCCTTTAACGCCCCCTTTCGGGTCGGCGCGGTAGAACATCGCCCAGATCTTGCTGCCGGCTTCCTCGTCGGTCAGCCCTATGCCGTTGTCGGTCACGCGGTATTCCATCATCCCGTTCCCGGTCTTTCCGGTTATCTCTATGACCGGCTTCCGGCCGGGGGCGCGGTACTTCAAAGAGTTTTCCAGCAGGTTGGCGAAGACCTGGGAGAGCTGCTCCCTGTCGCCCCGGCACGGGGGCAGCTTCCCGACCCTGAGCTCGGCGTCCGCCTCGCGTATCTGGAAGGCCATGGTGTCGCGCAGGTCCGAGATCAGCCCGTCCATGTCCACCCTCTCGATATGAAGTTCCAGCCGGCCCAGCCTTGAAACCTGCAGCATGGCGCTGATGAGCCTGTCCATCCTGGCGCCGCTGCCGGCCACGAAGTGAAGGGCTTCCGGTATCTTGAAATTCAAAAAACCGTCCAGGCGCCCGCCGGGCGCCTCGCCGGGGACGGCGCCGCCGAGGGCGGCGTGAAGCTCGCGGAAATACCTGGCCAGGTTGTCGGCGAAACCCTGGATGTTCACCAGCGGCGCGCGCAGGTCGTGCGAGGCCACGTACATCAGGTCTTCCAGCTCCTTGTTCTTCGCGCGCAGGTCCGCGGCCGTCCGCTTCAGCGTCTCTTCCGCCCGCCTGCGCTCCGTTATGTCCTGCATGAGCGTAAGGATCATTTCCCGACCGTCCGCCTCCATCTTCTCGAGGCTGACCAGGAGGAGGCGCTGGACGCCGGCCTTGTCGCGGATCCCCAGCTCCGCGTTCCGCACCGAGCCTTTCTGCCGGAGCTCGTTCAGGATGCGCTCCCTGGCTTCCTCATCCGGTATCAGACCCAGCTCCAGGCTGGTTCTGCCCAGCACCTCTTCCTTGCTCGTGAAACCGGTCAGTTCCAGCCAGGCCTGGTTCACGTCGCTCTGCCTGCCGTCCGGCGCGGCCAGGGACATGGCGAACGGCGTCAGCCGGAATATGGCGGAGAATTTAGCTTCGCTCCGGCGCAGCGTCTCTTCCGCCCGCTTGCGTTCGGTGATGACGTCGAAGACGGCCGCGAAATGTCCTTTTGCGGGGCTGAAAACCGAGATGGAGAACCACATTTTGAGCGCTTCGACGTAAGTCTCGAAAGTTTCCGGCTTGCCGGTGCGGGCCACGCGGCCGTATCTTTCGAACAGGCCGGGATCGGACTCGCGGATGCCGGGTATCACCTCCGAAACTTTTCTGCCCGCGACGTCCTTAAGCCCGGTAAGCGCTTCGAAGGCTTTGTTGACGGAGAGGTATTCGAAATCCTCCGGTTCGTCGCCGTCGAAGAGCATCCGGCAGTAAGCGAAGCCGTTCAGCATGTTCTCGAACAGGGAGCGGTAGCGGTCCTCGCTTTCGCGCAGGGCCGTCTCGGAACATTCCTTCTCTTTGGAAACGGCGGCCAGGGCCCTTGAATATTTCTCCTTCAGGCGGCCGTAAACTAAATAAGCGCCCGCCCCGCCGCCGGCCAGGAAGGCCAGGGCCGGTACGGCCGCCCCGGCGTAGTCAGTCATTTCCCCCCCGCAGCAGCCCGGCCAGGGCTTCGGCCAGGTCCTCGTACCTGTACGGCTTGGGCAGCACGGCGTCGAAGCCGTTGGCCTTGTGGTCCGCCAGCACCGCGTCGTCGGAGTAGCCGCTGGAGACTATAAGCCTGGCTTCGGGGGCCAGCTTCCGCAATTGCAGCGCCGCCTCCCTGCCGCCCATGCCGCCGGGTATGACCAGGTCCAGTATGACCGCGGCGAAAGGGTCCCCCCTTTTTTCTTCCTCGGCGTAGCGCCTGACGGCGTCCTTCCCGTCGGTAACTATCTCGCAGCCGTAGCCCAGCCCGGCCAGCATGCGGCGCAGGGCGTTATAGACCACCGGCTCGTCCTCCAGCACCAGGACGCGGCCGGAACCTGCGGGGATAGTTTTGCGCGCTTCGGGTTCCTCCGTTAAATTGCGCCCGGTGGCCGGCAGGTAGACGTCGAAACTGGTACCCTTTCCCGGGGCCGAGGAGACCGTAATACGGCCGCCGTGGTTCTTTATCACGGTCAAGGCCATCGCCAGCCCGAGGCCGCGCCCCCGGCTTTTGGTGGTGAAGTAGGGCTCGAAAAGCCTGGGCAGGTCCTTCTCCGGTATGCCGATGCCGGTGTCCGCCACGGTTATCTTCACGTATTTGCCCGGGGTTAAGTGTTCCGGCGCGAGGCTGTCTGCGTCCGCCGTGTTCTGCGCCTGGAGGCGCAGCGTACCGCCGGACGGCATGGCCTGCAGGGCGTTCAGCAGCAGGTTGTTCACGGCCTGCTTCAACTGGTTCTCGTCGCCCTCCACGCTCCAGAGCGTTTCGGGGGCCAGTATGGCGCAGTCCGAGTTGGCGCCGGCCGTGGCCAGCTTGAAGCTCTCGCCCAGCGCCCTTTTAAGGCTGAACTCCTTTTTGACGGGCTTGCCGCCTTTCGAAAAGGCCAGCAGGTTCGTGGCGAGGCTTCGGGCGTTCTTCGCCGCCTCCAGGGTCTCGCCCAGGATCTCCAGCATCTCCCGGTCCTCCCCGCAGCGCGACTCGAGCAGCGAGAGATTCGCCATGATGCCGGCCAGCATATTGTTGAAGCCGTGCGCTATGCCGCCGGCCAGGTCGCCGAGGGACTCGATCCGCCGCAGATCGGCGGCGTCCTTCAGCAGCCGCCTGGCCCGCTTCGCTTCGGTGATATCCGTGGAGATGCCGCAGAGGGCGTACGGTTTTCCCAGTTCGTCCAGCAGCGGGAACTTGGAGGCCTGGTAGTAGTGCGTTCCGTCGGCCTCGCCGGTCTCCTCCTCGAAAGCCGCGGGTTTCCCGCTTTCCAGGATCTTCAGGTCGTTCTTTCTGAGCGCCTCCTCCGTTTCCGCCGGGAGGAAACTTTTTCTGTTCTTCCCTATCAGGGCTTCCGGCTCGGAGTTCAGGATCCGGGCCGCCGCCCTGTTGGCCAGCAGGATCTTTCCTTCCAGGTCTAAAGCGAAGATGGCCGAGGGGCTGTTGTCCAGTATGCTGGCGAGAAGGCGGTTCCGGCCGGCCAGTTCCGCTTCCGCCTGCTTAAGCGGGGTAATGTCGGTCCAGGAGCCTATGGCCTCCTCGCTGGAAACCATCCTGAGCTGCCCGTGCACCCAGACATGGCCGTTCCCCTTCTTTTTCACCCTGAAATCCATCGCGATGCCGCCCTTCTCCGCCAGGGACGCCCTGCCGGCCAGTACCCTGTCCTTATCCTGCGGATGCAGGGCCGCCGCGAACCAGGCCGGGTCCAGTATTTCGGCCGTCTCGTAGCCGGTGATGCCCTGCGCGTTGCCGCTTATCCATTCCGTGACCAGGTGCCCGGAGATGAACCGGAGCCTGAACAGGATGACGGGGCTGGCTTCCATCACGTGGGCCAGTTCGGCTGCCGTGCGCAGCAGGGCGGCCTGCGCGCTTCCCCGCTTCTTTTCCGTCTCTATGGCCTCCAGGGCCAGTTCCAGGTCCGCCCGTATTTCCCCCAGGAGCTTGAGTTCGTCCCGGCTGAAAAAAAGCGGTTCGGCGGAATACAGGCAGAGGACGGCGGATACTTTGTTCCCGGTCAGCAGGGGTATGGCGGCGGCGGACCTGAACCCGGCTTTCAGGGCCTGCTCCCGCCAGGGTCCGGAGCCGAAGTCGCCGGCGATATCCGGGGAGACGGCCGCCTCTCCGTTTATAGCGGCCTCCGCCTCGGGGCCGGCGGAGCGCTTCCCGCCGGTCAGGTCCGCGCGCAGGGAATTGAGATACTCCCGTGATCCGCCGGCGGAGCAGAGGGGCAGAACGCGTCCTACATCCCTGTCAGGCTCGCCTACCCAGGCCAGTTTCAGGCCGCCGGCGGCCACGGCGATCTCGCAGATGGCGGACAGCAGCTTCCTCCGGTCCTTTTCCCGGGCGGCCGCGCGGTTCACTTCGGCCAGGAAATTATAAAGCCGCAGGTTCCTGCGCACTCCCTCCTCGGCCTCCCTGAGCCTGAGCTGCAGCGCGGCTTTCTCCAGCGCTTTTCTCGCCGTCGGAAGGAGGTTGTCGAGGAAGGCGGCGTCCTTCACTATGTAGTCCAGCGCGCCGGCCTTCATGCTCTGGACGGCCACGGCCTCGTCGCCGCGGCCGGTGACCACTATGAAGGGCGGGACCTGCGCCGGACCTTTTTTCAGCAGGGCCACCAGGTCGAGGGCGTTCATACCCCGCAGGGAATAATCCAGCACCATCAGGTCGGGGCGCGTATGTTTCAGTATCTCCGCGGCCTCGGCGGCCGCCGAGGCGCGCAGGATCCGGAGGCCCAGCGGTTCCAGGCGCTGGCCCTCCAGCTCGCTGATGCCGCGGTCGTCCTCCACTATAAGGATGGAGCCGCCTGGCTGCGCAGTTTCTTTCTTCATATAGCTCGTCCCGGCGGGGCCGGGGCAGCTGGCAGCCCGACGTAAAACACCGACCCTTTCCCTTCCTTCGATTCGACCCAGATGCGCCCGCCGTTCCTTTCGGCCATGCGCCGCACCATCGCCAGGCCTATGCCTTCCCCGGCTTTCTCCCCGGCCTTCTCATGCCTGTAGAAAAGGTTCCAGATCCCGTGCAGGTCCTTCTCCGGTATGCCGGCGCCGTTGTCGGCCACCGTGTAGACCACCAGGCCCTCCCTGCGCTCCCCGGCCAGCTCTATGCGCGGCGGGCTGTCCTCGCGCCTGTACTTCAGGGCGTTGTCCAGCAGGTTGGAGAAGATCCGGTTCACGGCGTCCGGGTCCGCCAGGCACGGCGGGAGGTCCCCGCAGCGGATTTCCCCCCCGGCCTCTTCCAGCTGGTAGCGCATGGAGGCCAGTATCTTTTCCGCCAGTTCGCCCATATCCACGGTAGCGGGCTTCATCTCCACCCTGCCTATGCGCGAGACTTTAAGCAGGGCGGAGATAAGCGAGTCCATCTTGCGGGAACTTTCCAGTATGAATCCCAGGGCCGCGGGGATGCTGTTCCCGGCCAGCTCGTCCACCGTTTTCCGGGCGCCGGCGGGGAGCGGCGCCGGGGCCAGGGCCTCCCGGAGCCGCTTCGCGTAGCCTTCCAGGTTCTGGCTGAAGCCCAGGATGTTGATGAGCGGGCCGCGCAGGTCGTGGGTGGTGAGGTACAGGAAATTCTCCAGCTCCCGGTTCTTCTCCAGCAGCTCGGCGTTGAGCCTTTCTTTTTCCAGTTCGGCCCGCCTGTGCGCGGTGACGTCGCGGAACGACCAGACCCGGCCGATGCGGCCGCCGTCCAGTTTCATCGGCAGGGAGAACCGTTCGAAGAACCGGCCGTCCCTGAAGGCGAGCGTGTCCAGGGACTCGTCGTCGGAATCGTAGAGCTCCCGCACCTTTTTCAGGAACGCGCCGGGGTCGCTTAACTGCTCCAGCACGAAGTCCAGCAAAGCCTTGTCGTCGCCGCGCTCCAGGAGGGCCCGGGGGATCCGCCAGAGCTCGGCGAAGCGCCGGTTGGCGCCGGCCACCTTGCCCTCGCTGTCCACGGCGAGGATGCCGTCGGCGGCGGCTTCCAGGGTGGCCCTGAGGCGCGTTTCGCTTTTCCGCAGCGCTTCCTCCGCCTGTTTGCGCGCGGTGACGACGTCGAAGACGGCCACGAAATGGTCTTTGGCGGGGCTGTAAGCCGAGACGGAGAACCACATTTTGAGCGCTTCCACGTAAGTCTCGAAAGTCTCCGGCTTGCCGGTGCGGGCCACGCGCCCGTAGATCTCGAACAGGCCCGGGTCGGCTTCGCGGATGCCGGGTATGACCTCCGAGACTTTCCTGCCGGCGGCGTTCTTAAGCCCGGTAAGGGTTTCGAAGGCCTTGTTGACCGAGAGATAGACGAAATCCGCCGGCTTCTCCCCGTCGAAAAGCATCCGGCAGTAGGCGAAGCCGTTCAGCATGTTCTCGAACAGGGAGCGGTAGCGCTCCTCGCTTTCGCGCAGGCCTTCCTCCGCTTTCCGGCGCTCCGTGCTGTCCCGGAACATTCCCAGGTTGCAGTCGCGGCCGTCTATAACGGTCCTGACGGTATTGATGTCCGCGTAGAAGACCGTCCCGTCCTTTCTGAGACAGGGAATGTCCGGCGCGAGGAGTTTCTCGCCCCTGGCCTGCGCCTCGAACTCCGCTATGACGGCCGGTAAAGCGTCCTTCGGGTGGATCTCCGTCACGCCCAGCCCGGTCAGCTCTTCGGCGGTGTAGCCCAGCATCCGGCAGA
Organism: Elusimicrobiota bacterium; assembly: GCA_016207645.1. Lineage (GTDB taxonomy): Bacteria > Elusimicrobiota > Elusimicrobia > Elusimicrobiales > UBA9959 > UBA9959. Next base: position 9,284 of record JACQPH010000130.1, read on the forward strand.
TGGCCGGGTTGGCGAATTTGAACTTCCTGGTCTCCAGGTCGGCGGTCAGGATCCCGTCGGCGCTGGCGTCCACCAGCGCGCGGTACCGGGCTTCGCCTTCCCGCCGCTGCCGCTGGGCCAGGGTCAGTTCCCCGCCGACGCGCAGCGCCACCCGCCGGGCCAGCCAGGCCGCCGCCGCCATGGCCGCGAGAGCGGAGAGCGCGTTTATAATGGGCAGGCCGCCGAAGAAAGACCGCCCCGCCAGATTAACGACCCCGTTCAGCAGGACGGCCGCCGCCGTGAGCGGCAGGAAATTCCGGAGCAGCACGGCCTCGACGGAATTCCCGAAGAAAGGGGTGGTTTTAAGGGACTCGGGGTCCGAGAGCAATAAAGCCGCGCTCAGGGCGAAGAAGGCCGCGCCGGTCGGGAAAGCCACGGGAATGGTCTGTCCCCCGTAAAAAAGGGGACTGCCGTATAAATACCCGGTCAGGATAAGGGAACTTAAAAGCAGCAGGGTACTGTCGGCCGCCAGGGCGGCGCGGTCCGGGCCGGTCCTGTCTCGCGCCAGGCGGAGCAGGCCTGTAGCTGCCAGCAGGAACAGCGCGGCCGTAACGGGCGACATTTGCCAGAGAGGGATGACTTCCAGTTTTCCGAACGTAGCTATCCGTCTGAAAAGCACTACCAGGGAAACGGAAGCTACGCAAACCGCGGCGGCATAGATCGCGCGCCCGCTCCAGGGGGAGCGGCTGTTCCGCAGCATTAATGCGCCGGACAGCAGGATGAAACACAGCGCCGTTGAGGGCGCCATCGGTATGCTTTCCCGGAAAAAAGAGGCGAGGACCGGAACTTTGAACAGGAAGCCGGCGAGAGCCAGGACGGCCAGGAAGAATACGGCCCGGGAAGCCAGCGAAGCTATGCGGAGCAGTAAAGGGCTTTTATACGGTTCATCAGCATGTATTTCCATTTTACCCCCCTTTCGCCCGCGGCTGCCATGCGCGCCCCCCGGCGCGGTTATATTCCCGGCCTGCGGATACGCATGCGCTCGGCCCCGGCTTTTGCTTTGCCGCGGCCCGCCCGCGAAAAATTATTCAGCTCCCAAACCCGTGCGCGAACCTGTTACGATGAACACCGGAAGGACTGGAACGGAGAGGAAGGGATTCGAACCCTTGATACGGGTTTACCCCGTATGCCGGTTTAGCAAACCGGTGCCTTCAACCACTCGGCCACCTCTCCATTCCATTCTGCCCGGCGCTATCGGGCGCGACAATCAATTATATAAAAATATAATCAGTCGAAAGTCTTTTTTATGCCTTCTTCGAGCGGCGTCCAGGCCGCCGAGCCGGAGGTCCTTTCCCAGAGGGCCGGGGAGGCGGTCCAGTTGGGGGCGGAGGCCTCCCTGGCCTTGTCCCGGTTCATCATGGGCTCGGCGCCGGTGAAGGCGGTGACGGCCTCGTAAAGCCAGCCCACGGCATAGACCGCCCAGGGGGGCAGGGAGAGCATGAAGGGCATTTTTACGCCCATGCCGGCGGCCAGCAGGGCTATGAAATCCTTCCAGGCGTAGGCGCGGTTCTCGCAGACGTAGAAGGTGCCGCCGTCGAACTTGCCGGCTTCCAGGGCCGAGATGATGGCGTTCACGAGGTCGTCGAGGTAGACGAAGCTGAAGCGGCCTCCGGACGAGCCCGCGTTCACCATCAAGCCCTTGCGCACCCATTCCGCGATCTTCGAGAAGCCCGAATCCTTCCTGCCGTAGATGATGGGCGGCCGCAATATCACGAAGGCGCCCGGGAAATTCCTCACGGCCTTTTCCCCCTCCAGCTTGCTCAGGCCGTAGAAGGACACCGGGGCCTCGGCGTCGGCCTCCGTCCTGGGCGCGCCGGCCGGGGAAGGGCCGCCGGCGGCGAGGCTGGAGATATACACGAGTTTCCTCAGGGTCGGCGTGGCGGCGGCGGCCGCGGCCAGGGCGGCCGTCCCCTCGGCGTTGGCCCGCATGAAGCCCTCTTTGGAGCGGCAGAACAGCGCGGCGGCCAGGTGCACCGCGGCGTCGGCGCCGGAGAGGGCTTCCTTCATGCTTTCGGCGTCGGAGAAATCCGCTTCGGCATAGACGGCGTTCTCCAGCGTTACAGCCGGCCTGCGCCTGGTTATTATCCTGACGGCGAAACCTTTTTCCAGCAGGGCCTTTGAAAGCGCCCGCCCCACGAACCCCGTTCCCCCGGTGACGGCGATCGTTTTCATGGAAGAGGTTCCTCTTTCTGCGGCGGCAGCAGGCCCGGCGCGTCCACGCCCAGCCGCCGCAGGCCCAGGTACAGGGTCTTGCCGTCGGGATACTGACCGGAACTGAATTTCCTCAGCGGGCTGACGGCGTCCTTCTGCGGCAGGAAAGCCAGGGCCGAGAAGGCGCACATCAGCGCGTAGCCGGCGGCTATGGCGGCTTTCCAGGTCCTCCCGGTATTCGTCAGGGAATTCCTGAGGTAGAAAGCGAAGGACGTCCAGAGTATCAGCGAGACGGCGAGGAAAGGGAAGCCGAAGCGGCCGGTGTGCGGATAGGAAACGAAAACCGTCAGGTGGAAAGCGGCGGCCGTCAGAATGTAGGCGCTTACGGGCATAAAACTAATCCATGGCCTTGAATTCCACGTGCACCGTCAGGCGGTCCTCGTAGAAATCGTCGGGCAGCGGGGCGAAAGGGGCGGCGGCGTGCACGGAGCTTTCCGCCGCGTTGTCGAAGAGGCGGTTGCCGGAGGCTTTCTCCACGCTTACGCCCCTGATGGAGCCGTTCCGGTTGATGGTGAAGCGCACCGTGCAGCGCAGGCTGCCGCCGGAAGGCATCTTCTCGGTCCAGGCCGTCCAGAGCGCCTCGCGCACCTGGGTGATGTACCAGGGGTAGGGAAAGTTGGCGGAGTCCATGGTGAGCGGGGTGCCGTTCCCGCCGGCCGGCCCGGTCGGGGCTTTTTCCTCGTCGAAGAGCTTGGAGCCGCTGGAGAGGATGCTGGGCTTGGGCAGGGCTTCGGAGGAAAAGTCGTCCTCGTCCTTCGGTTCCGCGGCCTTCGCGGCTTTGGCGGTCCTTGCGGCCGGCGCCTTTTCCGCGCCTTCCGCGGCCGCGGCTTTCTGCATGGTCACCACCCTGGATGGGCCGATGAAATCTATATAGTAAGCCTGTTCCTTTTTGGCGCCGAGGGAGTTGCGGGAGAGGAAAAGGACGACGACGAGCAGGAGGAAGTGCGTCGAGGAGGAATAAAGAAGATAGGAGCGCACGCTGGTCCCTTTTAGTCCGGCTTCACCGCTATGCCTATCTTGCCGGCGCCCAGCTGCTTGGCCGCGTCGAAGACCGCCACCACGCGTTCCACCGGCACGGTTTTGTCGGCTTCCACCAGGACGGTCTTCTTGTAGGACTTGGAAAAGCGCAGCATGAGCTCTTCTTTCAGGCGGTTGAACTTCACCCGCCTGCCGTCCACGGCCATGCTCCCGTCCGCGGCCAGCTGCACCTTCAGCACCTCTTCGTCCCCGCCCTTCACCCCCGACGAGGCTTTGGGGAGGTTCACCTGTATCTGCGACTGCACCAGGAAGGGGGTTATCACCATGAAGATGATCAGGAGTATCAGGGAAATATCTATGAGCGGGATCATGTTGATCTCCGCTATTATCCTGTTCTTTCCGGAATGTACGCGCATAGGCGTCAGGAGATCCCGTTCAGTTCCCGCGGCGAGGAGCGGTCAATGACCTGTTCGGTGACCCAGTTCAGCTCGCTGGAGAAATCGTTCAGCTTGTGCGCGAAATAGTTGTAGGCGACTATCGCGGGCACGGCCACGAACAGGCCGGCGGCGGTGTTGACCAGCGCTTCGGCTATGCCCATGGCGACCACGGACGGGCCGGCCCCGGCGTACATCGACAGGTCCCTGAAGGCCCTGATGACGCCTATCACCGTGCCGAAAAGGCCGATGAAGGGGCTGATGCTGCCTATGGTGGCTATGGCGGTGAGGCTTTTTCCCATCCTGGAGACATGCCATTCCACGGCCTTCTCCGCCAGCTCCCGCTTTTCAAGGGGGGTGCCGTAATGAGCCAGGACCTTGTGGACTATGTCCCCGGCCGGATTCTTCGACCTGGCGCAGAGGTCCGAGATCTGTTTGAGTTCCCCCGCCCTGAGCAGGGCGTGGATCTTGTGGATGAGGTCCTCCATGCCGCCGAAGGTGCGCTTGTAGACCGTCCAGCGCTCCCAGATCAGGGCTATGGAATAGATGGAAAGGCCGGCCAGCAGGAAAAGTATCGGGCCGCCGGCGATTATGAGTTGTTTGAAAGTGATATTCATCGGTTTCTCCGCTGCCGCGATCGAGATAAATTATACTAATTCGCGCGGGCGCGCGGGCGTGATAAGAGGGAGCTCCTGTTAACGCCCGCGCGCCCGTACGTTCCTAAGCTTTCTTGAAGGCGAGCTTGACCCGGGCTTCCAGGTTCTCGAAATAGCCGGAGAGGAGCTTCAGCTTGGTGCTCAGGGCGCCGTAAAGCTCCTGCTGCTCGCGGGATTTCAGATGGTCCACCGCCTCGAATTCGTTGAGCCGGTTGACCGCGTCGAAAAGCTCCTCGCGGACCTTGGCCGTCTCCTGGTCGCGCCACTTGAGATCGGCGCGCAGGCGGCCTATCTCCTCGCAGTATTTCTTCGACTGCTCCTCGTAATCGCGGCGCTCGTCGAACATGATGCTCTGGAATTCCTCGTTCTTGCCTACCAGCGAGGCGATATTGTCGCTGTAGGTCCTCGCCAGCATTTCCTTCTCTTCCGCCTGCGACCTCAATTCGTGCATTTCTTTCCGGCAGGCCGAGGTTTCCCGGGCGTGAATTTCTTCCGCCTTGCGGAGTTCGGCGCGGCCGTTCTCCGCGGTCTCCTGGATGCGCTCCCTGAGGCGGACCATCTCGGACATTTTCTCGGCCAGGGCCTGGGTGGCTTCCGCTATCTTTTCCTCGGAGCGCTTCTTGAGGGTCTTGTAGAGGGATTCCCAGGAAGGATGCTCGCCTTTCGCGGCCTGGGCGTTATCGATGGTGCGCTTCAGTTTCTCGGCGAGGACGCGGAGCTCGGCGTCTTTCTTTTTGAGGGCTTCGTCGAAATTGTGTTTTTCTATGTTGTAGGTCTTGCGCAGGTCCTTCACGTCGCGCTCGAGCTGGATGTTCTTGTTGATGGCTTTCTCGAGCAGGGTGCGGGAAGCGGTCTCTTCGACTATTTCCATCGTCAGCGGCGGCCTCGGCCTGCCGAGGGCCTGGCCGGGGACTTCGAGCAGCGCCTGGAAGACGGGCTCGAAAGAGGCTTCATGCCACTGGCCCAGGTTTTTTTCCTGGCAGACCAGGCTGGAGCGGCTGAACCCCGGCTGCGTGACGATGTCCCTGGGATAAAAAGGCCCGCGGATGGACTTTTTAAGGTAAACGTAATAGCGCAAGATCGGTTCCGGCATGATTAAATGATAACAAAGGGGTGTTACAGGAAGATTACAGGGGGGTTGCCAGGTTCTTTTTTATATTGGCCCGGGTGACCGGGCTGATCACGCCCTTTTCGGTGATGAGGGCGGTGATGAGCGGGGCCGGGGTCACGTCGAAGGCGGGGTGGCGGACTTTTACTCCTATCGGGGCTATGCGGCAGCCTTTCACGAAAGTGACTTCCTCGCTGGAGCGCTCCTCTATGACTATCTCCCCCCCGTCGCGGGCTTTCAGGTCTATGGTGGGCGTGGGCGCGGCCACGTAGAAAGGGACCTTGTGGTAGCGGGCGACGACGGCCAGGCCGTAGGTGCCGATCTTGTTGGCGGTGTCGCCGTTGGAAGCTATCCTGTCCGCTCCGACGACAATGGCGTTCACGCCGCAGGTCTTTATGATATGGGCGGCCATATTGTCCGTGATAAGCTCGGAGGGCACGCCTTCGCGCATCAGTTCCCAGATGGTGAGGCGGGCGCCCTGCAGATAGGGGCGGGTCTCGCAGGAATAGGCGTGCTTTATCTTCCCTTTTTTGTGAGCCGCGGTGATGACGCCCACGGCGGTGCCGATGCCCATGGTGGCGAGCGCGCCGGCATTGCAGTGGGTCATGATGACGCATTTCTTCGGCAGCAGGGCGGCGCCGAAATTGCCCATGGCGAGGCAGGCGGCTTCGTCCTCGGCGGTCACCAGGCGGGCTTCCGCGTCGAGGAGGTGCGAAAGCTCTTTGAGCGTGCCGGCGGAGAACTTCCCGGGGTTGGCGGCGGCGAAAACCAGGGCCTTATGCAGCATCCGGTCGGCGGCGTAGAACAGGGCCACCGCCGTCGGGCGGGCGGCTTTGAGCAGCGAGGCCGTTCTGCGGGCCAGGCGCCCGAGTTCGGCGGAGGAATCCGGGCGCAGGCGGCGCAGCTCCAGCGCGAAGCCGAAGGCCGCGGCGCAGCCGATGAGCGGCGCCCCGCGCAGGGCCATGTCCTTCGTGGCTTTCGCCGTTCCGGCGGCGTCTTTAACGGGAATAAATTTTATCCTGTCGGGCAGCAGCCGCTGGTCGAGGATCTTTAAGACGCCGTTCCTGAAAATAAGCCGTGGTGGGATCATAGGGTTAAATTGCTAGAGGCTGGAGGTTAGCTAATAAGGCCGCCCCTATTCTCAAACCTCCAGCCTCTATCCTCTGGTTTTACGGTATCGAGTCGAGCAGGTTTTTCAGCTGCTCTTCGGTCTTGCCGGTTATCTCCACGGTCTTCTCGCGGCCTTTGGCGCCGCGGATGATGTTCACCAGCTTTGAAGGCACCTCGAAGAACTCGGAGAGGTAATCCCTGAGCAGCAGGTTTATCTTCAGGTCCGCCGCGGGCGCGCAGATCTTCACGCGCAGCACGCTGCCGATGCGGGAAACCACTTCGTTGTCTTCACAGTTCGGTATGACTCTGACTTTTACGATCATGTCCCTACCTCGTTCTTGCAGCGGCCCTTGGCGGGCGCCGCCGCTATCCCCTGGGGGCTTCCACTAAGCGAAAAGCGAACTCCCTATGCGCGGCAGGTTCGAACCCGCCTCCACGGCCGGCTCGTAGTCGCCGCTCATGCCGAGCGAGAGGTAATTGGCGGGGGCGCCGGGCGCCGTGACCGGAAAGTCCCGGTCGAATATCTTTTTGGCATCCGTGAATCTGGCCTTGAGTTCCTCCGGAGAGGCGCCCTCCGGGGCTATGCCCAGGTAACCGCGCGGCTCCAGGTTCTTCAGGAACCTGACCTGGGCCAGCAGTTCTCCCGCCTTGTCCGGGGTTACGCCGGACTGGGTGGCGGAGTCGTTGAGCTTTAGCTGTATCATCACCGGCATGGTCTTGCCCGCGGCGGCGGCGTGGCGGTTCACTTCGGCCGCTATTTTCAGGCTGTCTATGGAGTCTATCCAGTCGAAGGTCTCTATGGCGGCCTTGGCTTTATTTGTCTGCAGATGGCCTATGAAATGGAGCTTTACGCGGGCTCTGAGCGGCGCCAGGGGGCCGTTGGTCCACTTGGCTTTGGCGTCCTGTACCTTGTTCTCGCCGGCTGTCTTTATGGCGCCGGCTTCTATGAGCAGTTTGACGTCTTCGGCGGCGGCGTACTTGGTGACGGCCAGGAGTTCTACCCCGGAGGGTTCTAGTCCGGCCCGGCCGCAGGCGGCCGTTATCCTGTCCTTTATGTTCTGAAAATTTGTGAGGAGCGCGCTTTTGCGCGTAAGTTCGGCGGTCGGCATGGGGAGTAGCTATATTCTACCAAAAAATGGCTTGTCCTCATAGGGGAATATTTAGTAAACGCCGGCCAAATGCTATTATTTAGGCATGACTTTGCCGCCCGGTTTCTGGATACTGGCCGCCGCCGAAGGCCTGCTGACCGCCGGCTACGCTATCTCCTTTCCTTTCCTGGCCGTGTACCTGAGCGCGCACCGCGGAGTGCCCATGGCCTGGGTGGGTTTCTTCCTGGCAGTCTCGATGCTGATAGGCTCGCTGGCGCAGTATATAGGCGGGGAAATTTCGGACGCTATAGGCAGGCGGAAGGTGATGATCTGCGCTCTGGCGCTGCGCACTCTGCAGATCGCGGCTATAGCCTGGATAATTTACAGCAGGGCCCCGGTCTGGGCTATTTTCCTTTTTCACCCGCTCGGGCTTTTTGTGGGTTCTTTCTTTCACCCGGCGGCGCGGTCCTGGGTGGCGGACTATACTCATCCGGCGGGCCGGATGAAGGCCTATGGCCTGCTGCGGATGGGCTCGAACGCCGGCTGGGCGCTGGGGCCGGCCCTGGGCGGGCTGCTGGCGGCGGGCTCTTATTCGCTGATGTTCTTCGCTACGGCGGCGGTGTTCGGTGTGTGTACGGTTATAGTGTGGCTTAGCATCAGGGACGCGCCGGGTGTGGCTACCGGCAGATTCGTGGCGCCGAGTTTCAGGGGGGCGGCCGCCGTGCTTAAGAACCGGGCTTTCCTGCGTTTCTGTGTTTTCACTTTTACCATGTGCGCCGTGATGAGCCAACTGGTGGTTTCGAGCTCGCTTTATTCGAAGAACTATCTTGGTTTTTCGGAGCGGGAGATAGGGCTGCTGTTCTCGGTGAACGGCTTCATCGTGGTGGCTTTCCAGTACCTGATGACCAGGGCGCTGGAGGGGCGGCGCATCACTTCCGGGCTGGCCGCGGGGGCGCTGCTGTACGGCATGGGCTACCTGGCTTTCGGCTACTCCGCGGCTTTCTACGCGGCCGTCGCGGCTATCGTGGTAGTGACTTTCGGCGAGCTGGCCGTTTCGCCGGGTCTGCAGGCCCTGGGCGCGAATATGGCGCCTAAGGCCGAAAAAGGCCGCTACCTGGGCGTCCAGGGCCTCTTCCAGCAGGTAGGCAGCTCGGTGGGCATCTTCATAGGCTCGAACGCCATAGGCCGCCTGAGCCCCATCTACCAGCAGGCCCCCTGGTTCATCATAGCCTCGATCGCCGTGATCTCCTGCCTGGGCTTCCTGACCCTCGGCGCCCGCCTGACCCCCGCCCAGAACGGCCTCCGCACCCCCACCCTCCCC
>JACQPH010000124.1 GCA_016207645.1 Elusimicrobiota bacterium
CCGAAAGATGGAAACCCTTGCGTCGGTTTCCCCCCGCCAGGCGGGGCCCCCCCGTCCGCCAGGGGTTCGCGAAACAAAACCCCGTCCAACCCGCCACTACCTGAGTAGTTACAGGGATCAGCTTGATCCTTACCGCCTCCCTTACCCGATGAACATCTACGAACAGCAGGCTTCCAACCGGCGCATGACGGCTATGATTATAGCCGCGTTCGTGGCTTTTTTCCTGTTCATCGGCCTGGGTTTCGACTATTTCTACCTGAATTTCAACCCGGGCGCAGCCCCGGAGCTGCGGCTGAACGCGGACGGCTACTACGAGGCCCGGTCCCCCGGGGCCGCCGCGAACGTACCCTTCGGCACCATAATCGCGCTCCTGATAGGCCTGGGGATGTCCGTGAACAGCCTGATCAACGGGCCGAAGATGGTCCTGCGCTCCACCATGGCCCGCCGCGCCGTTCACTCCGAGGAAAAGGAGCACCAGTTCCTGAATATCGTGGCCGAGATGTCCACCGCCTCCGGCCTGCCCGTCCCGACGGCCTACGTCGTGCCCGACCCCGACCTGAACGCTTTCGCCACCGGCACGAACCCGGAGAATTCGGTCATAGCCGTGACGGAGGGGCTGCTGGCCTCGCTGAACCGCGAGGAGCTGCAGGGCGTGGTCGCGCATGAGATGAGCCATATACGCAACTACGACATGCGCCTGATGACGGTGACGGCGGCCCTGATGGGCGCCATAGCCCTGCTCAGCGACTTCGCCGGCCGCAGCATGCGCTACGGCGGGAGGGGCTCCTCCGGCTCCTCGTCGCGCGGCTCCGGCCGCAAGGGCGGCGGGGCGGCGCTGCTGATGTTCCTGGTCTGGATCCTGCTGGTGATCCTGGCCCCGCTCATTTCCCGGATCCTCGCCATGGCCGTTTCCCGGCAGCGCGAATTCCTGGCCGACGCCACCGGCGCGGAGCTGACCCGCAACCCGCTCGCGCTGGTCTCGGCCCTGGAGAAGATACGCCGGGCGGTGATGCCCACCAACGCCATAAATAACGGCGTGGCGCATATGTGCATAGCGGACCCCCGCGGGAGCCTGATCGAGGAGAAACTGGGCTTCACGGCGGACCTGCTGGCCACGCACCCGCCGATGGAGAAGCGCATTCTCGCTCTTAAAGTGATGGCCTACCAGGCCGGGAAACCTCAGGGGTAGACCCGGTCCGGACGTTCGGAGCTCGGACTTAATTACAGGAGACAACCATGATACTCGCCAGCCAATTCAAAGAAGGGAACATGTTCATAAACGAGAACGGCCAGACCGTCGAGGTCATGACCGTGCAGCATCACCGCAAATCGCAGGCCCGCGCCGTGGTGCGCGTGAAGCTCTGCAATATCGAGACGGGGTCGATCATAGAGACCGCCTACCGCCCCGAGGATAAGTTCAAGGACGTCATGGTGGAAAAGCGCCCCAAGACCTACGTCTATACCGACGGCGGGCTGGCCTATTTCATGGACAACGAGAACTACGAACAGACCGGCCTGCCGGTGGCGAAGCTGGAGGCCAGCCTCCCGTTCATGACCGAGAACATGCAGGTGGAGGGGCTCTACCTCAACGGAGTTTTCTTCAATATCCAGCTCCCGGCGAACCTGGTGATGGAGATCACCGAGACCGTGGACAGCGTCAGGGGCGACACGGTCTCCAACACGCTGAAGGCCGCCAAGGTCTCCACCGGGCTGGAGATAAAGGTCCCGATGTTCATCAAGCAGGGGGACAAGGTCAGAGTGGACACCCGCACGATGACTTACGTGGAACGCTATACGGAACCCAAGAGGTAGCTCCTCTACCCTGACCTTATGATCAAAGCCGTTATTTTCGATATAGACAATACGCTGATGGACTTCATGCGCATGAAGCGCGCCGCCGTGGACGCGGCCGTGGACGCCATGATCGACGCCGGCCTGGCCATAAAGAAGCAGGAGATGGTGGACAAGATCTTCAAGGTCTACTGGGCCGAGGGGATAGAGGACCAGAACATCTTCGACAAGGTCCTGACGAAGGAATTCGGCCAGATAGACTACAAGATCCTGGCCGCGGGCATCCTGGGTTACAAGCGGGCCAAGGAGGGGCATATGACCCTCTACCCGCACGTGCGCCTAACGCTCACGGACCTGCTCAAAAAGGGCGTGCGCATGGGCGTGGTCTCCGACGCGCCGCGCCTGAGCGTCTGGATGCGCATCGTGGGCCTCGGCCTGCACCACTACTTCGAGCACGTGGTCACCTTCGAAGATACCGGGGAGCGGAAGCCTTCCCCCAAGCCCTTCAGGACCATACTCGGACTGCTCGGCGTCGAGCCCGGCGAGTCCATAATGGTGGGGGACTGGGCCGAGCGCGACATCAAGGGCGCGAAGGCCTTCGGCATGCGGACCGCCTGGGCCAAATACGGCAACGAGTTCGACACCAAGGTCTCCGGCGCGGACTACGAACTGGACGACGTCCACGATATCGTGGCCATCATTAGGAGGATAAATGAAAAAGCTCATTAGTCTGCTGGCGCTTTGCCTCGCCGCGCGGTCCGCGGGCGCGCTGGAGATAACCGCGGTAAGCACCGCGGCCGTGAAGGGCGCCTCCAAGGCCGACTTCACCTTCGGCGTCCTCGCCGTGAAGGACATCTCCTACGAGAAAGGCGGCGTGCTCATGCCTTTCACCGAGAACAAGGGGAAGACCTACACCGACATAAAGCTGCTGTCGAAGTCCCTTTACGGGAAGATAGAGGGCTGTTTCAGGAACGGCTTCACGAAGCCCGCCGGGGCCCCCGCCGCCCCGGCGGTGAAAGTGGATTCCTTCCGGCCGCTCAAGTCCGCGGTCCGCGTGGCCAACGCCGAGATCAGTTTCGACGGCGACCTGCTGGTGACGGCCGGGGTCATGGCCTCTAAAAAAGAGGAGGGGGCCTTCTGGATAGCTTTCCCGCCCGCCCTGCTGTTCACCGACGGAGCTTTCAAGAGCGCCGTCGAATCCGCCGTGATAGCGGCCTGGACTAAGAAAGATAAGAAATGATAACACCGCGCGCCGCGGCCTCCTGCCTGGCTTTCCTGCTGGTTATTATGCCGGGCGCCCGCGCTTTAGCGCTTAAAGTCGAGCGCATCCCGCATTTCTCCCCGGCCTCCGGGCGGACTTCGACTATCAACGCGGCGGCCGGCTCCGCGATAGTCAGGTTCAAAACAGGCGTTTCTTCCTCGGCGGCCGCCGCGGCCCTGGCCCCGGCCGGCTTCGCCGTCCTTAAGAATTATGAGCGCTTCAACTGGTCGGCCCTGGCCCTGCCGGAAGGCCTGGGCGTGGCGGCCGGCCTCCAGCTTCTCGGGACCAGCCCGGTAGTCGAATGGGCGGAGCCGAACCGGGTCTACCGCCCGAAAAAGACTTCCAACGATATTTACCTGGCCCAGCAGTACGCGCTGTCGCGGGTGCAGGCTTTCGGCGCCTGGGAATACGAGACGGGTTTTTCAAGCCGCGCCACCGTGGCCGTGCTGGATACGGGCATAGACGGTTCCCACCCGGAGCTCTCCGGGAAGCTTATAGGCACAAGCCGTAAATTCGACCCTTTCAGCGGCGCGGCGTCCGATAACCAGCCTCCCACCGCGGCCTGCAACCACGCTACAAGAGCCGCCGGGGTGGCCGCGGCCGCTTCCGACAACTCCGCCGGAGTGGCCGGTATGTCCTGGGGCGCGAAACTGCTTTCTCTTAAGGTCTTCGCCGACACCGACTGCTACGACGACTGCGGCGACGAGGCGGGCTACCTCTCCTGCAGCACTTCCGAGACGTCCATCGCCGCGGCCGTTGACGACGCTATCTCCCTTCACGACACCGCCGCGGCCGGAAAGGTGATCATAAACATGAGCCTGGGCGACTCGGGCACCTGTTCAGGGCCTCTGCAGACCGCCGTAAACGTAGCCACCACCACCGGCCTGATGCTGTTCGCCGCGGCGGGCAACTCCGGAGCGTCTTTCATCGATACGCCGGCCAATTGCGAAGGGGTAATAGCCGTGGGGGCCACCGACCTGCAGGACGGCCAGGCCTCTTTCTCCAACAGCGACACGCTGATGATAACGAAGGGCGTCGCCGCTCCCGGCGTGGACCTTTACACCACCAATATAAACGGCGGCTACGCTTCGGCCACCGGCACCTCTTTTTCCTCGCCGCTCACGGCCGGCCTCGCGGCGCTGCTCTGGTCCGCCAGGCCGGACAAGACCGGCAAAGAGATCTGGGATGTCATAAAAAATTCGGCCGACGACCTCGGCTCGCCCGGCCCGGACCGGGATTTCGGCTATGGCCGCATAAACGCCCTGAAGGCCATGCGCCTGGCCGTGACCGGCAGTACGCAGTTCGCCGGTACTAATAAGGCCGTGGCCTATCCGAATCCCTTCCGGCCCGGGACCCAGCGCTTGGTCACCTTCACCGTGCCGGAGGAAATGTCGGCTCCCAGCGTGGAAGTGAAGATCTACACCTCGGAGGGCGAGCTGGTCAGGAAACTCACAAGCTCGGCCTGGGACGGTAAGAACGAAGCGGGCGCCGCCGTGGCCAGCGGCGTCTACCTCTTCAGGGTCAAGACCGACAAGGACGCCGCCGTGGGGAAAATGGCCCTCATCCGCTGAGCGGCCCGGCGTGCTATGCGAGTTTTCAATAAAACCAGGAATTTAAGCGTCAGCGGGGCGGCGGCCCGCGCCGATACCTTCGCCGCCAGGCTTTTCGGCCTTATACCGCGTAAGTCCCTCGGCGCGGAAGAAGGGCTCTGGCTGGAGCCCTGCGCCATGATCCATATGTGCTTTATGAGCTTCCCGATAGACGCCGTTTTCCTCGACGGGGAGTTGAAAGTCCTGCGCGTACTGGAAAAACTGCGGCCCTGGAGCTTTTCCCCCTGGGTGCGCGGCGCGCGCGTCGTGCTCGAGCTCCCCGCCGGCCGCTGCGCCGGGCGCGTTTCGGCGGGGGACGTCCTGGAGTTCCTGGACTGAAAGGTTTCACCGCCCGGACACTTTAAGATTCTCTTCCTGGTAGGTCCCGCCTTTGTAATTTATCCTGACCCTGGCTACGTAGCCGGCGGGTACGGTCACGGCCGGCGCCACGATATCCAGGGTATCCCCGGCCTTGCATTTCTCGCCGTCGAAGAGCTTCGCGTAGCTGACCGGTTTCCCGTTGTGATACACGTTCAGCGTCGGGTTTTCCGAGTAGACGAAGGTGTCGGCGAGGAACGAGTTCTTCTCGTAAAGAAAGATCCCGGACAGGGCCTCCAGGAGGTCCAGCCGGGCTTTCCCGTCCATCGAAGGATCGGCGATATACTGGTTGCTGCCGGCGTCGAAGCGGTAACGCTTCTTCAGCAGCGCCTTTACCGCCGGGTCGAAAGTCTTGGGGAGCAGGTTGTATTCGAATTCGTATTTGTTTATCCTCTCCTGGACCGTGTCTTCCGAGGTTATCCTGACCAGCACGCTTTCGACGGGCGCGGGGGCGGGCGCCCCGGCCTTTAAACGGAAATGAATGCCGCGGGGAAAGCTGTCGCGGGCCTGCTGCCTCACTACCGTATCGACTGCCGTCATCTTCAGGCCGCCGGTCCTGCGCCCGGGCAGCAGTACCACCACCGGCTTGCTGAAATCCGCTCCTCTCATGAAAGCCGGGAAGACCTTTACGGGGATATACCCGGGCAGCAGATAGGCTTCGTTGGAAACGACGCAGCAGTCGCCGCGCGACAGCTGTTTCACCAGGGCCGGGATGTAATCCGGGTAAAGAAAAGAATTGTTCCAGCCCCAATCCATGTACATTTTGTGGAAGTTGGGCCCGTCGTCCTTATACAGGGAATAAAGGCCGCTGTTGGACAGGTTGACCAGGCGGCCGGGCGCCCTGCTTATCAATTCGTCCAGCTCCGCGAACGCTCTTTTCTCGCCGGGGGGGACGTACATGCCGCGCAGGAACGCCGGGGCCTCTATCTTTTCCCAGGAACCGGACATTTTCAGCATGAACCGCTCCAGCCTGTAGCCGAAGTCCGGGAGGAAAAGGACGGCCGGGACGGCCAGGACCAGCAGCCTGTTCCCGGCGAAGCCCAGCCGCTCCGCGGCCACAAGGACTAGGTAGGAGAGCGGCCCGAAGAAAAGGACCGAGCTCAGGTACATATGAAAGAGCGCCGGTATCGGGTAATAGCCCAGCCACAGGCCCAGCGAAGCGCAGGAGACCGCCAGCAGGGCCTTGTTCTTCCCGGAGGCGTCCTTCCCGGCGGCGAAGAGATAGGCGGAACGGAAGAAGACGACGCACGAGGCGAGCGGCAGGACCAGCCAGAGAAAGGAGATGCCCCCGTGCGAGGAGCCGAGTTGAAGCAGGCTCTTAGCCAGCTGTACCACGGGGTGCTCATTGGTGGTAAAAGCGTTGTTGCCGGAAAAAGCCAGGGCGAACTTTATGGACTGCAGCGTGAAATCGCGCAGGGAGCCCTGCGCGGCCAGCCAGCCGGTGAAAAGAGCGTGGGCCGCCAGCCAGCCTCCCAGGAAAGCGGCGAAGAGGCCGGCCGCCTTCCCGCGTTCGCCGCGTACCTGCAGGACGGCCAGGAACAGCAGCGAAGCCAGGAAAGAAGCCCCGCCGTAGTTGATCTTGAACCAGAAAGTCAGGGCCGTGACGAAGCCCGAGGTGAAAAGAAAGCGCGGCTTCCCGTCCTCCAGGAAGCGCAGCAGCAGGTAAAGGCCGAATACCGACGAGCAGACGGCGAAAACGGTCGACCAGGGCATGACGAACATGGAGGGGTAGTTCAGGAAGAAATAGCCCAGGAAAAGCCAGGCCAGGCAGGAGAAAGTGTTGAGATAGTTGGGCAGGAACCGCGAATAGACCAGCCACATAAGGACGGCCGTCAGGCCGTAGGTAAAAGCCGTCAGCAGCCTTATCACCAGCAGATATCTGCCGAAGATCTTTACGGCCAGCGCCTGCACCCAGGCGGATAAGGCGCCGTACTGCGTGAAAGTGTCCCGGAAAAGAACCTGGCCCGCCGCCACGTCGAAAGCCGGTTTCAGCATGACCCCGTCGTGATGCGGGTCCACCTGCAGCAGCGAGACGGCTCCCACCACGCCGGCGGTGAGCAGGAAGACCAGGCCGAGGTGGTAAGGCCGTCCCAGGTTCAGGGCGCGCCCCGGCAGGGGGGACCCGAAGGACCAGGTCTTCCCGCCCTCCGCCTTCTCCGGCGCGGCGGGGCCGGAAGAACGGGCGGACCTGAACGGCGCTAGGACGAGCAGCAGGCAAAGGCAGCA
This sequence comes from Elusimicrobiota bacterium, assembly GCA_016207645.1. GTDB lineage: Bacteria > Elusimicrobiota > Elusimicrobia > Elusimicrobiales > UBA9959 > UBA9959. The sequence continues at coordinate 7,246 of JACQPH010000124.1, forward strand.
GGCGGCGAACTTCATGGCCGCGTTCGCGCAGAAGAACGCGTCGCCGCGCCAGTTGACGGGGGCGAAACCGGGGAACAGCGACCTGGAATCCCTTACATAGAACGGCAGTTCATAGACGTCCCATTCCTGTTTTTCTATGGTTCCCAGCCGCAGCTGCGTGAACTTGTGAAAGTCTCCGGCGTTGAACTCGAAGCTGTTCCCGCCGGCGGCGACGCGCAGTCCGGCCAGGCGCAGCAGACCTTCCTGCGGCAGCGCGAGAAGCAGTTTGTTCGCGAATTCCCCGTTGTCCCGGACCCAGGCCCCGCCGCGGCGCTCCAGCTCCGTCACTATTCCCCCGGTGGAGACGTCGTAAACTTTTATCAGCCGGAGGGTCGCCCGGTCGCCGTCCATTTCCAGGGAGATGTCCGACGCGGAGGCTCTGTAGGCGGAAAGAACAGCGGCGGCGGCGGCGAGCGACGCGAAGAGGAACAGGAATTGCAACGGCCTTTTTTTCAGGAGAGCCGCCGCTTTTGCGGAGAAACCGGCAAATGGCCAGGGGGTGGATGTCACTTCCTATATCTTATCATATAGCTGTAAATGGTAAAATATTCACAGGGCGGCTACCCTAACGGGGAGTATGGTAACTGCCCAGGCGGTGTGAGTAGTTATAAAGCGTCTCAGTGCCAATATACCCCCCCCCGCCTCGATCCTCCCCCACAAGGGGGGAGGAAGGAAACAGGGGGCCTGGGTACGATATGAAAAAAGTAAGCATAGTCACCCCCTGCTTCAATGAGGAATCCAATGTCGGGCCGCTCGCGGCCCGCGTAAAGGAGCTCTTCCCCGGGCCCGGCCCGTACGACTACGAGCATATCTTCATAGATAACGCCTCCACCGACGGGACGCAGGACGCGCTGAGGCGGCTCGCCGCGGCGGACAAAAAGGTGAAGGTCATCCTCAACACCAGGAATTTCGGCCATATCCGCTCGCCTTACCATGCTTTCTCCCAGATCAGCGGCGACGTCTTCATCCCGCTGGCGGCCGATTTCCAGGACCCGCCGGAGCTCATTCCCGATCTCCTGCGCAAGTGGGAGGAAGGCTATCAGGTCGTGCTGGGCGTCAAGACCAACAGCGCCGAGTCCTGGCCGATGTTCGCCGTGCGCAGGCTTTATTACGAGCTGATAGGGAAGCTGGCCGAAGTGAAGATAGTCAAGAACAATATGGGCTTCGGGCTCTACGACAAAAGGGTCATGGAGGAGCTGCGCAAGCTGGACGAGCCTTACCCCTTTTTCCGCGGCCTCGTCGCGGAGCTCGGCCTGAAGACCGCCCAGGTGGAATATTTCCAGCCGGGCAGAACAAGAGGGATCACGAAGAATAATTTCTACGTCCTCTACGACATGGGCATGCTCGGCATCATCAACCACTCCAAGGTGCCGCTGCGCCTGGCCGTCTTCGCCGGTTTTTTCCTGGCGGCGCTCAACCTCCTGGTCGCTTTCGGGTACTTCGTCTACAAACTGGTGTACTGGAACAGTTTCTCCGTGGGCATAGCCCCGGCCGTCATAGGGCTGTTCTTCTTTTCCTCGGTGCAGCTTATTTTCCTCGGCGTCATCGGCGAATACATAGGCGCCATCTACACGCAGACGCTGAAAAGGCCGCTGGTCATAGAGAAGGAGCGGATAAATTTCTGACGGCCGCGCCGGCGGCCCGCGCGGAGCAGGGAGACTATGGGGACCTTCGACAAGCTCATCATACTCGAACTCGCCAACAACCATATGGGCGACGTCGAGCACGGCCTGGCCGTGATAAGGGAATTCGGCAAGGTCTGCAAAAAGTTTCCTTTCCGCTTCGCCTTCAAGTTCCAGTACCGCGAGCTCGATACCTTCATCCACCCGGACTACAAGGGGCGCAGGGACGTCAAGTACGTGGCCAGGTTCGAGGAAACCCGGCTGTCGGGCGAGCAGTTCCTCAGGCTGAAGGCGGAGGCGGCCGCCAACGGTTTTATAGGCGTCTGCACGCCTTTCGACGAGGCCTCGGTGGACCTGGTGGTGAAGCACGGCTATGAGATTATAAAGATAGCCAGCTGTTCCTTCACCGACTGGCCGCTGCTGGAAAAGGCGGCGGCGGCGGACAAGCCGGTCATCCTTTCCACGGCGGGAGCCGAGCTCAAGGACATAGACAGCGTCGTTTCCTTCATGGAGCACCGCAGGAAGGACTTCGCCCTGATGCACTGCGTCGGCGAGTACCCGACGCCCCGGGAACGCTATGAACTGGGACAGATAGATTTTCTCCGCCAGCGCTACCCCGGCGTGCCCGTCGGCTATTCTACCCACGAGGACCCCGCCGACCTGGAAGCCGTCCTGGTCGCCATAGGCAAGGGCGCTTCCATACTGGAGCGCCACGTGGGCCTGAAGACCGCGAAATACGAGGTCAATAAATATTCCTCCGTGCCGGAACAGCTTGAAAAATGGCTCGAGGCCGCCGCCGGGGCCTACTGGATGTGCGGCGCGGCCGGCGCCAGGCGGGAAACGGCCGCCAAAGAAGCCGAGGACCTGCGGGGGCTGCGCCGCGGCGTATTCGCCAGGGCGGGGCTCAAGGCGGGGGAGAGGCTCACCCCGGAGAACGTGTTCTACGCCATCCCCAATATCCCCGGCCAGCTGCTGGCGAACGACATGTCCAAGTATTCGCTTTTTACCCCGAAAGAGGAGATCGCCGCCGGTAAACCCGTCATGACGGAAAGCCTCGACCACCGCAATATCCGGGCCAAGGTGCTGGAGACGGTGGAGAAGATAAGGCAGATCGTCATAGACAGCCGGATAGCGCTGCCGCCGAAGATAGAGTTCGAGCTTTCCCACCAGTACGGCCTCGATAATATCGCCCGCTACGGCGCCACGATAATAAGCTGCATCAACCGCGAATACTGCAAAAAGATCATCATAATGACCCCCGGCCAGGAGAATCCGGTACATCACCATAAGAAGAAAGAGGAGACCTTCCAGGTCCTTTACGGCACGCTGACCATCGCCATCGACGGCGCGGAGAAAGACTACCGCCACGGCGAGATAATAGTGGTGGAGCGCGGCGTCAGGCACAGCTTCAGGTCCGCGGGGGGGGCCGTCTTCGAGGAGGTCTCCACCACGCATTACAAGGACGACTCTTTTTACGAGGACCCCGCCATAATGAACAACAAGGACAGGAAGACGGGGCTGACCTTCTGGTCCGACTGGCTTACAAAACCTATCAAATGAAACTGATAGCCTGGGATGTGGACGACACGCTCAACGACCTGATGCGCGTCTGGCTGGAAAAATGGTTCCTGCCGCGCAACAGGCGCTGCCGCGCCGCCTACTCCGATCTGCGGGAGAACCCGCCCCACAAAGCTCTCGGCATCTCCCCGGACGCCTACCTGCGCTCTTACGACGAGTTCCGCCTTTCCGCAGTTTACGACGATATACTCCCGTCGCCGGAAGCGCTGGCCTGGTTCCGCCGCAACGGTCCGAAGTACAGGCATCTGGCCGTCACCGCGGTGCCGCTGGCGGCGGCGCACAGGTCGGCGGGCTGGGTTTACCGGCATTTCGGCCGCTGGATACGGACTTTCCACGTGGTCCCTTCGCCCAGGAAGGGACAGGCGCTGCCGCGTTACGAGTCTACAAAAGCCGGCTTCCTGAAGTCCATAGGCGGCTGCGGCCTGTTCGTGGACGACAGCCCGCGGAACGTAGAACAGGCGGCAGCGGCGGGACTGATGTCCGCGCTGGTGCCGCGCCCGTGGAACGCCGCGGCGGGCACGCCGGAGGAATTCTTCAGGAGCCTCAGATGATCAAGCTATCCGATTATGTGATGAAGTTCCTGGCGGGTCTCCGTGTCAGGCGCGTGTTCACGCTGCCCGGCGGGGGCTGCATGCATCTGGTGGATTCGCTGGGCAGGCAGGCCGGGCTGGAGCCGGTCGGCTACCTGCACGAGCAGGCGGCCGTGATAGCCGCCGACGCCTGCGCCCAGTACACCGGTTCCCTCGCCGCGGTCCTCGTTACCACCGGTCCCGGCGGCACTAACGCTTTGACCGCCGTTGCCGCCTCCTGGATCGACTCCACGCCGCTGCTCGTGCTTTCCGGCCAGGTAAAACGCTGCGACCTCGCCGGCGAGGCGGGGCCGCGCCAGCGCGGCATACAGGAAGCGCCGATCCTCGCGATGGCGCGCCCGGTCACCAAGTACGCCGTGACGGTAACCGACCCGCTTTCCATACGCTATCACCTGGAAAAGGCCGTCCATCTGGCCGGTTCGGGCCGGCCGGGGCCGGTCTGGCTGGACCTCCCGCTGGACGTGCAGGGGGCGCGGATAGACGAAAAAAAATTGAAGGGTTTCGCCCCGCCCAGGCCTCCCGCCGCGTCGAAAAAGATAAGGTCCTGGGCAGAGCGCGCGGCGGCGCTGCTGGAAAAGTCGCAGAGGCCGGTCATACTGGCCGGCAACGGCATAAAGCTGGCGGGGGCGGAACGGGAATTCCTGTCCCTGGCGAAAAAACTCGGCGTCCCGGTGCTCACTACCTGGCGCGCCGCCGACCTGCTGCCGGAATCCGATCCGCTTTACTTTGGCAGGCCCGGCTCCATAGCTTCCAGGGGCGCCAATTTCATCCAGCAGAATTCCGACTTCCTCATAACGCTGGGCGCCAGGCTGGACCTGCCGCAGGTGGGGCACAATTACGGCCTGTTCGCGCGCGGCGCTAAAAAAGTGGTCGTGGATATAGACGGGCGGGAGCTGGCCAAGCTGGCCATGCGCGTGGAAGTCAAAGCGGCCTGCGGCGCCAAAGAGTTCCTCGCCGGGTTCTCCAGCGCCGTGAAAAAAATTAAGAAGGCCGACCGGTCTTCCTGGCTGGTCAAATGCCGGGACTGGAAGCGGCGCTACCCCGTCGGGAGGGGGGTGCTGGAGCGGCCCTCCGGCCTGGTGAACACTTATGACCTCATAGAGGCGCTTTCCGGCCTGCTGTCGTCGAAAGACGTGCTGGTGCCCGGCAGCTCCGGGGGCTGCGCCGAGATCACCATGCAGGCTTTCCGGGTCAAGGCCGGCCAGCGGGTGCTGAACACCCCGGGGCTGGGCTCGATGGGCTTCGGCCTGCCTGCCGCTTCCGGCGCCTGCCTCGCTTCGGGCCGCCGCACGGTGACGGTGATAGGCGACGGCGGCCTGCAGCACAATATCCAGGCCTTCGAGACCATCCGCCGCCTGAACCTGCCGCTCAAGATCTTCGTGCTGAACAATTCGGGCTACGGCTCCATCCGGAGCATGCAGCGGAAACATTTCAATTCCAATTTTGTCTGCTGCGATGCCGCCAGCGGCATGAGCATACCCGACGTGAAGAGGACCGCCGCCTCCTACGGCCTGAAGACCGTCTCCATCAGGAGCGGCGGAGCCCTCCTCGCCGGAGTCCGGAAGGTCCTGGCCCTGAAGGGCCCGGTGGTCTGCGACGTCGCGGTCGAGCCCTGGCTAGAGACCGCGCCCAAGCTCTCGTCCTTCGTAAAGCCGGACGGCTCGATAGTCTCGAAGCCGCTCGAGGACCTCTGGCCCTTCCTGCAGAGGGAGGAATTCAAAAGGAACATGCTGGTCGAGCCCGTCGAGGAATAAAATGAAGCTGCTGATAACCGGCGGGAAAGGATTCGTAGCGCGCAGCCTGGCCGAACAGCTGGGGAAGGGCTACGAGATAGCCGCCCCCGGCAGGCAGGAGCTGGACCTGCTGGACGCAGACCGGGTGGCGGACTATCTGAAAGCCGGGAAGTTCGACGCGGTCCTGCACTGCGCCACTTACGATGCCGCGCCGAAGACCTCTACGAAGGACCCCGCGAAGGTCCTGGAATACAATCTCCGCATGTTCTTCAACCTCGCCAGGAGCGGGGCCGATTTCGGAAGGCTGGTATATTTCGGCTCCGGCGCCGAGTTCGGCCGGGAGCACTGGAAGCCCCGCATGAGCGAGGACTTCTTCGACGAGCACGTCCCCCCGGACCCCTACGGCTTCTCGAAATACCTGATGACGCGGCACGCGCTCTCGGCCTCCAACATCTACAACCTGCGCCTCTTCGGGGTGTACGGCAAATACGACGACTGGCGCTACAGGTTCATCCCGAACATCTGCGCCCGCCTGGCGCTGGACCTGCCGCTGTTGATAGCCCGGAACCGGACCATGGACCTGCTTTATATAGACGACCTGGTGAAGATGACGGACTGGCTGCTCAGGGCGGAAAAGCCGCGCAAGGTCTATAACGCCTGCTCCGGCGAGGCCAGGGACTATGTTTCCATAGCCGGCGACATCCTTGCCGTTTCCGGCAAGCGGGCCGTTCTGTCGGTGAAAACCCCCGGCCTCGGCCGGGAGTACAGCGGCGATAACTCCCTGCTCCTCGGGGATTCCGGCCTCAGGCCGGTACCGATGAAGAAGGCCCTGAAGGAGCTTTACGACTGGTACGCCGCCAACCCCGGCTATCTGGACCGGGAACAGATCCTGAGCTATCCCTTGTGAAAAGCATGAGACGGAAAAAATGCCGGGTCTGCTCCGGGCCGCTGCCGGGAAAACCGCTGCTGCGGTACGGCGGCATGCCCGCGCAGGCGCAGTACCTGCCCGCCCGGCGCGGCCTGGCGCGCGGGAAGGGCGCCTACCTCGACGTGTTCCAGTGCTCCGGCTGCGGCCTGGTCCAGCTGGGCGGCGGCCCCGTGCCTTATTACCGGGAAGTGATAAGGGCCGCCGCTTTTTCACCGGAGATGGAAGCTTTCCGCAGGAAGCAGTTCTCCTCCTTCGTCCGGAAATACGGGCTCAAGGGGAAGAAGATAGTGGAGCTCGGCTGCGGACGGGGGGAATACCTGCGGCTGATGCTGGAAGCCGGTACCGAAGCCTCCGGCCTTGAATATTCCAAAGAAGCCGCGCTGGATTGCGCCCGCGCCGGGCTTAAGGTGTCCCGCGGCTTTCTCGGCCGCGCCGATATGAAGCTGCCCGGCGCGCCTTTCGACGCTTTTTTTATCCTCAATTTCCTGGAGCATCTGCCGGACCCCAACGCGCTGCTCGCCGGCATGCGCGCGAACCTCGGGCCCGGCGGCGTGGGCCTGGTAGAGGTGCCGGATTTCGGCATGATGCTGCGGAGGAACCTTTTTTCGGAGTTCATACCCGACCATCTCTGCTATTTTACCCGGGAGACGCTCGGCTTCCTGCTGAACCTTAACGGTTTCGAGCTGCTCGAAAGCGGCACGGTATGGCACGGCTACGTGCTTTCCGCGGTCGTGCGGAAGCGCGAGCCGCTCGACCTCTCGGGTTTTACCGCTGCCGGCAGCGCGCTTAAGTCCTCACTGCTCGGTTTCCTGTCGGGCTTCAGGCCCGGCCGGGTCGCCGTCTGGGGGGCCGGGCACCAGGCTTTGGCCGTACTGGCCCTGGCCGGCCTGGGGGGAAAGATCAAATATGTGGTGGATTCGGCCCCTTTCAAACAGGGAAAATTCACGCCGGCCACCCACGTGCCTATAGTCCCGGCTTCCAGGCTGGACAGCGACCCGGTCGACGCCGTGATCATAATGGCCGCCAGCTATTCGGACGAGGTGAGGGGTTTCCTCCGGAAAAAATACGCCGGCAGAATAAAGCTCGCCGTGCTGCGCGGTTCCGGACTGGAAGTGTTATAGCGGCTTCGCGACGGCGGGAACTTATCTTCTGTGTATCTCGAATTCCGGCTCGAAGGCCGCGGGGCTTCCGCCGAACAGCCGGCCGCCGCGTTTCCCCCGGAGAAGGCTGTTGACCCGGTAGGTTAGCAGGATCTTCAGCAGTTCCCGGCAGTACTGGAGCGCCCTTATGTTCGAGCCGGCTTCCGAGTCCCGCCAGTTAAGGGGCACTTCCCGGGTCCTCAGCCCGTCGAGGTTGAGCAGCAGGATGTTCAACTGCGGGTTGAACTGGAAAGAGTTCGTGAGTTCCGCATAGCCGACCCGCTCCAGCAGGCCGGTCCGGACCAGCATCAGCCCGGTGCCGGCGTCGCTCATCCTGTGCCCGGTCAGCAGGTAAGTCAGAAAATTGAAGAAACTGTTCCCGAAGCGACGCAGCCGGTCGTAGCGGGAGGTGTCGGCATCGGGGTGGAACCGGCTGGCCAACACCAGATCCAGGTCCGGCTCTCTGCGGAGGGCCTCCAGGAAAAAGCGGGCCATCTCGTCCGCGTTCCCCTGGTTGTCGCCGTGGATTATCATGAAATGAGAAAAGCCGTTCTCGATGAAGTACCGGTAAGCCAGCTTCTGGCTGCCGCCGAGACCGTAGTTCCGCTTGTTCCTGATAATGACCAGTTTAGGACCGTAATCCGCCTTGTCCTGGAGTTCCTTCAGGATGCGGAAAGTCCCGTCCCCGCTCGAATTGTCCACGGCCACCAGCTGGTCCAGTTCCGCGAGGATGCCGGGCGAGAACGAGCCGAGGACTTCCCCGACCGTCCTTTCCACGTTGTAGCAGGGGATAAGCACCCCGATCCTGTTCATGCCCGTTCCCCGGCGGCCTTCCCGCCCCTTCCCTTCCGGCCCCTCCCCGCGTAAAGTGAATCCACGACGCGGTCTATGCGGGCCAGGCCGCAAGCGATGCCGGTGTAGAGCTCGAACTGCTTCTTGAGCTGCCGCTTGGCCATTTCTATTCCTTCTACGGTCTTCAGGCCCAGGCTTCCGGCGCGCCTGACCAGTTCCGTCGGCGCCGGGGAGACCACCAGGTCGAGAACGGCGCGGGCGCAGGGCAAAAGGCCGAAAATTTCCTGGTCCCTCCTGTCGCCGGCCGGGGTGGCGTTGATCAGCAGGTCGAAACTCTCTCCGACGTCCTTTACTCCGCCGAAAGACAGGATGCCGTACTTCTTCGCGACTTCCCCGGCCCGGGCCGCCCGGCGGGCGACGATAGCTATCCTCCCGCAGCGGGAGCCGCGGAGGGCGAGGAGCACGGAACGCGAAACGGAGCCGGCCCCGTAGATCAGGGCGCTCCGGGGCTTCAGCGCCGCGAGTATGGCCGCGGCGCCGTAATGGTCCGTATCGTGCCCGGTCAGCACGCCGTCCCTGTTCACTATGGTGTTCACCGAGCCGGTCCGCCGTGCCGTCACGTCCAGCTTGTCCAGGTACCGGATGACGGCGCTTTTAAACGGCATCGTGACGCTGCAGCCCTCTATGCCCAGCGTCCTCACCGCTTCCACGAGGCGCCCGGCGTCGCCGGCTTTCCTGGGGAGGTAGACAGCGTTGAGCCTGTAGAGCCTGAAAAGTTCGTTGTAGACCGCCGCGCCGAAATTCCCGGGCGCCCCGGCCGCCGAGATGAATAACCGCGTGCGGGCGTCTATCATGGGTTAACCGGCCTTCCCGCTGCGCTCCAGTTCTTCCGCCAGCAGCAGGCGGCCGAAAGCGTACAGCATCTTGTCGAAAGGATAATGGTGAAGGCAGGCCATGTTAAGGTAGATCAGCGGCACGAGGGTCCGGACTTTCCGTACGTCCCAGCCTTTCCCGGCCGCGAAGCGCAGCAGGGTCCCGAGGTAGCCCGCCGAAGAATGCCTTTGCGCGAAATCGAAATCGATGGTCTCGCCGTCCTCGGAATAGCTGATCAGCTTCTTCTTGATGAGATCGTAATTCAGGACTATGCCGCCGTAGAGTTTGGCCAGGTCGTAATACAGGTCCCCGAATTCCACGCGGCCGCCGAAATCCTGCCGCCAGTCCAGCAGGACGAATTTCCCGCCGCCGGTATGGAGGATATTGTCGAATTGCAGGTCCCCGTGCATGAAAACCGGGGTGCCGGAATACAGGTCCTCCCAGGGGACCCGGCCCAGCAGTTCCGATACGGCTGGTACCGGCACCCCGTTTATCACTCCGGCGACGTCGGAACCTTCGTACTTCCGATGATAGCCGGCCAGCCTCTTCAGGGTCTTCTCATAATAGAAATCCCTGCAGGTCCCGCGCATCTCACCGGCGTCCACCGTCCGCGGCAGCCACAGTTCCCTGTCCAGCCAGCGCAGCAGGTTCCCGAAGATCCCGGAGCTGTTCTCCTCGTAGAGCGTCCGCCCCGGCAGGAAAGAATAACCGTAGAACTGGCCCCGTACGGAGTCGATCGCCGGGAAGATCGCGGGGTTCAGCTTCGTCTTCGCCACCCTTTTCTCTACGATAGAGCGGTCCGCGAAGAACTTGACCACGGAGCCGCCGCAGATATAAAGGAATTCGTTCGTCTTGCTGAAATCGTAATCCTCGTAACGGCCGACGGCCTCCTTGTAATTCTCGAACGTGCCTGCGTCCAGCCAGTCGATGTCATAGTGGCGGACGGGGCTTTTGGCGAGGATGGCCTGGATGCCGCAGGAGACCTGATGCTCCCCCGAGACCAGCTTCCCGGAGCCCAGGCCTTCCCAGAAGGCGCCGCAGTCCCGGATCAGGCACAGCCCGGTAAAAGCCCTGCCGTCCCCGCCCTGCACGCGGACCTTGTCATGGATGGAGACCACCAGGCCGTCCCGGACCCTGAAATTGCAGTAACTCGCAGAGGCCGCCTCTTCGACCCTGGCCGTACCCATCCAGTTGTGTTCCAGGTCGGAGGGAAGCGGCCCGTCCCACAAGGTATCGCAGGAGACGAAATAGAACGGTCCGCGCAGCAGGTCTTTGCAGCACAGCAGGGAGTAGCCGGGTCCGCTGCCCGGGCCGTCGAAATTGTCCACCTCGGCGAAGGCGATCCGCGCCGAAGGATGGGCGACGGCCAGGTAGTCCCTGACCTGGCCGCCAAGGTACCCGGTGGCCACTACGAATTCGGTATCGGGGGGGAACTTCCCGATGATATGGGAGAGCACCGCTTTCTTGTCCACCGGCAGCAGTCCCTTGTTGATATACGACGCGTAGGGGCCCATGCGGCTGCCCTTGCCGGCCGTCAGGATGCAGACTTTAGGGGTCATACTTTCCCGCCATGCTCTCCGGGAATGCGGCCGTTCCTGCGCGCCGCGTCGTCGTGCACCCTTATCACGTCGTCCAGGTGCGGGGTGGACGTTTCATACAGAGAGATATCCGTCAGCGCCTCTACGCGGTGCAGCGTGCCGGGGCTGACCTCTACGGAAGTCACCGGGTCTATCCTGACCGTTCCTATAGCTTCCAGGGGCGCTTCACCGGGCGGTATGTCCGGGCGCCGGTTATAGTGGATAGCGGCGGCCCCGGAAAATATCACGTTCGTTTCATGCTTATGCAGGTGGTACTGGAGGCTGGTCCTGTGGCCGGCCCTGATGCTGACCTTCTTCAGGCTGTAGCCGGGATGCTCGTTGTTGATCCAGAGCTCGTAGCCCCAGGGCTTGGTCACCTTGTAGATATCCCGCTCCCGCACCACGGCCAGCGCGGCGCGCTTTACACAGGGCTCGTTCACGCCGGAAACCAGCAGTTCCGTCCCGGCCGCGGCGCCTTCGAGCGAAACGGCCGAATTTTCCGCCTGGAGCATGTCGCCCGGGCCGAGCGAGGCGCCGGTTTCCCCGACGACCAGGGCTTTTTTCCCGGCCGAGGACAGCACGTAGACCGAAAAAGAGGCCAGTTCCTCCAGCCGGAGGATCTCTCCCTTGTCCAGCCGGTACAGAAAGTAGCTGTAGGGCGCGCCGGCAAAAACCGTTCTTTTCGCGCCAGGATCCATTTTCCTGAACAGCATGCCGCCATATTCCTTCATGGACATGATAGTAAGCCCTAGACCCGGTACTTTCTCAGCCCCGGGTAGTAATCGAAGAATTTCTCGTAGAAGAACTTGGAGTACATCTGCAGCGTCCACCGGTTATTGAAGCCGTATTTGCGCCTCAGCCATTTTTTCCCTTCTTCCACGTATTTCCGCATATTGGTCTCGTAGGGGTCGGTCTTGATGACCTCGGCCCTGGTCTTCAGGTACGATTCGTTCTCCTCGACCATCACCTTGGTGGTGATGGCGGAGCCCCAGTCGTTGGCGTAGCCTTTCGCGATCAGCTCGATGTTGGACTCGTAGCCGCGGAAATTCGTGCCGTCGTAAAGGAAGTTCATGTGGTCCGGGTTTTCGCGCTCCATCACGTCTTCGATGTACTGCCGCCGGAAGAACCAGGGCCCCGGGCTGATGTACCAGAAATATTTCGTGGCGTTCTTCCCCAGCAGCCGGTATTCGCCCCAGGTCTTGGCGCACGGCGCCAGGATACCGAGGCGGGGATGGAGGTCCATCTCCTTTATCAGCCGCTTGACCGTGCCGGCGCCTTCGAATTCGGCATCGTTCGGCACGAGAAAGAAGAACTCGTATTTCCCGAACCTGTTCTCTTCCGACAGGCGGCTCAGGGCGTAGTTGAAGCCGCGCGGCGTTCTCAGTCCCTGGGCCACGGAATCCTTCCAGTTGGCCCACCAGGTGTGGTAGCGGCTCAGCTTGTCGGGGTCGGAGCCGCTTTCGATAACGAAAACGTCGGCGACGTCCCCGTCGTTGCGCTTGATGAACCGGTAGAGCCGGTCCGTCACCTCGGGAAGGTTGCGGTTGATGATGATCACGGCCGCGCGTTTCATAGGTGCTCCAGCCTCAGAAGGCGGAAGTTCTTCAGGTAGCGCATAAGGCTTTTCTTGATCTCTTCCTTCAGGTATTCGTCCACGCCCGGGATCTTTCCCTTCAGCTTCCTCTCCAGTTCCGTTTTTATCTCCGAGAACCGGGGGTCCGAGAAGACGTAATGTCCGGCTATCACGGCCTTTTCACGGTCCCCGGCGGCCGTGCCCGGCAGCATCCATTTATCCCATTTTCCCGACTCCAGCGCGAGTCCGAGAAAACGCTCCTTCAGCCCCTCGAGCCCGAACCTGTCGAACAGGCCGAGCAGCGCCAGGGTTTCGCGGGTGCCGAACTCGGGGGCCACGTTGGCCGAATGGATCCCCAGCTTGGGGTAGAAGCACAGGGTGTCGTCGTCCAGGTAGTCGGTGTTGTGCTGCTTCAGGAAGATATTGTTCCTGTTGCAGATATCCACCAGCTTCGGGAGCTGGATCTCGGCGGGGAGCTCGTGGGCGATGCGGTAGGGCGTGCCCACGGTGCCGATATTCTTCATCTCCGCCACTTTCGTCCCCGTCTGCACGACTACGAAAGAGGGGAACCTGAAGCGGTTCTTCCGGCAGAACGTCCGCATCTTCGCGAGCATGTAGCGCACTTCGTCCAGCGCGCCGATGTCGCCGGTCTGCTTCTCGGCCCCTATCTCGAAGAAGAGCTCCTTCTTCTTTCTTTTCGCGGCCGCCCAGCAGTGCTCGTAAAGCTCGAAGGCCCGGGCCAGCGCCTCGTCTATGTCCGGCTCGCCCCGGATGTCCGCGCTCGGGTCTATGTGGAGGAACTCGAAGCCGGCCTCGATATCGGCCTTGTAGGAGCGTTTCGCGCTTTCCATGGCCTGGCGCAGGGTGTAGCGCCCGGCGACCTCGCGCTCGCTCTGCCACGGGCCCCCGTGGTCGCGGGCCAGGACGATCAGCCCCTTTTTGTCCCGCGCGCGCACGTACCTCGCGAACTCCCCGGTGGCCCAGCCGTTGACATAGCCGCCGCCGAATTCCTCCGCGTCGATCTGCCGCCGGGAAGCGACCAGGAACAGCGGGAGGTCGTGCAGGTTCGAAAGCTCTATCGCGGCGTCGACGCAGTTCCTGCTCATCGGGCCGACGCCCAGCAGGGTGCAGCAGCGCCGGCGCATGAACTGCCTGATCTTCCGGGGCAGCATGCTATTTCCCGCCGAGGAAGCGGGCGGCGATCTCGACGCAGGCGTCGCAGACGGCCCCTTCTCCGGCCCGGGAGGCCGTGATGAAATCGGCGGCTTTCAGGGCCTCGGGGCGGGCGCCGGCGGGCGCGATCCCGAACTTGCAGTCCTTGAGGAGCTGCGCGTCGAAAATACCGTCGCCCATGAAAATGAGGTTATCCAGGCCGAAGCGGTCCCCGACGAGCCGGTAGCGCTCCCGCCCGGGAACGAGCTCTATCTCGTAGCCCATGTCCTCCACCCTTTTTTTCGAGATAGGGAAGCCGCGCCGGTCCGCGGTGATGAAAAGTATGCCGATCCGCCCCCTGAGCAGCGCCAGGCCGTCCGCGTCGTGCGGCCCGAAGACCTTGTACATCTTGCCGTCGGCGGAATAAAGGAACTGGCCCGTGGACAGGACCCCGTCCACGTCCAGAACGAAGTTCAGCCCGCGGCCGGTCTTCCCGGCAGCCTGGTCCGATCGCTTTTTCATAGGCGCGTGATAATATTATAGTTGTTTTAGAGGGCCGGTACAGCGGAAAAATGGATCCGGCCGCGGCTCATAAGGCGCCCCGGTTTTTGTATCATATACAGGGTAAGATCATGTTTTAGGCCGTTTGGGTTGCGCCGGCAGCCTGGAGAACCGATGCGGGATATCCTGTTCATAGTGCCGCCGAACATCAGCTACGCCGAGTTCACCGGTCCTTCGGCCAACGTCAAGGCGGCCGCCGTAAAGGACAGGGTATACGGAGCGGTGATAACGGACCTCCCGCTGGGAGCGCTCTCCCTTAGCGCCTACGCGAAGAAGCTGCCGGGCATCCGGACCGCGCTCCTGGACTTCAACGTGCTCCTGAATAAAGCGGACAGCTTCGCCCATCCCTCTTTCAGGGAGTACTTCTCGGACGTGCTTTCCAGGCCGGAATGGACCGTCTTCGCGCCGCGGCTCGTCGCTATCTCCGCTCTGTTCACCCCGTCCTACAGGAGCATGCTGGAGATCGCCGGCTGCTGCCGCGGTATCTTCCCCGACGCCCTGATCGTGGCCGGCGGCGGGGTTCCCACGAACATGTACCGGGAGATCTTCGCCGAAAGCGCGGCTTTCGACGCGCTCTGCTACGGCGAGGGGGAGAAGCCCCTGCTCGCCCTGGCGGCGGCCGCGGACCCTGAAAAATACCTGCGGGAGGACCCTTCCTGGATCACGCGTGAGAAGGCCGGGCGCGGGAGCGTGTTCCGGCACTCCTTCCTCGCCGACCTCGACGAGATACCTTTTTACGATTACGATCTCTGCGACCTGCCCGCGTATGAAGCCAACCCTACCATCCTTTCCTATACCTCCGTCGGCAGGTCCGGCAGGGCGCTGCCCGTGATGACCTCGCGCGGCTGCACCTTCCGCTGCTGTTTCTGCTCGTCGCACACGGTGCACGGCAGGGAAATGCGCTACCACGGCCTGGGCCGGGTGAGGACGGACCTGCAAAGGCTGAAGGAGGGCTACGGCGCGGGAACGATCATTTTCCAGGACGACCATTTCCTTGCGGACAAGAGGCGGGCGCTGGCTATTATAAGCATGCTCCGCGAACTGGGGCTGACCGCTTTTTTCCCTAACTCCCTGGCACTGTACGCGCTGGACCGCGAAGTGCTGGAGGCCTTAAGGGGGGTAGGGGTGCGCCAGTTGGTGCTCTCCATAGAATCCGGCAGCGGCAGGGTCCTGTCCGAAATAATGCACAAGCCGCTGAAATTGGAGATCGCCAGGCGGGTCGCCGACGAATGCCGTGAACTCGGCATCTATACGGACGTCAATATCCTGATCGGCCTGCCCGGGGAGACGGAGCGGGACATCAACGACGCCCGCGCTTTCCTGAAGACCATCAACGCGAACTGGTTCAGGATAAACGTCGCCACGCCGCTGGCTGGCAGCGAGATGCTGGAAGTCTGCCTGGAAAAGAACTACCTCAAGGGAGGCTACATCGACAGCGGCTATAAAAAGGCCGTGGTGGAGACCGGGGATTTCACCTCGGAATATATCCAGGAGATGTCCTACGTGATGAACCTGGAGCTGAATTTCGCCGGCAACGCCGACGTCAGGCTGGGAGCTCACGCGACGGCCCTGCAGGGCTTCGAGAACGCGATCAGGGCTAAAAGCACCCATGCCCTGGCCTACTATTACGCCGCGGAATGCTGCGGGAAGCTCGGCGACAGGGAGAAGCAGGCGCGCTACGCGGCCCTCGCCGCGCGGCACGCGGCGGACCCTTTCTGGAGAAAATATATAGACATGTTCAAGCTTCCCCTCTGACGAGGAGGCTTTCGAGGACGGTACTATGACCGAAAAGAAAAAACCGCTGAGCGGAGCCGAAAAGGACAAGCGGGACCGGCTGAAAAAAGAGAAACCGCTGGTCTATGAGAAGATAGTGAAGTACGACGAGAAGATCAGGCGCGGCGAAAGCGTGGCCATCGTCCAGTTCCAGTACGATTATACCTGCAATTTCCAGTGCCGGCACTGCTGCATAACCACCCTGCGGAAAAAGGGCGAAGAAAGGTGCTTTACCATCCCCGACGTAAAAGAGCTTTCCCGCCAGGCCGACGCGATGGGCCTGGCCCACCTGGTCATAACCGGCGGCGAGCCGCTGGTCTTCCCCGACTTCGACAAGCTGGTCGAGGCCATAGACCCTTCCAGGTTCTACCTGACCTCCGACACCAACGGCTGGTACCTGGACGCCAAAAGAGCGAAGCATCTTAAAAGCATCGGCGTGGACAAGATCCAGCTCAGCCTGGACAGCCTTTCCGCCGGCGAACATGACGACTTCCGCCGGAAGAAGGGTTCCCACGAGAGGGCCGTGCGGGCCATAGACGCCTCCCTGGAGGCCGGGCTGGCCATAATCCTGGCCACGGTGGTGACCAGGCAGCGCGTCCGCTCCGCCGAGTTCGTGGAATTCCTGGAATTCGCCAAAAAGAAGGGCGTCGGCACTTTCGTCACCTACGCGAAACCGGTGGGCGCCTGGGAGGGCAAGCTGGATATGCTGGTGACCAGGGAGGACATGGATCACATGCGCGGGCTGGAGAAGAAGTACAACGTGTTCACCCATCTGACCCCGTCGTACGGCCACAGCCTGGGCTGCATAGCGGTCAAGCGGATGATCTCGATAACCAAATACGGCGACGTCATGCCCTGCCCCTATATCCACACCTCGCTGGGCAACTTCTTCAAAGAGCCGCTGAAGAAGATAGTGGAGCGCGGCATGAACATCAAGCACTTCGGCAGGCGCGTGGATACCTGCCTGATAGCCGAGGACCGCCATTTTATCGACGAATACGAGACTAAGCGCATCTCCGGTAAGGACCTCCCCGTCCCGTGCTCCGAGGTCTTCCCTGCGGAGGACCTGATAGACCCGGACCTGAAATAGGCCGGCCGCCGGCTATTGAGCCGGGCCCCGGATTTAGGGCATAATATCGTGGGCCGCGCCTGCCGGCGGCAAGGAAAATTATGCAGATAGCCCTGTTGCGTTTCCCCGGAGTCGTCCCTGCCGGCCAGTTCAACGCCTCCTCCATCGCCCCGCCTTTGTCCGTCGCCTGCCTGGCCGCCTATTTGCTGCGGCGCGGGCTCCAGGTGAAGGTGATAGACGCGCTGGGCGAAAAGCTGGACAATTTCGAGCCGGTACCCGGCAGGAAGGACATCCTGTCGCGCGGGCTGTCAGTGGACGAGATCATCGCCAGGATACCGCCAGGGACCGGTGTGATCGGGGTTTCCTGCATGTTCTCCTCGGAATGGCCGTTCAACAGGGAAGTCGTGAAGTCCCTGAAGGCCGCCTTCCCCAAAGCCTCGATCATAGCCGGGGGGGAGCACGCCACCGCTTTGCCGGAACTGGTCCTGGACCAGGCGCCGGAGATAGACGCCGTCGTTCTCGGCGAAGGGGAGGAAACCTTCGGGGAGCTGATAGCGGCGCGGGCGAAAGGCTCTCCGCTCGGGGAGATAAGGGGCGTAGCGTACAGGAACAATGGAGCCATTTCCAGAACCCCGCCGAGGCCCAGGCTGACGGCCCTGGACGAGATGCCTTTTCCCGCCTGGGACGCGGTGCCCATAGAGAACTATTTCAATTCCAGCCAGTCGCACGGACCCTATCTGGGCCGGACCCTGCCCATCCTGGCGAGCAGGGGCTGCCCTTATGCCTGCAAATTCTGCTCCACCCCGGGGATGTGGAGCACCCATTACGCCTACCGGTCGCCCGCGAACGTGATAGACGAGATAGAACTGTATATCGGGAAGTACGACATCAAGTGCGTGGAGTTCTACGACCTCTCGCCCATTATCGGAAAGAACTGGCTCCATGATTTCTGCGCGCTGCTGCTTTCCAGGAACGTAAAGATCTTCTGGCAGATGGCCGCCGGCACGCGCTTCGAGGCTTTGGACGAGAACCTGCTCTCGCTTGTTCAGAGGGCGGGCTGCAAATACCTCGGTTTCGCGCCGGAAAGCGGCTCCCCGGAGGTCCTGGAGGAGATCGGCAAAAAGCTCAACCTGCCGGATTTCATCAGGACCGTGAAGCTGGTCAGGAAGTGCAGGATAGGAATAAAAACTAACTTCGTGATAGGCTTCCCGAAGGATACCAGGCGGCAGATCTTCAAAACCCTGCTTTTTCAGCTGCGCCTCGCTTTCGCCGGGATCAGCGACGCCCCCATCTTCCTGTTCTCCCCGTACCCGGGGTCGGAATATTTCTCCGACCTGCGCCGCCAGAAAGTTATAGGCGACCTGGACGACGACTATCTGAACTCCCTGGGGCTGAACGTCTCCTTTAAAGGCAGGCACGGCTATTGCGGCAACGTCGGGCCCCGTGAATTATTTTTCTACCAGCTTTCCGGGACGCTCCTGTTTTACGCGGTCCATTATCTGACCCACCCGATGGAAGTTATCAAGGGGATAATATTCTGGAACTCCTCCAGTTCGGTCCTGGAGCAGAGGGTGAAGAAGAGCATAAACGCCCTGCTCTTCG
This sequence comes from Elusimicrobiota bacterium, assembly GCA_016207645.1. Lineage (GTDB taxonomy): Bacteria > Elusimicrobiota > Elusimicrobia > Elusimicrobiales > UBA9959 > UBA9959. The sequence continues at coordinate 25,847 of JACQPH010000124.1, forward strand.
GAAGGCACGCGAAGAACCGCGCGGTCCCCGCCGCCAAGTAAAGCCGCCGGGACATGAAAAAGAAACTTCTCGAGCTGCTGCGGTCCCCGGTCCCGGCCCACTGGGCCTTTACCGCCCCGGCTTTCGCCGGGCTGGCGGTTTACGCGGTTTTCCTGCTGGCCGGCTCGGCCTGGCCGGAGCAGCGGCAGTTTTTCAGGCCGGGCACCAATTATTTCCTCTGGCACGACCACCATACCATCTATAATCCGAGCTCCAGTTTCTGGCTGGCGCTGCCGGTATTCGGCTACATCATCTCCGCGGCGGTCCTGGGCTACAAGTTCTGCTTCTCCGGTTTCCTCACCAGGGAGCAGTCGGAGAAATACGGCTTCCTGCTGTTCCCGCTGGCCTTCATTCCCGGGTATTTCATTTCCGTCGCCGTCAACCGGCTGGCGACGCTCGCTTTCGTCAATTCGTACGCCCGGCCCGCGCTGGCCGCGCTTTACGCCTGCGTCTTCCTCTGGGGCATCGCCGCCGCTCTAAGGCGCGCGAATAAAAGCCACCTCGCCGGCGGAGCCATAGTGGTCCTGCTGTACGCGGTCTTCCTGGTGGACGGGCTGCAGAAGGGAGGCAGCCATATCGTCGGCGACGGCGGGGTGTTCTTCCTGGACCTTATCTCCAACGGGGATGTTTTCGCCGGCCTGCGGCGTTTCCCGCTGTTCTCGCAGCATTACGACGAGATCATGTTCCTGTACCCGCTCTACCCGGTATTGAAAAACCCGTTCGTGAACATCTACCTGCCTTTCCTGCTGCTGTACGCTTTCGGAAAGGCCGCCGCCTTCCTGGCCTGCGTGCTGCTGCTGCGCAGGCTGTCGGGCAGCCTGGGCTTCGGCGTCCTGCTGACGGTTTTCGGCTTCTTCGGGGGGCTTTTCCTTATTCCCGCCTCCGCGTTCCTCGTTATGGAGTCCGGCGTCCCCATCGGCGACGTCCTCCATATCGCGC
>JACQPH010000125.1 GCA_016207645.1 Elusimicrobiota bacterium
TGGCCTTGGCCGAAGCGAGGAGGACGGCCAGCGCTATCAGCGGCGGCAGCAGGTACGGGCCGAGCTTTCCGGGCTTCCCGCGAAGGCGCCAGGCGGCCAGCGCCGCCAGCGGGAAGACCGCGCCCGCGGACTGCAGCCTGGTAAGTATCAGCGCGGCTCCCGCCGACCCGGCGGCGCCGAGGCTGCCGCGCAGCCAGAGCACCGAGAATACCAGTATGAGGAAAGTGAAGAATTCCAGCTGGTAGCCCTGGACGGACATGAAAACGGCGAAAGGATTGAAGGCCGCCAGCCCCGCCGCCAGGAGGCAGGCGAAGGCTCCCAGTTCCAGGCGCTTCGCCAGCAGCCAGGTCATGGGGATCACCGAGCAGGAGAAAACCAGGGTCATGAACCTGGAGGTCCTTTGAGAATCCCCGAACAGCGCCTTGAAGAGGCTCAGCAGCCAGATGAAGACCGGTTCCCTCGTGCCGTTAGCGAAAAGCGCCGACAACTTCAGCGCCCTGCCGTAATTCCAGTAGCCCACCGCGTCGCCGGCCAGCGGCACGTCCCAGTAGTCGGAGAACGCCGACCAGCGGAGGAGGAGACCGGCGGCGGTGATCAGGGCCAGGGCGGCGGTCCGCTTTTCCCGGAGCGCCAGGCCCCTGGCGAAGACCAGCGCCAGGCAGAACAGGGCGAGGTACAGCCCCTTGTTCCGGCCGCCGCTCTCCGGCGGCTGTATGAATTTCACGCCCGAAAGCAGGGCCCCCGTCCCCTCGAACCTCACCGAGTAGGAGTCCAGGCCTTTTACCTTGTCGCGGAAATTAAGCGCCCTGTCGCGCAGGGGCGTATTTTCTATCAGCGGAAAGCGCCCGCCGTCCGCGGTAAGCAGGTAGATGCCGGAACGGGAGCCGTCCGGGGGCAGGAAGAAAGGAACTACGGTGGTCGGCAGCGGGCCGGGGGCGGAAAAATCCCACCGGCCCCAGCCCGGCCCACCCGCCCCGATGACCGTGCCTTCCGCGGAAAGCCCGGCGGCGGCGGCGGCGACGCGGGGGTGCGCCGGCCTTTTCCCGTCCTTCAGGTTCTCGTCGAGGGTCCAGCGGTTCTCGACGGGCCTGAAAAAGGGGCCGGCCGCGGAGACCTGCAGCGCCAGGAAAAGCGCCGTCAGCAGGGCTATCGCCCGCCAGGAAAGAAGTAGTTCGGCCGAAAGTCGGGGCATAAAAGATCGCCGGCAGTACGCTGACCGGGCCGCGCGGCGCCTTGTCCTTTCCGGCGGGGAACGGCGCGGTTCAGAATTGCGAGAACGGGAGCGTTAGCTCTTTGAATCTGCCGGGATTGCTTTCCAGCGGGTTCGCCGAGCTTCCGCTCTTCTTTATCCGCAGCGGCGTCACGCCGGCCTTACGGGCCTGTATGATCCCCGAATCGGAGGGGGCGGCGTAAAGTATGAAGCGCCTTTTTTCGAGGACCTTGTATTTTTCGTCCTCGGTACCGAGGAAGTAGAAATAGTCGGCGAGCTTCCTCCAGGAGGCCTCCAGGCTGTCCCCGCCCTCGGCGCCCCGGTCGCAGAAAACGGCCACTTTCACGCCCAGCGCTTTCAGCGTCCAGGCCGCCAGCCAGGGCACGGGCTTCAGGCGCTCGTAGCTGAAAGAACGGTTGACCGAGTTCCAGTAATCCGGGCCTCCCGGCGGGGCCTTGTCCTTCTCCGCCGCCTGGAAAGCGGGGGTGGAGTAGACCAGCCCGTCGTCATACTCGAAGCCGGCCTGGAAGCCTATCAGGGAGTTCACGCTGAAGAGGAAGCCCCAGGCCCCGGCCAGCATCGAGAAAGCCTTAAGCCTGCCGAACCATTTGGAGAAGAAAGCCGCTATAGCCTGGAACATTATCTATCCCCGGACCTGATGATCCTGCCGCCGGCCGGCCTGGCGAAGGAGCTCTGCCTCGAGAAACACCAGCGCACCACTTCGCGCAGGTTCTGCCTGGAGTTGGCGAACTCCATGGCGCTCGAGAGCAGGGGGTTCTCCCTGCCGGTGACGAGGGAGTCCGGCACGGCCAGCCTGTAAATGTGCCCCGGCGCCAGCGGCCCGCTCCCGGTATCCGCGCGCTCCAGCGCCCCGTCCTTCAGGAAAAGGCGCAGGCCGGAAACGCTTATCTCTCCGGGCTGGAGCCCGGCCAGCGCGCGCTCCAGGTCGTCGCCGCGTATCTTCACGAAGACCACGCTGGAATCCTGCGGAAAGGCCGCGTAAAGGTCCCCGGCCGTGACGGTGCCGCTCGAGAAACCGGCCGCGGTCTCCCGGAGGCCGACGACGGCGGCGTCGGTTCTGGCCCAGCGCCGCATGCAGTCCGCGGTGAAATCGGCGGCCGGGGTGAGATCGCGGTCGCTCAGCGGGAGGGCGGAGGCGAGGAACCCCGCGCGTTTGGAGAAATGGGCGGCCGCGGACTTCCTGTAGCCGTCGATGACCTTGAGCATGCCGGGGTCCTCCCCGTATTCGGCCGCGTCGAGGCGGAGCAGCTCCCAGTCCAGGTCCTTCAGCCTTCCCGTCGCCCGGTCCACCTTCAGCGCCAGCCTGGCCGCCGAGGCCAGCCCCAGGCCCGCGCCGGCCACCCAGGCGCGGTCCGTCCTGAAAGGCTTCTTTATCGCGGGCTCGTCGGTGATCACCAGGTCTATCCTGGGCAGCAGGGCGAGCAGGTTCCGGAAGAAAGCCTGCGGGGCTCTTTCTTTCGGATTTACGCTGAGCAGCAGCACTATCAGCTGGGCGCCGCCGTCCCTGAGCGCCTTTATAGCCTTCTGCGCCTCGTAGGTCTCCTTCTCCAGCTTATAGTTGGGCAGGTACCGCGGGTTGTTGGGGCTTGAGGGGGAGGAGATGATGAGCGAGAAAAAACCTATCTTGCGCCCGCCGGCCTCCGCGATGAGGGAGCTTGAAAGGTAAGCGGGCTTTTTATTGGTTTTCAGGTAAAGGTTGGAGGCCAGCAGCGGCACGGCGGAGGAGCCCGCCAGTTTCTGCAGCTCAGCGGGGGCGAGCGAAAGGTCCTCCAGGCCCGGGGCCGCCGCGGCGTAAGGCAGGGCGTTGATGCAGGCCAGGGTGGAGCGGCCCCGGCTCAGCCAGCCCTCAGAAGTGGCGGAGAACCAGTTGCCGGTGTCCACGGCCAGCTTCGGACGGTTTTCCCGGCCGTAAAGGCTTTTGAGAACGGCGAAGCCGCCGGACCTTGCGGCCGAGCCCGGCGCCCCCTCGGCCCACAGGCGGCCCTGCGACCGCCCCGTGGCGAAGATCACCACTTCGTCCTTTTTCGCGCAGGCCCCCCCGCCCAGCAGGAGCAGGGCGAGCGCGGCCGTTCTCGTCGCTGAGGGTCTCATTCTACTTGAGGAGCACTATCCTCCCGCGCTCGGGCAGGGTCTTTACCGGGTGGGCTTTGATGTCCTTCAGCAGGAGGTCCCGGATGGTCTGCAGCGTGTCTTCCGATCTTTCCGCCTCGCCGAAGACTTTGCCGCCGGTGCCGCCGGTGGTCAGGTAGTTGTTGGTGGCCACGGTCAGCTTATCCCCGTCGTTAACAGGCTTGCCGTCCTTCTCCAGCACGATATTCCCCGGGGCTTTGACCGGGGTCCTGAAGCCGATCCTGAGGCCGGAGACCTGCAGCTTGGAAGAGCCCTCCGAGAGGTTGTCGGCCAGCAGCCGTTTCAGCTGCCCGCCGGTCATCGTCAGCTTTACCAGGGTGTTCTCGAAAGGCATCACCTGGTAGATATCGCGCACCCTCACCGGGCCTTTCCTGAGGTCGGACCTGATGCCCGGGCTGTTCTGGAAAGCGGCGTCGGTGCCCGCCTGGCGGCGCATCGCGTCGGTGAACCAGTTGCCGATGTCGGACTCCAGCCCCGGGGTTTTCAGCAGGTCGAAGGCGCTTTCGCCGACGACCACGCCCATTTCCCTGTCCACTTCCTTCGTGAAGCCGCCGATCAGGTCCCTGACCTCCTGGTCCTCGCCGGTCCTGTCGACCCAGAGCGGGACCAGCTCCGACTTCGCCCCGGTGAAAGCGCCGCCGGCGTCGTCGAACTCCAGGTCCGTTTTCGTTACGTCGGTCAGGCTCCAGAAACTTTCCAGGATAAGCGTCGAGCTTTCCTTGTCGTACCAGCCCCCGGACAGGCCCGCGTGGTTGTGGCCGCCGAACACCGCCTGCGCGCCGTTCGCGGCGCGGGCTATGCCGATGGTCCCGCGCGCGGCCTCGCCGGCGGTGAAGGTCCAGGTCGAGATGTCGGTGATCCTGCCCGCGGTATCCCCGCCTATCCCCAGATGGGTCAGGATAATTATCGCGTCGGGTTTCTGCCGCTTCAGCTCGGCCGTCCACTTCGCGGCCTCATTGCTCTCGTCGCGGAAGGTGAGATGCTTTACGTTGGCGGGGAGGGTGGAAGTGGCCGTATGTTTGCCGGCCAGGCCCAGGACGGCTATCTTTTTGCCGGCTTTTTCCAGGATAACGTAAGGCTTCAGGTAAGCCGCGGGCTGCGCGCTCTCTTTCAGGTAGACATTGGCGCCCAGCACCGGGAAGGCGGCCGAGGAGATCATCGCCTTGAGGCTTTCTTCGCCGTAATCGTAGTCGTGGTTGCCTACCACGGCGGCCGAATAGCCCAGCTTGTTCATCAGGGCGATGGTGGCCATGCCCCTGGTGAAGTTGCCCTCCGGAGTGCCCTGGAACATGTCGCCGGAATCCAGGAGGAGCCAGGGGTTCTTTTCCTTTTTCACCAGCGCGGCGAGGGCCGGGAAGCCGCCGATGAGCCGGTTCGGATCTTCCTTGCTCCACTTGGCGGGCCGGGAGGAGTACCAGCCGTGCACGTCGCTGGTGTGGTAGACCGAAATGGTCAGCGTCCAGGCCGGCGAAAGGCAGGCGAACAAGAGGGCCGCGGTCAATAGCTTTCTCATGGGGGGCTCCTGGTTATATCTTAAAAAGGGCCTCGGCGCAGCGCTCGTAAGCGTCGAAAGCCGCGTCCAGACCGGAGTATATACTACTAAATTTGAGATTTTGCGGAAAACCGCCGGGGGAGGCCGCGGCGGCGGTCCTGGCCAGGGCCAGGCATTTGCGCCCGCCGGCGGAAAAGCCGCGCAGCCTGGCGAAGGCGGCGGCCCTGGAGCCGGTGGAAAGAAGGTCCCGGGCTTCGCCGCAGGCCCGCTGCAGGCAGAGCAGGGCTTCCATGACGGCGGCGTCCGGGGCGGTTCCGTGAAGGGCCAGGCCGGAAAAAAGTTTTTCCAGCCGCTCGGTGAACTCCTCCGCCGCGGCCAGCGCGCGCGAAGAGGCCGGCGCGCCGTTGCCGGCCGCCCGCCTCAGGCGGGCGCGCAGCGGGGCAAAAAAGGCGGGCGCGGAACCGGGGTCCTCCGCCAGGTCGCCCAGGCCGGGCCCGCAGGTCTTCAGCGCCCCGAGCACGGCCCTTAGGCGCGCGTCGGTCAGCAACAGGCGATATTTCCTCATATAGTGATAATAAAAAAACAGGCGCCTTAAAACAAACCGCGGGAGGCTTTCGGCCTCCCGCGGCTGGCATGCGTCAAGCCTGAATTAACGCTTGGAGAACTGGAAGCGCTTCCTGGCTTTGGGCTGGCCGGGCTTCTTCCTTTCCACCATGCGGGAGTCGCGGGTAAGGAACCCGGCCTTCTTCATGGAGGAGCGGAAGCTGTCGCCCAGGCTGGCTATGGCCCTGGAGATGCCGTGGCGTATCGCGCCGGCCTGGCTGGAGAGCCCGCCGCCGTCCACGGTCACCACGCAGTCGAATTTCTGGTCCTTGGTCAGGTCGAAAGGGGAGTTGATCACGTGCCGGAGCCTGGGGGCGTTGCCGAAATAGGCCTCGGGGGTCTTGGCGTTGATGGTCATTTTGCCTTCGCCGCCCTGCGACAGGCGTACCTGGGCTACCGAGGTCTTGCGGCGCCCGGTGGCTGATATGAGGTTCTTGTTTTCCATAAGTCCTTATTCTTTGGCTGATATGAGGTTCTTGTTTTCCCTAGTTCTTATTTTCTTCGGCGGCCGCGGTCTTGGCGGTCTTCGCGGCGGCGAACTGGGTCTGGGCGCCGGAGAAGAGGCGGAGGCGCTTCATGCGCTTGTCGCGCAGGCGGTTGTCGTCCAGCATGCGGCGCACGGACAGTTCCATCACGCGGGTGGAATCGTTCTCCATCTGGCGCTTGTAGGGGATGGTCCTGGCGCCGCCGGCGTAGCCGGAGTGGCGGAAATAGAACTTGTCCTCGGCCTTGTTGCCGGTGATGCGGACCTTGTCGGTGTTGGTCACCACGACGAAATCGCCGCAATCCACGTTGGGGGCGAAGTCGCGCTTATGCTTGCCCATCAGGAGGACGGCTATTTTCGTGGAGAGCCTGCCCAGGACCTGGTCGGTAGCGTCCAGGAAATGCCATTTCCTGGTTTTTTCGGCCGTGTCGGCTTTTGGCAAAGTGGTTTTCTGTATCATAGTAGAACAATGATACCAAATTTCCCGAAGCTATGCTAGTGCCGTATCAAAGGGCTATGCCCCTCAGACGGCCCGGCTTATGCAAAGAAGAGTAACTACTCAAGTCTCTATACAGGGTTCGGGCTGGCCGGGGTTTTGCCCCGCGAACCCCGAAGAGGGAAACCCTTGCGTCGGTTTCCCCCCGAAGCGGGGCCCCCCTTCCGCAAGGGGTTCGCGAAACAAAA
>JACQPH010000001.1 GCA_016207645.1 Elusimicrobiota bacterium
CGGCCAGGAGCTTTTCGGCTTCGTCGGTGAGGGCGTTCAGGACGTTCTCGAGTTCCGCGGCCTTGGCCGGAACGTCGTCCGTCTCGGCCACGGGGAAAGGCGCGCCGTAGACCACCTGGATGCGGCCGAAGGGGAGGGGGAACTGGTATTTGTCCCAGCTGCGCAATATCTTCTTTTTCGAATAGGCGCTGGCGCAGGGGATAACGGGGATGCCGGCCTTCTGGGCCAGGTAAATGGCGCCCGGCTGCACCTTGAAGACCGGTCCCTTCGGCCCGTCGGGGGTGATGGCCAGGGAGTAGCCGCCGCGGGCGGCCTTGATGAGCGAGCGCAGGGAAAGGAAGCCGCCGGAGGTGGTGGAGCCGCGCACGAAGTTGAAGCCGGAGCGCCGGAGTATGCGGGCCATGTACTCGCCGTCCCTGCTCTTGCTGATCAGGCCGACCAGGCCGCGGCCGCGCTGGGCGTAGATCATTATTACTTCCTGCCGGTGCCAGATAGTGTAGATGCCGGGCAGGGTTCCGTCGCCTTTTATCGAGATCTTCGAGGTGAGCGCCATGAAACGGACATAAAGCCAGGCTAGGAAGGAGAGCGCCGCGTGGGGGAGGGAATTCCTGTAAAGCAGTTCGTTCATTGGAAGGAAGTTTCGTTCTCGGCGCCGAAGACGGTGATCTTCGTTTCCCTGGCGGAGGCCAGGAACTCTTCCATGCCCAGGATCAGGGTCTTGCGGGCTTCTATCACCAGCGTGGTGGCGCCGGCCTCGGCCATGGTGCGCAGGGTGCCGGCGCCGGCCACGGGGAGGTCGAAGCGCATGTCCTGGTCGGGGCGCGCCACTTTCACCACGGTCATCGCCGGGCCTTTGCCGAGGCGCTTGAGGATGGCGCCGGCGCGCTTTATGCACTCGTCGGTGCCTTCCATGCCCTCGGCGGCCAGGACGGTCTGGTCGCGCAGGACTACGGTGAGGCCTATGTCGAAAGCGGAAAGGGCCTTGGCGGCTTTCCAGCCGAAAGCGGCGGTCTTCAAAGTGTCGGCGTCGGGCTTTTTGCCGGCGACGAGGCCGGGTTTTACCAGCAGATGCTCGAGCAGAGTGGCGGAGCTGACTATCTCTATGCCGTCCTTGGCGAACTCCTCGGAGACGGCGCTGAAGATGGCCCTGGCTTTCTTGTCGCGCAGCTTGAAAAGCAGTTTGGCGGCGCGCAGGTCGGGCATGATGCCGCCGAAGATATTGACATGGGGGATATTGCCCACCATCAGGGCCTTCTTGACGCCGCGCTCGCGCAGGTAGGTCAGCGGGCCGCCTATGTTCCCCAGTTTGAAATACCGCGTTTCCGCGGAGAAAGGTTCGATCTCTTTCGGGGTGATGCCGTCGAGGCCGACGATGTAGACCTCGCGGCCGGCCTTCCTGGCCTCGGCCGCGAAAAGCAGGGGGAAGCTCCCGCCGCCGGCTATGAGTCCTATTTTCTCGCCCATTCTAGTCGTTGACCCCTGTTTCCAGCTCGCGGGCGTTCCTGCGGGGGCGGGCTATGCCGCGCCTGGTGCCTTCGCAGAAGGCCAGTATCAGGGCGGCTTCGGGCGGCAGGTTCTCGGCGCGGAGCTTCGCTATGGCGTCCTTCAGGAGCAGGTTGCGGAAGAAAAGGGTCTTGAAGACGTGTTTGACGGACTTTATGGCCTCGCGGGAGAAGCCGTTGCGCTTCAGGCCCACCAGGTTCAGGCCGACGGGCTTGGCCCTGTCGCCCTGGGCTATGACGTAGGGGATGATGTCCTGGTTGGCCATGCCGCCGCCGGAGATCATGGCGAACTTGCCGATGCGGGTGAACTGGTGGATGCCGACCAGGCCCGAGATGGTGGCGCGGTCGCCGATGTGGACGTGCCCGGCCGCGGCGGAGGAGTTGACCAGAATGACATTGTCGCCCACGCGGCAGTCGTGGCCGAGATGGGAATTGGCCATCAGCATGCAGCCGGAGCCCATCGAGGTCAGGCCGGTGGCGTGGGAGCCGCGGTGCAGGCTGACGGCTTCGCGGATGATATTGTTGTCGCCCATGGTGAAGCGGGTGTGCTCGCCGTGGTAGGAGTAGTCCTGCGGCGGCATGCCGATATAGGCGGCGCCGGTGAACCAGTTGTTTTTGCCGATGGTGGAGAACTCTATGATGCAGTGCGGGCCTACTTTCGTGCCCGCGCCTATCTGCACGTCCTCGCCTATGACCACGTACGGGCCTATCTCCACGTCGTTGTCCAGCTGCGCTTTGGGGTCTATTACCGCGGTGGGGTGTATCCTGGTAGCCATATCGTCCTCCGGGAAATTCAGGCGTCCTGGCCTAAAGCGAAAGTGAGGTCGGCTTCGGCGGCGGGCTCGTCGCCCACCCAGGCCTCGGCCCTGACCTTGCCTACGCGGCTCTTGAAGCGGATTATCTCCACGTGCATCTTCAGCACGTCGCCCGGCACCACCTGGCGGCGGAACCTGGCCTTGTTGATGCCGGCGAAGAAGGCGAGGCGGCCCTTGGTCTCGGGGAGGTCCATCATCATGGCGGCGGCGGTCTGGGCCATGCCCTCGAGAATAAGCACGCCCGGCATTATGGGCTTTTCGGGAAAATGGCCGTGGAAATAGAGCTCGTTGGCGCTGACGCATTTCACGCCTACGCAATATTTGCCTTCTTCCACTACTTCCACGCGGTCCACCATCATGAAGGGGTAGCGGTGGGGGATGATCTTGAGTATCTCCTCGCAGGGGATGACCCTTACCGGCTTGTAGTGGCGGGGTTTTGTCTCGGTCATTTTGGCTCCGAAGCTCCGGCTTTCTCCGACAACAGTTTAGCAAAATTGACATTGGCGGCGTGGCCGGAGCGCTCGGCTTCCACGCGGATCTCCCTTAGCGGCAGGCCGGCCAGGGCCAGGTCGCCTATGAGGTCCAGCAGCTTGTGGCGGACGAATTCGTCGGGGAAGCGCAGGCCGTCCTTCGCCAGGATCTCTTTCTCGTTTATGACTATGGCGTTCCCGAGCGAGCCGCCCAGCGCGAGGCCGGCGGACCTGAGGGCTTCTATTTCATGCGAGAAGCCGAAGGTGCGGGCGGGAGCCACCTGGGAGAGGTAGTTCTCCGGGGTCAGGGTGAATTCCAGTTCCTGCCTGCCGACCAGGGCGTGGGGGTAGTCGTAGACCAGCCGGAAGGAGATCCCGGCGGCGGGGCCGGCGCAATAGCGGGCGCCGCCCTTCACGAATTCTATTTTCTCCGCCAGGCGCAGGCCGGCGCGTTCCTGCCCGGCCTTCTCCCGGAGGCCGGCCCGGCGGAGCGCGGCGGCGAAGGGCAGGGCCGAGCCGTCGGCCGCCGGCGGTTCTTCCCCGGTTATTTCGATGTCCAGGTCGTCTATGCCGAGGCCGGCGGCGGCCGAGAGCAGATGCTCCACGGTATAAATGGTGTTCTTCCCGTCGCTGATATTGGTGCCGCGCGCCGTACCCGCCACCCTGTCGAGCCTGGCGGGTATCGGTTCTTTGAAAGCCGGGCCGGCAAAACGATACCCGGTGGCCCCTTCCGCCGGCAGAAAAGTGACGCGCGAAGGCTTGCCCTTATGCAGGCCTATCCCTTCTATGGTCGCCGGTGATTTTATGGTTGTCCGCATTATAACTTTGAGGATAACTACCCGGGTGGTGGAGGGTTGGCCGGGGTTTTGTTTCGCGAACCCCTTGCGGAAGGGGGGCCCCGCTTCGGGGGGAAACCGACGCAAGGGTTTCCTC
>JACQPH010000129.1 GCA_016207645.1 Elusimicrobiota bacterium
GCTAAAGGGCGGAGGGGAAAGGGGAAAGGCTAAAGGCTAAAGGCTAAAGGGGGGAGGGGAAAGGCTGAAGGCTGATTGGGGATTTTTATGGAAGAGAAAAGATTGGAGAACAGGATCTTGAATTTTGCCGTTAGCACGGCAAAATTCGTGGGAAGCCTTCCTCCCCATGGTACCAATAGCGTTATTTACAGACAGCTTATGCGTTCCGCGCTGTCAGTCGGGGCTAATTGGCAGGAAGCGGCGGGCGGGTTGACCGACGCGGACTTTACTCATAGCGCGAATATCGCAAAAAAGGAAGCAAGGGAAGCAGCCTACTGGCTGAAAGTTATGAAAGAACTTAAAATCGGAGAACCGAAAGAGCTGGACGTATTATGCGTGGAGTCCGGCGAACTTGTTTTGATCCTTACTTCCATCGTAAAGAAGATCCAGAATAAGTGTAAATTGGCGGTTTCTAAAAAGGCTTTGCTTATCTTCTTGTCCTTCATCCTTCAGCCTTTAGCCTTTAGCCTTTCTTCCGCCGCGGACTGGCCGCTGTTCAGGGGGAACGCCGCCCGCACCGGTTTTACGGCCGAGCAGGCTTATCCGCCTTTCACCGCGGCCTGGGAGTTCCAGGTGCAGGGCGACGTAGTCTCCAGCCCCGTGGTCTACGACGGCAAGGTGTATTTCGGGGCGCGTTCCGGCAGCGTCTACGCGCTGGACGCGCGCACCGGGGAACTGATCTGGGACTATTCCTCGGACGGCTGGATAGACGCCTCTCCCGCGGTCTCCGGCGCCGCCGTCTTCGCGCCGTCCATGGACGGGCGGCTTTACGCGCTGGACAGGGCCGGCGGGAACGTGCTGTGGTCCGCCGAGCTCGGCGGGCCCTCGGTCTCCTCGCCGCTTTATCTGGACGGGAAGGTCTATGTCGGCGTGGGCCTGCCCAGGAATTCGCTGAAGGCTTTCGACGCCGCCACCGGGGCGCTGCTGTTCGAGAAGAGGACCGCCCTGCCGGGGGGGCAGCCGGTGGATTCCGCGCCTTCTTCCGACGGGGAAGCGGTGTTCTTCGGGGCCAACGACGGGCGGGCCTACGCCGTGGACGCGGAGACCGGGGCCTCCTCCTGGCCGGGAGCCGGCTATTACCAGACCATAGGCGGCAGCTACGGCCTGGCCGCGCTGGCCTTGTCCAGCGGTACCCTTTACGCCCTGCCGGGGCGGGACGAAAGGCGGCTTTTCACCCTTTCCGCGCAGAACGGCAGCCAGCTCGGGGTGACCGCCGATCTGGAGACGCGCGACGACGCGGAAGGCTGGATGGGGGTTACCTCCCCGGCACTGGACGGGAACAACATCTACCTGGGCGCGGGTTCCGCCCCTCATTCCCTTATGGCCCTTTCCCGCTCTTCGCTGGAAGGCGTCTGGGCCAGCTCGCCGACGCTCGGGAACGTTTCGGAGACCGGGATCATGTCCTCCCCGGCGCTGGCCGGCGGCGTTATCTCCGCCGGCACCTCGGACGGGAGGCTGGTGTTCTATTCCACCTCCGGGGCCCTGCTTCAGCAGGTAACGCTGACCACTTTCACTTTCTCCTCGCCGGCGGTGTCCAACGGCATGGTCTATATAGGCACGCAGGGCGGCAATCTGATGGCCTGGCGCGCCGCCCGCGCCGCGGCCATTTCCTCGCCGGCGCCGGCCGCCATAGTGACAGGCACGGTGCCGGTAAGGGGCTATATAGCTAACCCGGCCCTGAGCGGGTACCTGCTGGAATACGCGCCCGCCTCCGCGCCTTCCTCCTGGACCACGGTAGTTTCCAGTCCGGCGGCGGCGGCCCTGGAGAACGCGGTGCTGGCCGCCTGGGATACCTCCGGGCTGGGGAACGGGGAGTATCTGCTCAGGCTTACGGCGGTTGAAACCCCGGCCGCGGTCACCGATAATACGGCATTAATCGGGCTCAGGGTGAACCATCCGCCGCAGCCGCCCGCCAGCCTTACGGCCGCCGACCTGCCCGCCGATAACGGCAACAGGATAAGCCTCAACTGGACAGCCTCCGTGACAGCGGGAGTAACGGCCTACAGGGTCTACAGGAGCACCGGCGGGCCCTACTCCCTGCTCGCTTCGGCGGCAGCGCCCGCCGTCACCTATACCGACTCCGCCGCCGTCACCGGCACGGCGTTCACGTACGTAGTCAGGGCTTTCGACGGCTGGGCGGAGTCGGTGGATTCGCCGCAGGCCTCGGCCGTCTCGGTGAACGACGATCCTTCCAGCGACGGTACCGCCCCCTCGGCCGTGGCCGACCTGGCCGCCGGACAGGGCAGCCTGGGCGGGCGCGCCGCGCTGGCCTGGACGGCCCCCGGCAACGACGGGGTCGTCGGCGCCGCTTCGCATTACGAGATCCGCTACGCTTCCTATTCTTCTTTCGACTGGGCCGGTTTTTCCGGGGCCTCCCTCTGGAAAAGTTCCAGGCCGGTCTCGGGGGCTTACGGCTCCCCGGAGGCCGAGGAGGTCTCCGGTCTTTTCGGCGGCGTCACCTATTATTTCCGGCTTAAGGCCTACGACTTCAACGGCAATGCGGGCGCGCTTTCCAACCCGGCCACGGCCTGGGCCGCGCTTGACCTTGTTCCGCCCGCGGCGCCGTCGGGCCTGGAAGTCGCGGACACCGGCGGGGACCATGGCGGCCGGCTGACCCTCACCTGGGGGCTGTCCGGCGACGACGGTTCCGGGGCCGCGGACGTCTACGGCTACAAAGTGTACCGCTCGCTCGCCGCGGGCCAGTACGCTTCCAGCGCCCCGTACGCCTACGCGGCCGCCGGAGAGACCGGCTATATCGACCCGGACGCCACGGTGAACCTGAAGTATTATTACTCCGTGGCGGCCTTCGACAGCACCAATAATTCCACCATGACCGCCGAGGCGCACGGCATCTCGGCCGACAACTGGCGCTTCTTCGACGCGGCGCAGGGAGGCACGGTGCGCCTGCAGGACGGCGCCGAAGTGAATATCCCGCGCAACGCCGCCAACCAGAACGACAATATCATGGTCACCAGGCTGAACCCCTCCACCTACCAGCCGCTGTTCACCGTCAAGGCCAATACGCTGACCAGGCCCACCGGCGTGGTCTATGAAGTGAAGTTCGAGAATCCCGCCACCAAACTCACTTCGGCCGCCGAGGTGCTGCTGCCCTACACCGACGCCGATATAGCCGGCCTGGAAGAGGAGAACCTGAGGATCTACAAGCTTGCGGGACCGGACTGGCGGCTGCTCGACACCTCGGAAGTGCTGCCCGCGGCGAACAAGGTGCGGGCCGAGACCGATTCTTTCTCGGTGTTCAGCATAATGCAGTACGTGCCTTCGGGCGCGCTCCTGACGGCGGGAGCGGTCTATACC
>JACQPH010000131.1 GCA_016207645.1 Elusimicrobiota bacterium
ATCATATATATATGTTCTCCAGAATATAAATTTCACTTACCGCTGAAGGACCGTCCCCGAGGGATGGTTCGAGCCGTGCACCATGGAGTGGCAGTTCAGGCAGGAGCGGCCGTCGGCGTAGACGGAGTTGGAGGCCAGGGCGCCGGACTGGTGCCGGCCCTGCATATGGCAGGACTGGCAGAGGCGCGGGACTTTCACGGCCAGCATTTTATTATTGGAGGAACCGTGCGGCGAATGGCAGGTCATGCAGTCTTCCTTCACCGGGGCATGCTCCCAGAGCATGGGGGCCTGCTTCTCGGTGTGGCATTCGTAGCACTTGTCGTTGATGGACTTGGCGGCTATCAGTTTCTCGGAGCGGGAACCGTGCGGGTTGTGGCAGGAGGAGCATTTCATCTGGCCTTCGCCGTCTTTGGCGCTTGCGTCGCGCAGGGGATGCTTGGAGCGCTTGGACAGATCGGCCTTCACGTCTTTATGGCAGGTGAAGCAGAGTTCGCTCTGGGTCTTCTTGGCGAGGAGGTCGCCGCCGTGGACCTTGTGGCAGGTAACGCAGCTGTTGCCTTTGCCGGCGTGCTGGCTGCCTTTCCAGAACATCCGGTTCCTGTCGGCGGAATGGCAGGTCAGGCAGGCTTCGGAAGCCTTCTCGGCGGACGCCTTTGCCGGGTTCAATATCTTTGTTTTGTCGCCGGAGGACGCGTGCAGCGAGCCGGCGCCATGGCAGGATTCGCAGGTCTTGTCCGCGGCCACTTTCGCGACCAGGGGAAGTTTCCTGCCGTGCGCGGAGCTGTTGAAGCTCGCGGCCTGGTCGGAATGACAGGCCACGCAGGTCTCGGACCCCACCGGGGTCGCGGCTTCCTGGGCCGAAGCCGTCCCGAAAGGAATGAGGAGGGCCGCCAAGGCCGACGTCAACCAGCTAATTTTCTTAAGTGTCATTTAACCTCCGTAATTTATGAACTGGACACGGCAAAACGCTGAACTCATGCCTGGCTGCTTAATACAACATGATAAAATCTAGCAAAACTCACTACGCGGCACAAGTAAGGAAAAGCTAACGCCCTGTAAGGCTATTCCCTACAGGGCGTTTATCGACGGGCGGCGGGGCTATGGCCGCCGGCGGGCCGTTATTCCGGCTCGGCGCTGAACAGGCCGTTCTTTATCGCGTATTGCAGAAGCTCCGCGCGGCCTGAAATGCCGAGCTTTTCGGCGATCCGGGCGCGGTAGGTTTCCACGGTCTTGACGCTTATTTCCAGGCGCGCCGCGACCTCCTTGCCCAGGTAGCCTTTTACGAGCAGGCGCAGTACCTCTTCCTCCCTGTGGCTCAGCGGGTTCCGGCCGCGCGCCGGCGCTTCCATGAGCAGGGCTTTGGTCAGCGAAGGGTCGATGAACATATCGCCGCGGCCGATGGCCCGGATGGCGTTTATCAGCTCGCTGTCGGCCGACTTTTTAACTATATAGCCGGCCACGCCGATCTGGACGAATTCGCGCACGTAATTCGCGTTGTTATGCATCGTCAGAACGAGGATCTTCGCCGCCGGATCCAGTTTCTTTATCTCCCTGGCCGCCTCGAGACCTCCCATGTCGGGCAGGCTGATATCCAGGACCACGATGTCCGGGGAGAGCCTTTTAAAGGACTCCACGGCTTCCCGCCCGGTACCGGCCTCGCCGGCCACCTGGATCCCCCCGGCGCTGTGCAGCAGCATTTTAAGGCCCGACCTGAGAATGGCGTGATCGTCGGCTATCAGCACGTTGATAATGTTCTTCATAGCTTCTCCAGGGCGCGGATACGCGTTCGTCAGCCCGCCGCCGGGATGGAAACGCTTATCTCCGTGCCGCTCCCCTCTTTGGAGACAAGAGCGAACTTCCCGCCGAAGATCTCGGCGCGCTCTTTCATCCCGGACAAGCCTAGCGGTTTTCTGCCGGGTTTGCCAAGAGCCCAGGCGTTATCGAAGCCGCAGCCGTCGTCCCTGATCGTCAGCAGGAAGGCCCCGGACTTCTTAGCGAAACCGACGGTCACAAGGCCCGCCCCCGAATGCTTTTCGATATTGGAAAAAGCCTCCTGGATGATCCTGTACAGCCCGATTTCCACCGCGGCTTCGAGCCTGTTGGCCAGGAAATATTCATCGATGGCGCATTCCACCTTTATGCCGAACGTCTTCCTGAAATTCTCCCCCAGTTCTTTAACTACCTGCGGCAGCCCCAGGTCCCCCAACTCCGGGGGGCGCAGCTCCACAGCAAGCTCATGGATCTCGTCGAGGGCGCTGTTAAGGAGCGCCCTGAAGTCTTCGCACCTGGCCAGCGCTTCCCGAGGCAAAGGCTGCGCTTCCAGCATCTTAAGCCCTATTTTTATCGAGGTCAGCGACTGGCTGGTCTTATCGTGCAGTTCCCTGGAGATCCTCTGGCGCTCCTCTTCCTGGCTTGCTATCAGCTTCCGCACCAGCCCGGTCTTCAGGGCTTTTTCCCTCCCTAAAGCGCTGACCATATTGTTGAACGCGCCGGTCAGCCTGCCGATCTCGTCGTCGAACCAGGGCCGGACCCTGGCATTGAGGTCGCCCTTTTCGACCTGGTCTATGCCTTTCATCAGGTCGTTGATCGGTTTAACGAGGATAAAGGCCAGCAGATAGGAGATCGCCGCGCCCAGCAGCGCCGCCAGCAGGCCGGACCAGAGGAGGCGGTTCATCATCGCGTTCAGCGCCCTGTGCCTGTACTCCCGCGAGATCCCTATCCTGAGGGTCCCGAGCCGCCCCTCCATCAGCGGAGCGGCCAGGTCCCTGATGATCCCCCGTTCGGTCTTGAACAGTTCCTCTCTGACGGCACCGTCCGCATCGGCCGCGTTCGCGTCGATAAGGGCGCGCGACAAAGGAAAGGCGGTGGTGGTGGCCAGAACGCGGCGCTGCGGGCTCAGGATGAAGATATATTCCACTTCGGGGTAGACCCCGGCCGCCGCTTTCAGCGCTTCCGAGGCCGCGAACAGGTCCCCCGTGATAAGCGGGTCCGTAAGCGCGCTACCGAGCTGCCGCGCCAGAAGGCGGCTGTGCCCGTGCAGCACCTTTTCCATGGACTCCCGCATCAGCGCGCGGGTCTGGATCATGGTTTCTGCGCCGAACAGCGCTATAAGCGACAGGGCGATGCCCATCACTTTTACGAACAGGGAGAACCCCGTAAGTCTGCGCGCGATACCTGCGAAGACACCCTGGGCCGGCGGGGTGCCGGGCCCGCCGGGGACGGCTCTGGTCTTTTGCGGCCTCATTTCCGGCGGCCCGCTCCCGGAGAAACTTTGGCGAACAGTTCCTCGGCGGAAGAATAAAGCCCGGGCGGGGGCGCGGCGAAACGCTCGACCGAGAGCGTCCTGAGGACGCGGCGGCCTTCCGCGTCCTTGTGCATATCCAGGAAGGCCGCGCGCAGTTTATTTTTAAGCTCGGAGGGAAGCCCCGCCCTGGCGACCATCGGAGGGTTGCCGAAGGGCGGAGAAGTCTCGAGGACCTTCAGTTTTTTCGCGTACCGGTCCCCCCGCCCGAGCAGGGCCTGATAAACAAGGCTGTTGACGCAGGCCGCGTCCGCCAGATCCTCCGCCACGGCCTTTATGGAATTATCATAGCTGCCGGTAAGAAGCGTGCCGCCGAAAAAACCGGAAGGCAATCCCAGGTCCGCCAGCCGGGCCCGCACGTAGAGGCGCCCCGTCAGGGAAGACTTGTCCGAAAAAGCGAACACCTTCCCTTTCAGGTCGCGAAGGCCGCGCGCCGGGCCGTTCCCGGGCGCCACTATGAGCGAATTGTAAACCATCTTCCCGTCCACCACGGGCACGGCGAGAACGTCCACTCCGAACGCCTCCCTGGCGGCCAGGTAGCCGCCGGTGCAGAGAAAGGCCGCGTCCGATTCCGAATTCTTGAGGGACTCGTTAGTCTCGGCGTAATTCTTTTTAAAGACGAGCTTGACCGGAAGGTTCAGGCGCTTCTCGAGATAGCCCGCCAGTTCCCCGTAAGTCACAAATGACAGTTTCGGGGAGAGCATGGCGGCGACGGAGAGCCTGAGAGAAGGCTCTTTTCCCGCGCCCGCCCCGCTTTCTCCCGGACCGGCCTCCAGTCTCACCTCTTTTATTTTATCCGGGTCCTGGCAGGCGCAGAAAGGCAGCGCGGCTGAAATAACGGACAGAAGAAGCGTGGTTCTGTAAGCGCTGAAAGCCATCCGGAAAACCCCTCTGCTATAAAACTATCTCCGCGAGACCTGCTCCAGCCTCGGCTTGTCTTTCACCGCTACGTCGCGGCCGGAGACAGCGATCCAGCCCTTCTTGCGGAATTCGGCCAGCAGGCGGCACAGCACTTCGGGGGAAGTGCCGAGGATCTTGGCCAGGTCCCCCCTGCTCTCGGGGAACTGGATATTGCTGGAACCCTTGGTTTCCGCCTTTTCGTGGATGTACTTGGCCAGGCGGCCCCTCACGGTCTTGAAGCCGAAGTCCAGCAGCTGCTCCTCGGACTTGCCGAGCTCCACGGCCAGACGGCGCACGATGGCGCGGCTGACCTGCGGCAATTCGAGGAAGAATTTCTCGAAATACGCCCCGTCGAGGAAACATATACGGCAGTCCTCCAGGGCCTCGCCGGTGCCCAGATAGGCTTCGCCGGCCAGAAAAGCGCGCTCGCCGAGCAGGTCCGGCGCCTCTACTACGCGCGGGATGCTGGAGTGCAGGCCCGTGTCCGTCCTGATTATCTTGACGCGCCCGGTGCAGAGGAAATAAACGCCGAACGGCTTGTTGCCTTCGTAGAAGATTATATTGCCCTTGCGGTAATCGTTGGTGATGCGCTTTTTACAGAAACCTTCCCAGACGGCGTCGGGCATGCCGGCGAAGACCGGCATTTTCAGCAGCGGGCACTTGTACTTCGCGGCGTCGAAAGTATCGCATTTGCATTTCGGGCTGATGATCTTCATATACGGTTCTCCTGTCTTGTTCTGTATCGGCGCTGACGGCTATTTAACCGCGGTCTTTACTGAGATCTCCTCGTCGGTAAGGTAGCAGGCCGGGTCGGCCTCCCACATATCCCCTGTGGCCCGCAGCGCGCGCACACGGAAGCCGCCGCCGCAGACTTCCTTCCAGGCGCAGGCGCCGCAGCGGCCTTTTAGTAAAGGAAGGCGGTCCCTCAGTCCGGCCAGCACGGGGTGTTTTCCCTCCCCCCACACTTTGCTGAAGGGCTCCTTGCGGATATTGGCTATGGTCAGGTCCTGCCAGAACTGGTCCGGGTGGATGTTCCCCTTCCAGTCTATATTGGAAAGGGTGACGCCGGAGCCGTGCGCCCCGCCGCCGTTCCAGGCGAGGATCTCCAGCACGGCCTTAGCGCGCTCGGGGTCCTTCTTCAGCAGTTTAAGGTAGAGATAAACGGCGTCGCAGGGATTGTCCACGGTGAGGATCTCGGTGGGCTTCGGCTTCCTCGCCAGCCCCTCCGCGCGGCGGATGATGGTGTCCATGGCCTTGCGGGACTCGGCGTGGCTGAGGTCGTCCTTGCTGATGGCGCCGCCGCGGCCCGAGTAGACCAGGTGGTAGAAACAGGCCCGGGGGATCTCCTCGCCCTCTATGAAGTCGAAGATCTTATCCAGGTTCTCGACGTTGTGTTTGGTGAGCGTGAAGCGCAGGCCGGTCTTCTGGCCGACGGCCTTGAGGTTGCGCAGGCCCTTCAGGGCGCTTTCAAAAGCGCCGGCTACGCCGCGGAACTTATCGTTGATCTCGCCGATGCCGTCGAAGGAGATGCCGACGTAGGTGACGCCCAGGGATTTGATCTTCTTCGCCATCTCCCCGGTTATCAGGGTGCCGTTGGTGGAGATGGTGACCCTGATGCCCTTGGAGGAGGCGTAGGAAGCCAGCTCGAAGAAATCCGGGCGGGTAAGCGGTTCGCCGCCGGAGAACAGCAGGGCCGAAACGCCCATCGCGCCCACGTCGTCGATCAGGGCCCTGGCCTCGGCGGTGGTGAGCTCGTCGGTATCCAGGTCCCCGGTGGAGTTGGAATAGCAGTGGACGCATTTCAGATTGCAGCGCTTGGTGCTGCTCCAGACCACGATGGGCTTGCGGGCCCCGGCCTTCTCTTTCCCGCCGGCCCCGCCGTAACGCAATTGCACGGAGGGGGTATCGATGCTGCACCACATTTTGGTTATATCGAGCATATATTTAACTTCCTAATTTGGGGTCAGGTCTTTACTTTTGACCTATGGTTTAAGGTCAAAAGTAAAGACCCCCCTCTTATTTTTCAGCCTTCGCCTTCGGCTCGTACAGGCAGTACGGCTCCGGGGCCATATAGTCGCCGGTGGTGCCGAAAGCCCGCGCGCGGCAGCCGGCGCAGATGACCCGGAATTCGCAGGCGCCGCATTTCCCTTTGAGGGCGGCCGGGTCGGTGATGGTCTTGAAAACCTCCGAGTTCTCCCAGACTTCCCAGAAATTCCGCTTCCTGAGGTTCCCCGCCGGCACCGGCAAATAGCCGCAGGGGAAAACTTCGCCTTTATGCGAGATGAAGGCTATAGCGCTGCCGGCCAGGCAGCCGCGCATCTGGGCGGCCGCGCCGGAGAATTCCGGGCTGGAGGCGGCCACCTTCTGGCGGACTATCCGGGTCTGGTGGGGGGCGCAGGTGGCCCTTATCTCCATGCCGCCGGCGGTCTGGCCGTGACCGCGGCCATGGCCGTGCGGCGCATGGCCGGACTTTGCGCCCTGCTGCGCCAGCAGCCAGTTCAGGAACTCCTCGTAATTCTCCGCGCCCAGGCGCATCGCGTCGGGCAGTTCGGCCCCGCAGCCCACCGGGACCAGCAGGAAGAAATGGAGCGCGTCCACGCCGAGCTCGCGGGCCAGCTTTACTACCGCGTCGCGCTCGGCCACGTTCCTGGTGCTGACCGAGCAGTTGATCTGGGTGGAGATGCCGGCCGCCCTGAAAAGTTCGAGGGCGTTGACGGCTTTCTCGAAAGAGCCTTTCTGGCCGCGGAAATCGTCGTGCGTGGCCGCGACGGCCCCGTCCAGGCTGACGGAGATGCGGTGCGGGCCGTAGGAGGCCAGCATCCTGGTCATAGCTTCGTCCACCAGCGCGCCGTTGGTGGCTATGGCGAAAGGGATGCCCTGCTCTTTCGCGAAACCGAGCAGTTCGGGCAGGTCCCGGCGCATCAGCGGCTCGCCGCCGGAGAAAACCACCATCGGAGGGCGGTCTTCGCCTTTGAGGGAGCCCAGAATAGCCTTGAATTCGGCGGTAGGGAGTTCATATAGCTCGTCGCCCCTCTCGGGGACATTGGTCCTGCGGCAATGCACGCACTGCAGATTGCAGCGGGAAGTGGTTTCCCAGAAAACAAGCCTTGGCGGATTTCTTTTCATAGTCTTATCCTTAAGGAGTATATTAAGCCAAAGCCTGTTCAGCCGCTTTCAGCGTAGCCGCTATATCCGCGGGCGTATGGGCCGTAGAAATGAAGCAGGTCTCGAACTGGCTGGGCGGCAGGTAGACGCCCCGCTCCGCCATCGCCCAGAAATACTCCGCGTAGCGCTTAGTGTCGCAGCCGGCGGCCCCGGTCCAGTCTTTCAGCGGGCCTTTGTTGAAGAACAGAGTGAACAGCGAACCGACCCTGTTAAGAGTGACCGGGATATTCCCTTTCTTTATTATAAAGCGCAGGCCGTTCTCCATGGTCCGGCCGGAGGCCTCGAGCTGTTTATAAACTCCCTGTTTGGAAAGCTTTTTGATCGCGGCGCAGCCGGCGGCCATGGCCAGCGGGTTGCCCGAAAGCGTGCCGGCCTGGTAAACCTTCCCGGCCGGGGAAAGGTGCTTCATTATTTTTTCGCCGCCGCCGTAGGCGCCGACGGGCAGGCCGCCGCCGATTATTTTCCCCAGGGTAGTAAGGTCCGGCTTTATCCCGTACAGGCCCTGCGCCCCGCCGAAGCCTACTCGGAAGCCGGTTATCACTTCGTCGAAAATGAGAAGCGACCCATTGGCCGTGCAGGTTTTCCTGAGCGCGGCCAGGAAACCGGGCTCGGGGAGCATCAGGCCCATATTGGCGGCAATGGGCTCCACTATCACGCAGGCGACTTCTTTGCCGCCGCGCTTCATATAAGCCTGGAAACCCTCGATATCGTTGTATTCCAGCGATACGGTATTGCGCGCGAAGGCCGCCGGTACGCCGGGGCTGGAGGGAGCGCCGAAAGTGGCGGCGCCGGAGCCGGCTTTCACCAGCAGGGAATCCGCGTGGCCGTGGTAGCAGCCGGTGAATTTAACTATCTTGTCGCGGCCGGTATAGCCCCGGGCCAGCCGGATGGCGCTCATCACGGCCTCGGTGCCGGAGGAGACGAAGCGGAGTTTTTCAATTGAAGGCAGGCCTTTCTTTATCATTTCGGCCAGCACGGCCTCGGCCTCGGTGGGAGCCCCGTAGGAAGTGCCTTTGGAAACGGCCGCGGCAACGGCCTTCTGTATGTCCGGGTCGGCATGGCCCAGGATCATGACGCCCCAGGAAGTGACATAGTCTATATAGGAGTTCCCGTCCACATCGTTGAGGCGGGATCCTTTGGCCGACTTTATAAAAAGCGGCGAGCCGCCCACGGCGTTGAAGGCCCGCACGGGACTGTTCACGCCGCCGGCCAGGTGCTTGAGCGAATATTTCCAGAGTTTTTTAGATCTAGCGGTTTTGAGTTTCATAGGTTAAAAATACACCATGCTGGTCTTCTTGAATTCCCTGAGGCTTTCCAGCACCAGGTATTCCTTCACGCCGGTCTTTTCGACCAGGCCGGCCACGACTTTGGAAATATCCGCGCGGCTGCGGCCATGGACCATGGTATAAAGGTTGTAAGGCCAGCCCGGGCGCGTGAGCCGCTCGTAGCAGTGGCTGATGGCCGGCAGGGCAGCCGCCGCCTTTCCGAAGGAGGAGGCGCGGTTCCCGGGCACTTTCCAGGCCACCATGGCGTTGGCCGAATAGCCGGCGCGCTTATGCCTGACTATGGCCCGCAAGCAGCGCAGCACGCCGCGGCTTTTAAGCTCGCCCAGCGTCCCGAGGAATTTTTCTTCGGTCAGGCCGAGCCCGGCGGCTAGCTTTTTAAAAGGGGCGGGCTCCAGCGGGATATCACCCTGCAGAGCGCGGACTATGGCTTGCTTTCTGGTCATACCGGGAACAGCGTCTTTATCTTGAACATCTTCTTCACCGGGAAGGAAAAACATTTTTCCACGCCCGGCAGCTTCCTGAAAGAGGCCAGTTTCCTGTCCACGCCGGCCATACTGCCGCGCACCCCGACGGTGAACCAGAGGTTCATCTCCCCCGCCCTTTCATAGCAATGGGTGACGCCGGGAAATTTCGAGATCTCTTCGGCCACGGCGGCTAAACGGGCGGGAGCTACACGAGCGCCGGCGAGCGTGGAGGAAAAACCGAGCTTGCGGGTCTCGAAGCTGCCGCCTATCCGGCGGATGACGCCTTTCTTTTTGTACGCCTTCAGGACCTTCAGCACTTCGGCCTCGGAAACGCCCAGCCCCGCGCCGAGAGCCGCGAAAGGGCGGCTGACGGCGGGAATATCCGCCTGCGCCGCGTCGAGGACTTTCTTTTCTACTCTCGTAGCCATTTAGCGGCATCCTTGGCGTGGTAAGTGATCAGCATGTCGGCGCCGGCCCTCTTTATCGAGGTGAGGATCTCTAGGACCATGGCTTTCTCGTTTATCAGGCCCTTTTGCGCCGCTACCTTCACCATCGAATACTCGCCGCTCACATTGTAGGCGGCCGTCGGGAACTGGAATTTATCTTTAATGGCGCGCAGTATGTCCAAATAGGCCAGGGCGGGCTTCACCATGACTATGTCGGCGCCCTGCATTATGTCGAGCTCGACTTCGCGCAGCGCCTCGAGATAATTGGCCGGGTCCATCTGGTAGGTCTTCCTGTCGCCGAACTGCGGGGCGGACCGCGCCGCTTCGCGGAAAGGGCCGTAGAAAGCCGAGGAATACTTGGCGGCGTAGGAAAGCAGGCCGGTCTGCTGGAAGCCGGAACCGTCGAGGGCCTTCCTGATGGCCCCGACGCGGTTGTCCATCATGTCGGAAGGGGCCACGAGATCCGCGCCCGCTTCGGCATGCACCAGAGCTTCCTTGACCAGCAGTTCGAGCGTAAGGTCGTTATCCACCAGGGATTCGCCGGAGCGGGTCTTTTTTATAACGCCGCAATGGCCGTGGCTGGTATACTCGCAAAGGCAGACGTCGGTGAGGACGGCCATATCGGGCACGGCTTTCTTTATCAGCCTGACCGCTTCCGGCACAGGGCCTTTGGGGTTCCAGGCTTCCTTGCCGAGAGGGTCTTTCTTCTCCGGCAGGCCGAACAGCAGCAGGGAATTTATACCGAGGGCGCGGCATTTAGCCGCTTCGGCCGCGGCTTCATCCGCCGACAGGTGGAAGCAGCCGGGCATCGAGGAGATCTCTTTTTTAAACTTCTTCCCGGGCACTACGAAGAGCGGGTAGACGAAATTATCTACGGTGACGCGGTTTTCCCTGAACATGTCGCGGGCCCATTTCAGGTTCCTGAGTCTGCGCGGCCTGGCTGAGTCGGAAATCATGTGATTTTTCCTTATGCTGCAAGATGATAAATTTTGCCGGACTGCCGGGCAGCTGGACGGCTTTTAAACGGCATATCGCATCTTACTTCTGACTGTCTGGCTGTCCAGCCGCCCAGCCGTCCAGCGCTTTTTCCTGAAATATCCCCGCGCGGCTTCCACGAGGCCGGGAACAGTATATTGCTTCGCCTCGAAAGCCGGCTTGAAGCCGCCGGCTTTCATGGTGCCGGTGGTAATGGGGCCTATGCTGCCCAGCGCCACTCCTTTAAGCAGCTTACTGTCGGCGCCCTTGAAGCTTTCCAGGAAGCCTGTCACGGTGGAAGAGCTGGTGAAGGTGATAAGGCTTACCGCGCCCTGCTCCAGGAGGCGGCGCAGCTCGGCGAGGTTCCCCCTGTCGGGCAGGGTGTCGTAGGTGGGAATTTCGGTCACCAGCGCGCCGGCGGCCTTAAGCCCGGCGTGGAGCATGTCCCGGGCCATGGCGGCCCTGGGCAGGAGTATTTTCCGCCCTTTCACCTTGCCCAGCGCTTTCAGGATCTCTTCGGAAATATATTTCTCCGGCACGAGGTCCGCCTCTATGCCCCTGGCCCGCAGAGCTTCCGACGTGGCCGGGCCTATGGCCGCCACCTTCGCGCCGCCGAAACGGCGCGAGTCCAGCCCGAGCTTCTTAAGCCGGTCGAAGAAAACTTCCACGCCGTTGGAGCTGGTGAAAACCACCCAGTCATAGCCGCCGAGGACTTTTATTTCTTTGTCCAGGGCCGAGAAATTCTTAAGGGGCTCTATTTTTATCGAAGGGAAAACTATCACTTCGGCCCCAAGTTCGGAAAGCTCCCGGGCCAGCGCGCTGGCCTGCTCCCTCGAGCGGGTAACGACTATTTTCCTGCCGAATAGCGGCCTCTTCTCGAACCAGGCCAGCTTTTCCCGCAGCCCGGCCACTCCGCCCACTACGGTAACCGCCGGAGCTTTGATATTCGCCTTGCGGGCGAGTTCGGCTATATTGGAGAGCTTTCCGGAAAGCGATCTCTGGCGCGGCGTGGTCCCGTTGGAAACGATAGCGGCCGGGGTGGAGCCTTTCAGCCCCGCGGCCATCAGCTTAGCGGAAATTATCTCAAGACTGGAAACTCCCATCAGGAAAACCAAAGTCCCGCCGCCGGAAGCCAGGCTGTCCCAAGGCAAATCCAGTTCCCCGTCCTTCTTCATATGCCCGGTGACGAAGGTCACCATCGGCGCGAAAGAGCGGTCGGTGACCGGGATGCCGGCGTAAGCCGGGGCGGCCACGGCGGAACTGACGCCGGGCACTATTTCAAAAGGTATTTTGGCGGCCGCGAGGTCTCTGGCCTCTTCGCCGCCGCGGCCGAAAATGAAGGGGTCGCCGCCCTTGAGGCGCACCACGGTGCCGCCTTTCTTCCCGAGGCGGACCAGCAGGGCGTTTATGTCCTCCTGCTCCATGGCGTGCACCGCCCCTCTTTTGCCTACATAAATTTTTTTGGAGCCCGCGGGGGCGAGGTTGACAAGATCCGGGTTGGAAAGGGCGTCGTAGACTACGTGATCCGCGGACCGCAGGCAGTCCGCGCCCTTTATAGTAAGCAGGCCCGGGTCGCCGGGGCCGCCGCCCACCAGGTATACTTTGCCTTTCTTCATATTCGCCTTAGAAGCCTGAAATAAGCCCGCTTGGCCGCCAGCTTGCCGGGGGCTGTCTTCTCCGCCAGCATTTTGACGCGCAGCTTCCGCAAAGCCTCCACTTTTCCGCCGAAAGCGCCGCCGTAGGTCCTGCCCAGCCGTATCCTTATTTTTTTCGCCAGGGCCGGGCTGGCGCCGCCGGTGGAAACGGCTATGGTGAGGGGACCGTTCCTGAAGACGGCCGGCACTATGAAATTGCACAGCGCGGGCCTGTCCACCACGTTCACCAGCGCCCCGCTTTTCTCCGCGGCTTTCCCCACCAGGGCGTTCACTTCCTCGGAATCGGTGGAGCAGACCACGATGGCCGCCCCCTTCAGGTCCGAGAGCCTGAATTTCCGCTTAAAGAACCTTATGCGGCCTTTTGCGCCGAGCCTGGCGAAACCCGGGTGTAAAAGGGGAGCCACGACCTTGACTTGCGCGGCGCCGGACTTGAGCAGCGTTTCCGTTTTGCGGAACGCCACTTCCCCGCCGCCTACCACCAGGCATGGCTTCCCCTCGAGGGTCAGGAACACCGGGTACAAAAAGTTTTTTATTTCGCTTCCTCTTTCTTCTCTTCCGTCTTCTCTTCCGTCTTTTCTTCCGTCTCGCCGCCCTTCTTCCTGTTCACGTCCACGTGGGGGCTGTGGCAGTCGCGGCAGTCCCTGCCGGCGCCGTTGATGGTCTTTTTCTTTTCCGCCATCGGGGCCTTCATGTGATTGCTGCCCGCGCCGTGGCAGGCTTCGCACTGCACATTGGCCAGTTCAGGGGTTTTTTCCATGGATTCAAAGCCGCCGGTCATGCCGTAGCCGGTAACATGGCACTTCACGCATTCCGGTTTTTTCTGCTCTTCGGCTGAAAGCGCCGTTATCGCCGTCGAATGTTTCATCTTCAGCCAGGTGGCATGCTGCTTGGCATGGCACATCTTGCACTTGGCCACGCCGAGGTAGGTAGCCTCCGCGGGCTTTGTTCCAATCGGTGCGTCCTGGGCGACGACCAGCCCCGCCACGCCCAGCAGCGCGACACAGACCAACAGTGACTTCGTTTTCATTTTTTCCTCCCTGTAGATTGTGGTCAGGCAGGCTGCCGCAGGCTTGGCCGCTTCACGCATAGCGCCCTGTCCGGCGCTGCGCCAGTATTGCACGCCACGGAATAATTATACAACTTTTTCAATCCCCCCTGTTTGATTAAAGATAACGCTATTATGTAACATTTACTTGCCGCAAACCGGATATCCGCTATCCCTGGAGGATCGAAAATGGATTTTACGTTCAACGAAGAGCAGAAGATGGTCATTGACGGGGCGCGCCGCTTCGCCCGCGAGAAGCTGGCCCCTTTCATCGCCGAGCTCGACGAGAAAGCCGAGGTCAATCTCAAGGCCCTGAAGGAGCTCGGCAAGCTGGGCTACCTGGGCATGACCCTGCCCGAGGACTTCGACGGCTCCAACGCCGGCGCCATCGCTTACGCCGCCTCGATGATAGAGTTCAGCAAGGTGGACGCCGGCACCGCCGTGGCGGTCTCCGTGCAGAATTCCCTGGTCAACGACGCCATCCTGACCTTCGGGACGGAAGCGCAGAAAAAAGAGTTCCTGCCCAGGCTCGCCTCCGGCGAGTGGATAGGCTGCTTCACGCTTACCGAGGCCAATTCCGGCAGCGACCCGGGTTCGCTGCGCACTTCGGCCATCCGGGACGGGGAGCATTTCGTGCTGTCCGGCACCAAGAATTTCACCACCAACGGCGGCATCGCCGACATGATGATCGTGTTCGCCCAGACCTGCAAGGAAAAGGGCGCCAAGGGCATCTCGGCTTTCCTCGTCAGGACCGACGTCCCGGGCTTCAAAGTGGGCAAGCACGAGAACAAGATGGGCATCCGCTCGTCGAGCACCACCGAGATGGTCTTCGAGAACTGCCGCGTCCCCGCCTCCGCCCTGCTCGGCGAGGAGAACAAGGGCCTGAAAGTGGCGCTGACCACGCTCGACGGCGGGCGCATCGGCATAGCCGCCCAGGCGGTGGGCATCGCCGAAGGCGCGCTGGACGAAGCGGTCCGCTACGCCAAGGAACGTGTCCAGTTCGGCAGGCCCATCTCCGAGCTGGAAGGCCTCCAGTTCATGCTGGCCGATATGGCCACCGAGGTGGAGATAGCCAGGACCATGCTGTTCCGTGTGGCCTGGATGAAAGAATCCCACAGCCAGAAATTCACGAAAGAAGCCGCGATGATCAAGCTCTACGCCTCCGAGATGGCCCACCGCGTCTGCCACAAGGCGCTGCAGGTCCACGGCGGCTACGGCTTTATGAAGGAATATAAAATAGAGCGGCTTTACCGGGACCAGCGCATCACCGAGATCTACGAAGGCACCTCCGAGATCCAGAGATGCGTTATCGCCCGCAGCCTCCTGGGAGAATAATATGAACGTAGCGGTCATTCTGCAGCAGGTCCCCGACACCGAAGCGGCGGTAAAGCCGAACCCGGCGGTTCCGGGCGCGATCCTGGAAGAGGGAGTGAAATTCATCCTGAACCCCTACGACGAGTTCGCCGTGGAGGAAGCCCTGAAGATAGCCGAAAAGGACGGCGGGGAAGTGACGGGCGTGTGCATCGGCCCCGACCGCTCCGAGAACGCCATCCGTATGGCCATGGCTATGGGGATGGAACGAGCCATCCTGATCACCGAGCCGGCCGCCGTCGAGGCCGACCTGGTGACGCAGGGAGGCATCCTCGCCGCCGCGCTGAAGACCCTGTCGCCGAAGCTGGTCCTCAGCGGCAGGGAAATGATAGATTCGCAGAACGACGCCGCCGCGGCGGTGGTGGCCCACAAGCTGGGCATACCGCATGTGCTGGCCGCGAGCAAGATCGAGATAAACGGCGACAAGGCCGTAGTGGTCCGCGACATAGAAGGCGGCTCGCTCGAGATAGAGACGGCCCTGCCCGCCGCCATCTCCTGCCAGAAAGGGCTCAACGAGCCCCGCTACCCCACCCTTATCGCCATCAAGCGGGCCAAGAACAAGGAAATAAAGAAGATGACGCTGGCGGAGCTCGGCATAGCCGCCGCCCCGTCCAAAAGCCGCGTCACCGCGCTGCGCCAGCCCCAGGCCAGGGCCGCCGGCGTCAAGATCACCGGCACGCCGGAAGAAGTCACGGGCAAATGCCTCGCCTGGCTTTCAGGGACGGCGAAAGTAATTTAAGGAGCGAATCATGCCTGGAGTCCTCGTCTGGATAGAAACTTCCGAAGGTAAAATAAGAAAAGTCACGCGCGAGGCGGCGGGCGCCGGCGCCAAACTGGCCGCCGCGCTGAACGCCCCGCTCTGCGCGGTGCTTTTTAACGGCAAAGACCTTCTCCCTGAACTGGCCACGCTCGGCTTCGCCAAGGTCTACACCGCCGAGGGCCCCGGCTTCGAGAAATACTCCGGCGAGGCCTACGCGGAAGCTTTAGCGGCCGCCGGCGGAATGTTCGGCGCCGACGTTTTCCTGACGGGCGCCACCGCCCTGGGCCGGGACCTTTCCGCCTGCCTGGCCGCGAAGCTCGACGCCGCGCTGGCCATAGACGTGACCGAGATAATTTACGACGCGAAGCCGCTGAAAGTGGTCCGCCCCGTCTATTCAGGGAAACTGCTGGCCGACGTGGAACTGACCGGAGAAAAGAAAGTCATTTCGCTGCGCCCCAACGTCTTTCCCGTCGCCGAGAAACCCTCTGTTTCCCCCGAAGTAGTCCCCCTTTCCGCCCTCGAAACGGCGGCGATACGCGCCGAGGTCCGCAAGGCCATCAAGGCGGCCGAAGGCGTGCTGGACGTCACGGAAGCCACCATCGTGGTCTCCGGCGGCCGCGGCACCGGCGGAGCTTCCGGCTTCAAGGTCATCGAGGACCTGGCCGGAACCCTGGGCGGCGCCGTCGGCGCTTCCAGGGTGGCCGTGGACGAAGGCTGGATAGAATACGCCCACCAGGTGGGGCAGACCGGCAAAGTCGTCTCCCCCGTGCTCTACATCGCCTGCGGTATTTCCGGTTCCACCCAGCATTTCGCCGGCATGGGCACCTCCAAGTTCATCATCGCGGTAAACACCGACCCCGACGCCCCCATCATGGAAAAAGCCGATTTCGCGATAGTGGGAGACCTCTTCAAGATAGTCCCCGTCCTGAAAGAGGAACTGCTGAAAGTAGTCAGGTGAGATGGACAGTAACTGCTCTGGTTCGCGGGCGGCAGCTGGATAGTTACGATGGACAAAAGAAAAGAATTTACCTCCACCGCCGCGATGAAGAAGGTCATGGCGGCTTATTTTCATGAGCTGGACGAGGCGGCCCGGACCGGAAGCCGGAAGATCGCCTGGTGCACCAGCGTCGGCCCCGCCGAGCTGCTCCGGGCCCTGGGCTTTCTCGTCTACTTCCCGGAAAATCACGGCGCCATGCTGGGCGCGACAAGGCTGGCCAAGGACTGCATCCCCCTGGCGAACGCGGCCGGTTATTCTCCGGACATCTGCTCCTATCTCACGAGCGATATCGGCGCCTGCCTGAAAGGCGAAACGCCGCTTTCCAGGGCTTATCCCGGCATCAAAAGTCCGCCCAAGCCCGACGTCCTGGTCTACAATACGAACCAGTGCCGGGACGTGCAGGACTGGTTCGCCTGGTACGCCCGCAAGTTCAAGGTCCCCCTGCTCGGGGTTCTTACTCAGAGGGGAGTGGGCGAGGTCACAAGCACGCACATAGACAGCGTGGCCGCGCAAATAGCCGCCCTGGTCCCGGAGCTGGAGAAGATCGCCGGGCGGAAATTGGAGCCCGCGAAGCTTAAAGAGACCGTGGGCCTCTCCCTAGAGTGCAGCCGCCTCTGGCGCCAGGTCCTCGAGACCGCCGCCCATGTTCCCTCCCCCCTCACCTTCTTCGACGCGACCATCCAGATGGGCCCGGCGGTAGTTTTACGGGGAACAGAGGCGGCCGTAACTTACTATAAAACTTTTCTCGCGGAGCTCCGAACCAGGATAAAGGACGGCGTCTGGGCCGTCGAGGGAGAAAAATACCGGCTTTACTGGGAAGGGATGCCCGTCTGGGGAAAACTGAGGGACCTTTCCGATTTCTTCGCGGGGCTGAAAACCTGCGTGGCGGCGTCCACCTACTGCAACTCCTGGATCTTCGAGGACCTCGACCCGGAGGACCCTTTCAGGAGCATGGCCAGGGCCTACACCGGGCTCTTCATCGTCCGCTCCGAGGAGAAGAAAGAGGAATATATCGGGGAGATGGTAAAGAAATTCGGCATCGACGGCCTCCTGTTCCACGACTCGAAGACCTGCCCCAACAACTCAAACAGCAGGTACGGCATGCCGGAGAGGCTGCAGAAAGAACTCGGCCTGGGCACGGTCACTATTTTCGGGGACCTCAACGACCTCCGCTGCTACTCCGAGGAACAGTCAAAAACGAAGATCGAAGCTTTCATCGAACAACTGGAGAAATGATGTTCCTGGGAATCGACATCGGGGCCTCGGCCGCGAAGGCGGTCCTTCTCGGCGCGGACAGGCAGGTCCTGGCTTCGGCCTCCGGGAATTCCGGCGTGAACTTCGCGCTGGCCGCCGACGGGCTGCGCGCCCGGTGCCTGGCCGCCGCGGGCCCCGGGGCCGCGGCCGCTTACACCGTCTCCACCGGCTACGGGCGCAGGAACGTGTCCTTCGCCGACGACACCAGGACCGAGATCTCCTGCCACGCCAGGGGCGCCCACTTCCATTACCCCCGCGCCTGCACCGTCGTGGACATCGGCAGCCAGGACAATAAAATTATCAGGGTGGACGGCGCGGGAAAACCCGTCTCGTTCAAGATGAACCGCAACTGCGCCGCCGGCACCGGCGCTTTCCTGGAGGAGATCGCCCCCAGGCTCTCGCTCCCCCTCGGGGAACTGGACGGCCTGGCCCGCAAAGCGCGGGAAGAACTGGAGCTGGGCTCCTTTTGCACCGTCTTCACCAAGACCGAGATCCTGGCCAGGATCGCCGGCGGGGCCAGGCTGGAGGATATAGTCAGGGGCGTGTTCGGCTCCATCATAAAGAGGATCGTGGAAATGGACACTTTGGAAGGCGATATCGTGATGACGGGCGGCGTGATCGCGCACAACCCCTACCTCGGGGAAATGCTTCAGAAGAAGCTGGCCGGGAAACTGTTCGTCCCCCCCGCCCCCCAGTTCGCCGGGGCGCTGGGCGCGGCGCTTTTCGCCCTGGAGCTCGCGGCGGCGGGGAAGAAATGAAAGAGCGCCGCGACCCCGCCGTAATTAATAAGCCGGCGGCCCTGGATTTCCTTTTCAAGCCGAAGTCCGTCGCCGTCATAGGCGCGTCGAACAGGCCGCTCACCATCGGCTACCGCATCCTCCGGAACCTTTCGGAGTCGGGCTACAAAGGGGCGGTCTATCCCGTCCATCCCGCGGAAGACACGGTCGGGGGCTTGAAAGCCTATAAGTCCATACTGGACGTCCCGGGCGGCGTGGACGTCGCGCACGTCGTGGTGAAGAGCGCGCTCGTGCCCGCGGCGCTGGAAGAGTGCGGCAGGAACTCGGTCAGGTCGGTGATCGTGAATACGGCCGGCTTCAGCGAGACGGGCGGGGAAGGGCTGGCTCTTGAAAAAAAGATAATCAAGATAGCCGCGAAAGCGAAGATGCGGCTCTTCGGCCCCAACTGCCAGGGGATCATGAACTCCGACCCGCTGGTCCGGGCTTATTGCAATTTCACCTACACAAAGCTCCAGCGGGGCGGCATCTCCGTCGCGGCGCAGAGCGGCGGCGTGGGCGAGGTGCTGATCCAGCGGCTGAATACCCTCGGCGCGGGTTTCAGGATGTACGCCTCCAACGGGAACGCGGCGGATATAAGCATTCCCGAGATCATGAGCTACTGGGCGGACGACGAGGAAACGAAAGTGATCCTCATCCACCTGGAAAGCCTCGCCGACCCGGAGGAATTCATGGAAATAGCTTCGAGGGTCGGCCGGAAGAAGCCCGTGCTGGCCCTCAGGACCGGAAGGACGGCCGAGGGCTCGCGGGCCGTCGTCTCCCACACGGGCCGGCTTATGGGTTCCGGGGTACCCCTGGAACTCATGCTCGAGAAATGCGGGGTCGTCAGTTTCAGGGACCAGGACGAGCTGTGCCAGGCTGCTGTCGCCTTCGCCTCGCAGCCGCTCCCCAAAGGCAAAAGGGTCGCCATCGTCACCAACACCGGCGGACACGGGATTATCGCGGCCGACGCCTGCGTCGAAGCCGGGCTCCTGGTCCCCCCTTTGCCGGACAGGACCCGCGAGGCGCTTAAGGCCGGCCTTTTCCCGGAAGCCGCGGCGGGAAACCCCGTGGATGTCCTGGCCACGGCGACGCCCGCGCATTACGGTCTCGCCCTCGGCGAATTGATGAAGGACGGCGGCGCGGATTCCGTGCTTGTCACTTTCATCACTCCTTTCTTCGTCGACTGCGAGGGGGTGGCCCGGGAGATCGTCAAGGCCTGCGCGGGGAAAGAAAAGACGGTAGCCGCCGTGATCATGACGGACAAGGCGCGGCAGGCGAAGACCCTGGAGATCGTAAAAGAGAGCGGCATCCCCGTCTACGACTTCCCGGAAACCGCCGCCAAAGCGCTGGGCGCGATGGCCAGGCTGGCGGAGTACCGCGCCCGGAGCGGGGAAACCTTTGAGCCGTTCGACGTGGACAAAGCCGCCGCCCGCGCGGTGGTAACCGCCGCCCGCAAGGCGAAAAGAGCCGTCCTGGGCGCCCGGGAGTGCGCTATAATTCTGGACTCCTACGGCATACCGCGGGCGCCGGCCGCTAATTGCGCGAACCTGGAAGACTGCCTTTCCGCCGCCGGAAAGCTCGGCTTCCCCGTGGTCCTCAAGATAGATTCAGCGTCCGTAATTCACAAAACCGAGGCCGGCGGCGTGGTTTTGAACATAAAGGACAAAAAGGAACTCGCCGCGAAATTTAAAGGCATGAAGTCCCTCGCCCCCCGCCCGCGCTTCCTCGTACAGAAGCAGCTCCCCGCCGGGATCGAGATAATAGCGGGCGCCAGGGCCGTACCCGGCGCGGGCCATGTCATAATGTTCGGGCTGGGCGGCGTCTTCGTGGAGGTCCTGAAAGACGTCGTCTTCCAGTTCGCGCCCTTAAGCGAACAGGCGGCCCGGAGAATGGTGGCGTCGATAAAGTCGCACGCCATCCTCGAAGGGTTCCGGGGCAAAGCCGGCGCGGATACGGAGAAGCTCGCGGAAATACTCGTCAAACTGTCGCAACTGGTCGCCGATCTCCCGGAGATAACAGAACTCGATCTAAACCCCGTCTTCGCGTACCAGGACCCATCAAAGACGGCCGCGGTGGACGTAAGAATTAACCTGAATCTGTCTACCGTACACCGGAATATTCCGTAAGGGAATATGGTGAAAATATAATAAAACACGGTTCGACGCCAAAAATATCCACTAGGGATGTTATGAGTAACAAAGAATTAGAAGAATTGAGAGGGCGATGGCGGCAAGTGCAAGACCGCCACCTATCAGAAATCGACACACAAGTGTTGCTTGTAGAGCCTATTCTTAAAATTAGTGGCTGGGATTTGCTAAATTATGACCAGATCCACAGGGCAAGTCGCAATCCAAGAGCTCAAGAATTTGACATTGAAATTTACTCTTCATCAAACCTTCCTCGACATCTGACATTCGCCATTGAATGCAAGGCTCTAAAGAGTGCATGGTTTAATATCAACAAACTATCGACAGGTATCGGCCAGTTAAAGAAGGAGGGAAAAGACTCAACCTGGGTTCATAACTACAATAGGTGTGATGGGGTTGGACAACTTCGTGCGTACTGCGCAAATTGGCCTATGCATTTCTCTAAGGAACATAGCACTGCGATTTTCACAGATGGCTATGACTGGGTTATATTCGATAACCGGACATTCGTTCTCGATGCAGGATTGCTTAATGACCATATCTCCGAGAAGGCTGTAAAGACACACGCAAATTTAATGGAGAGCGAGTTTACTGAGAAAATCATAAAGTGCCTCGCCCCATAACACAACTCGAGGCAATATGTTCTAAGGATGCAGCATTGAGGTAAAAAATTATGGAAAAATGCGAAAAATGTGGTGGGTTTCTTTGTTTGTGCAAAGATTGTGGACATAAATACTGCACCAGTTATGGTTGTGGCTGGGATGGCACTTGTACTTGCCCCAAATGCAAAGGAACCAATGTTGTGACCTTAAATGGATAATCTTGATTAAGGTGGCACGCAACTTAATTCAAATCCAGATCGCTTATCGTTCAGTCGCGTGTGCAGTTGTCGGGCGAAGGCGCGAAAAAACTGCTTGACGGCATCCGCTCGCTCATTGAATCGGCGCGGAGCCGGACGACCCAGGCTGTCAATGCCGGCATGGTCATACTTTTGAGGTTTACTGGCGCAGGAAAGCGCAAAACGCTGGGCGAGTTACAGGCTTTCCGAGGCTGTTCTTGATATATTTCATGGGAAACCTATACACAAAAACCGATAAAGAAAACCGATAAAGAAAAACCTATCAAGAAAACCTATCAAGAAAAACCTATCAAGAAAGCCGGCCAGATAATGATAATGATTTTGGAGTTTTGCCGGGTTCCGCGATCGGCCAGGGAAATAGCTGAAACATTAAACAAGAACAGTGTGTATCTTGTGGCCAAATATATTACTCCGCTGGTGAAAAGTGGAAAACTCGTCTATACGGACCCGGCTCATCCCAAATCCCGAAACCAGAAATATGTGGCGAAACCATAAAAATAAGGAATAGATAGTGTGAAAAGACAGCATTTTGTTAACAGAAATCAGACTTTTTACGGGAGCTTCTATGGGCGCGCACTGGCTTAATCTCGGGGAGATCACGGCGGTGAACGCCAAGAAGTTCAGGGACAAGGTCGCCCTGAAGGAGAAGGACCGCGCTCTCACTTTCGGGCAGCTGAACCTGAGGGTCAACCGCCTGGCCAACGCGCTTGGTTCGCTGGGCCTCGGGAAGGGCGACAGGGTCTCCTGCCTGCTGGAGAATTCCATCGAGATCGTGGAGCTTTATCTCGCCGCGGCCAAAACGGGGATAGTGATAAATCCCATAAACTTCAGGCTGGCCGCGGGCGAGGTGGAATACATACTGAAAGACTCGGGCGCTAAAGCGGTCATAGCGCACGAAGAGTTCGCCCGCCTCGGCGTCAAGGAGAACCTCCCGGGAATAAAGGATTTCATCTCCGTCGGCGAAAACCCGCCCCCGGGCTTCCTCGGCTACGAAGCCCTGCTCTCCGGGGCGGCCGAAGCCGAGCCCAAAGCGGACCTGGACCCGCGGGACCCCTGGGTGCTCCTTTACACCTCCGGCACGACGGGGAAGCCGAAGGGCGTAGTCCGCTCGCATGAATCCTATATCGCTTTCTACCTGATAAGCGCCGTGGATTTCGGGTTCGGCGAGAACGATGTCTGCCTGAACGTGATGCCTTTGTGCCACGTCAATTCCACTTTTTTCTCCTTCACCTTCACCTACCTCGGCGCGAGCCTCTACATCCAGCCCGCCCGGCGCTTCGACCCGGCGGAGATATTCGACATTATCCAGAGAGAAAAAATAACGTTCATCTCCCTCATCCCCACCCATTACAACCTGATGCTTACCGTGCCGGAGGAAAAAAGAAAACAGTACGAGGTCGGCTCTATCCGCAAGCTTCTCTGCTCCTCGGCCCCGGCCCGGAAGGAGATGAAGACGGCGGTGATGGAGATGTTCAAAGGGGTAGAGCTCTACGAGGCTTACGGCTCCACCGAGGCCGGGATAGTCACCGTGCTCAAGCCGCATGAACAAATGAGCAAGCTCTGCTCCATCGGGAGGGAAGTGTGCGGGACCAGCCTGGTAAGGCTGCTCGGTCCGGACGGCGCCCCCGTGCCGGCCGGGGCGGCGGGCGAGCTTTACTCGAAAGGCCCCATGCTGTTCGATAACTATCACAACCTGCCGGAAAAAACGGCCCAGTCCTTCAGGGACGGCTGGTTCTCGGCGGGCGATATGGCAAGGGAAGACGAGGACGGCTACTTCTATATAGTGGACAGAAAAGACAATATGATAATAACGGGCGGAGAGCACGTTTATCCGTCCGAGATAGAAGCGGTGCTCGCGGGCCATCCGGCGGTCTTCGACGCGGCGGTCATCGGGGTGCCCGACAAGGTCTGGGGAGAAAGCATTAAAGCTGTGGTGATCCTGCGGGAAGGCCGGTCCGCGACCGAAGCCGAGTTGATCGCTTTCTGCGCCGGAAAAGCGGCGTCCTTCAAGAAGCCTAAAACCGTAACTTTCATCAAGGCGGCGGAGATGCCCAGGACCCCCACCGGCAAGATCCTGCACAGGGAATTACGGCGGAAATTCGGCTCCGCTCCGTGTTAAATCCCGCAATTTCTCAAATTTGACAACCCCGGAGCCTTTTGTTAAAATTTGCTAATAGTTCAGGTCGCTATATGGGGTTCGGGTCGGCCGGGGTTTTGCCCCGCGAACCCCGGAAGATGGAAACCCTTGCGTCGGTTTCCCCCCGCCAGGCGGGGCCCCCCTTCCGCAAGGGGTTCGCGAAACAAAACCCCGTCCAACCCTCCACTACTTGGGTAGTTACTAAATTTAGCTGGCTCCGCATGAAGAAAACCAAGCCCGCAACAGCCCCGTCCCGGCCCCGGCCGCGGACAACGCCAAAGACCCGCAGCAGCCCCGACTCACCGCCCCGAAAAACCCCGAAGTTCGCCGTTGTCGGCAGCGGGGTGATAGGGAGCATCCTGGCCGCCCATCTATTGAGGAATGAGACCGGGGTGGTGCTGGCGGACACTATGAAATCCCGCCTGGACAGCATCAGGGAAAAGGGCCTGTCCGTCAGCGATCCGGCTCACTTTACCCATGGGTCTTTCACGGCCAGGGCCGCACAGACCTGCTGCTCCCTTTCGGAGGCGGTGCGCCTGGGAGCAGAAACCATTTTTATCTGCGTAAAGGCGCCCGCCATCCGCTCCCTGCTGCCGGAACTCAGGGCGGTCTGCGGCGGGCAGAGCAGGGTGAAAGTGGTGAGCTTCCAGAACGGCCTGGACACCGAAGAACTGCTGGCCCGGGCCGCCGGCAGGGAGAACGTCCTGAGGGCGGTGGTAAACTACGCCGGGCGGCTGGCGCCGGACGGCGCGGCGGAGATCGCATTTTTTAACGGGCCGAACTACATCGGCGCCCTGGAAGCCGCGGCGGTCCCCCGCGCCAGGGCCGTCTGCGGGGCCCTTACCGCGGCGGGGCTCGAGACCAGGTACAGCGGCGAAGTGAAGAGGCAGGTCTGGGAGAAAGTTATCCTGAACTCGGTACTTAGCCCGATTTCAGCCCTGACCGGGATGACGATGAGACAGGCCATGCGGTGCCCCGCTACGCTGGGACTCGTCAGGGAACTGGCCCGCGAAGCGATCGAGGTCGCGGGCCGCAGCGGGATCGGCCTGCCGAAGAATTTCCTCGAATTTTGCGTCTCGTATCTGAACAAGGCCGGTCATCACAAGCCCTCCATGCTGGTGGACATTGAAACCACGGGCCGGACCGAGATAGAGTTCCTGAACGGGAAGATCTGCGAGTACGCCGAAAAAAACAAGGTGGCCGTCCCTTTTCACAAGGCCATCTGCGCCCTGGTAAAAGGGGTGGAGAGCAGGAAAAATTCGCAACCGTAGCTGAAAGACTTTCGGAAATAAAGGAGCTGAACATGAGCTTATCCTGGCTGGTTAAGGACGACGAACTTAAGGACCATTCGCTTTGGGGCAAGGAGCATTGGGGGACCGAGGCCCCCTGCACGATATACGAAAAGAAGCCCATCCTCGACGCTTCCGGCAAGGAAGTAGAGGGCCTGTACTCGGCCTGGATCACCCTGAACAACCCGGCGCAGCTCAATTCCTACACCACCGGCATGGTGAAAGGGGTCATCTCCGGCTTCCATAACGCCTCGCTCGACAGGAGCGTGGTGGCCGTGGTCTTCACCGCCGCGGGCGACAGGGCCTTCTGCACCGGCGGGAACACGAAGGAATACGCGCAGTATTACTCCGGCAAGCCGAACGAATACGGCGAATACATGGACCTTTTCAACGGGATGGTGGACGCCATCCTCCACTGCAAGAAGCCCACCATCTGCCGCGTGAACGGCATGCGGGTGGCGGGCGGCCAGGAAATAGGCATGGCCTGCGACAT
This sequence comes from Elusimicrobiota bacterium, assembly GCA_016207645.1. GTDB lineage: Bacteria > Elusimicrobiota > Elusimicrobia > Elusimicrobiales > UBA9959 > UBA9959. Next base: position 25,321 of record JACQPH010000131.1, read on the forward strand.
CACCATCGCCGCCGATACCGCCGTCTTCGGCCAGGCGGGGCCCAGGCACGGCTCGGCCCCCGACGGCGGCTCCACCGACTTCCTGCCCTGGTACCTGAGCATCGAGGACGCCATCTGGAACTGCGTCTCCTGCGAGCTCTGGAGCGCCTACAAGGTGAAGAGACTGGGGCTGATCGGCCAGGTGGCGCAGGTCGTAAAAAAAGACGGGAAATTCATCCGCAACCCCGGCGTGATCACGGATAAATACGTGGACGACGGCGAAATAGTTTACGGCGAGTTCGTCGCCGGCGAGGCGGGGAAGGCGGCGCGGGAGTTCCTGAAGACCGCGCAGCTGGACTTTACCAACCTCGATAAGGCCGTCGGCAATACGATCTGGAAAATGACCAACCTCTTCCCGGGCTGCCTGGCCAAGACGCTGGACAGCATGCGCGCGAAGAAGAAATATTTCTGGGACCAGGCCAAGAGCTACAACCGCCACTGGCTGGCCGCGAACATGAACACCGAGGCCTATATGGGCTTCAACGCTTTCAATTCCAAGAAGGCGACGGGCAAGGACGTGATAGACTTCATCGAATACCGGCAGCTGATAGCCAAAGGAAAGCCGGTGGACGAAGCCTTCATGGAAGCGGTGCTGGCAAAGCCCCTGGCGGTCAAGAATTAAGGATGCCGGAACTTACCGAAAAAAAAGCCCTGGTCACCGGCGGCAGCCGGGGAATAGGCAGGGCCATAGTCCTGGAGCTCGCCCGGCTGGGCGCGGACGTGGCCTTTGATTATAAAGGCGAGCCCGCGGAAGGGGAAGCCGTGGCGCGGGAGGTCCGGGAACTGGGCGGGAAAGCTTTATCCTTCCCGGTGGACGCGGCCGACTACGCCCAGGTGGGGGCCGTGGTCAGCGGCGTGATAAAAGAATTCGGCGGCCTGGACATCCTGGTCAACAATGCCGGGATCACGCGGGACGCGGTGATCTGGAAGATGACGCCGGAGCAATGGGACGCGGTGATCGGAGTCAACCTCAAGGGTTATTTCAACCATATACGGGCCGCGGCGCCCGTTTTCAAGGAGCAGCGCGGCGGGAAAATAATCAACATCGCCTCCATCAACGGCCTGCGGGGATAGTTCGGCCAGTCTAATTACTGCGCCGCGAAGGCGGGCGTGATAGGGCTGACGAAATCCGTGGCCAAAGAGCTGGGCCGGTACCGGGTCAACGTGAACTGCGTGGCGCCGGGAATGATAGAGACTGAAATGACGAAGACCCTCCCCCCGGAAGCGGTGGAGGCGGCGATAAAGGAAAGCGCCCTGGGAAAACTGGGCCGGCCGGAAGACGTGGCCCACCTGACCGCTTTCCTGGCGTCGGAAAAAGCGGACCACATCACCGGGACGGTGATCCAGGTGGACGGAGGCCAGTACATATGATCAAGATAGAAAGGGAAGGCCCGGTATTCTCTATAACCCTGAACAACCCGCCTTACAATATCCTGAACATAGCGATGCTGAAGGAAATCCAGGAAGCCCTGCGGGAACTTTTGAGCGGGTCTTACAGGGTCCTTATTTTCAAGTCCGGCGAAAAAGCCTTCAGCGCCGGGGCGGATATAAAAGAGCATCTCCCGGCGCAGGTGACGGAGATGATAAAGACTTTCGGCGAGGTGTTCCTGCTGCTGCATTCTTTCGACGGAATAACCGTGGCCTGCGTCAACGGCGCGGCCCTGGGCGGCGGCAGCGAGCTGGCGCTTTTCTGCGACGTGGTCCTGGCCTCCGAAAAGGCCAAGTTCGGCCAGCCCGAGATCAAGCTGGGGCTTTTCCCGCCGGTGGCGCTGGCGGCCTTTCCCGCTTTTTTCCCGCCGAAAGCCGCGCTGGACTTCATCCTCTCCGGCGAAGCCGTCAGCGCCGCGGAGGCTTACAGGCTGGGGCTGGTCAACAAGCTGCTCGACGCCGCGAATTTCGACGAAGAGGCGAAAAAATACCTGCTCAGGTTCGCCGACCTGAGCGATTCCTCTTTCCATCTCACCAAGAAAGCGTTCAAGAAACTGCACCTGGCGGATTTCCCCGCGAAGCTGAAAGAAGCCGAGGAGATCTATCTCGAGGTCCTGGCGAAAACGGAGGACGGGAACGAAGGGCTGGCGGCTTTCCTCGAAAAAAGAAAGCCGGTCTGGGGCAAACAAAAAGCTGTCCAAGGAGAAAAATAACATGAAAGCAGCGATCTTCCGCGAAAAAGGCAGCCCGCTCAAGATAGAAGAAATTCCCGTCGTCCGGCCCGCCGGGCGCGAGGTCCTGATAAAGATACGGGCCTGCGGGGTCTGCCATACCGACCTGCACTACCTCGACCACGGCGTGCCCACTTTCAAGAAGCCGCCCATCATCCTGGGCCACGAGCCCTCCGGCGTCATCGAGGAGGCCGGGCCCGACGCCAGGAAGCTGAAGAAGGGCGACAGGGTTATTATCCCCCCCGTGTTCTCCTGCGGCGAGTGCTTTCTGTGCCGCACCGGGAAAGAGAATATCTGCGAGAATATGGTCATGCTGGGCAACCATATGGACGGCGCCTTCGCCGAATACCTGACGGTCAGCGAAAAGGACGTGATCCCGCTGCCCGACGGAATTCCTTTGGAGGAAGCGGCGATCATAACCGATGCCCTCGCCACTCCTTTCCACGCGCTGAAGAACAGGGCGGACCTTAAGCCCGGCGACACTATCGCGGTCTTCGGCTGCGGCGGCGTGGGGATGAACGTGGTGCAGGTGGCCGCCGCCATGGGCGCCAAAGTTATAGCGGTGGACGCTGTCGAGGGAAAACTGAACCTGGCGCGGAGCCTGGGCGCTTGCGAAACGGTCCTGGCCGTAAAAGGCGAGGATACGGCCAAAAAGATCAGGAAGCTGACCGGGGGAGGAGCCGATATCGCCCTGGAGGCCATCGGGCTGACCCAGACCCTCGAGACGGCCTTCGGCTCTATCCGGTCCGGAGGCAAGATGGTTGTACTCGGCTACAGCTCCGACCCGCTTACCATAAGCCCCGCCAGGATAATGTTCAGGGAAATGGAGATCACCGGCTCCCTGGGCTGCAGGCCGGTGGACTTTCCCAAGGTGATAGAGATGGTAAGGCTCGGAAAAATAAAGCTCAAGGAACTCGTCACCCACAGGTTCCCGCTCAGCGACATCAACGGGGCTTTCGATCTTCTGAGAAGCCACGACCAGACCCTGCTCCGGTCCATTATCCTGCTCTGAGGGAGTTTTATGAAGATCCTTGTATGCGTGAAACAGGTCCCCGACCTGGAAACCACCTTCAAGCCGAACCCCGAGGGCACCTGGTTCGACGAGACGGACCTTGCCTTCCAGCTGAACGACTGCGACGAGTACGCGGTGGAAGAGGCGGTCAGGCTGAAAGAGAAACTGGCGGGCGCGCCGGACATCACCGTGCTCTCCATCGGCCCCAGGCGGGTCGTCGAGACGATAAAGAGAGCTCTCGCGATGGGCGCCGACAGGGGCGTGCACATCGAGGACGCGGAGGCTTACCGGAAGGACCCCTGGCAGATCGCCTCCCTGATAGCGAATTTCGCCCGCGAAAAGAAGTTCGACCTTATCTTCACTGGCATGCAGTCCCAGGACAGGGGCTCCGGCCAGGTGGGCGTGCTAGCGGCCGAACTGCTGGGCCTGGCCTGCGCCACGACAATAGTCGCTTTTGAATTTACGGGCGGGCTCTGCCGGGTCAGGCGCGAACTGGCGGGCGGCGTCAAGGGCGTGGTGGAGCTTAAATTGCCGGCGCTCCTGACCTGCCAGTCGGGGCTCAACGTGCCGCGCTACCCGACGCTGCCGAACATAATGAAAGCCCGGAAGAAAGAGCTGCTGACCGTCGGCGCGGAGACGCTGGGCAAAGAAGGGCCCGCGGTCGTCACGGAAAAGTTCTACCCGCCCGCCAGGAAAGGAGCGGGCGTCGTCCTCGAGGGCGAGGCGGCCGAGACGGCGGACAAGCTGGCGGGGATCCTGAGGGAAAAGATCCCCGGCTTAAGGGGCTTGTAACTGCTCCGGTAGTGGAGGGTTGGCCGGGGTTTTGTTTCGCGAACCCCTTGCGGAAGGGGGGCCCCCGCCTGGCGGGGGGAAACCGACGCAAGGGTTTCCATCTTCCGGGGTTCGCGGGGCAAAACCCCGGACGACCCGAACCCCCTGTAGCGACCTGTGCAGTTTCAAAGGCGTATAATAGTTATGAAAGTTCTGCTTGTGGGTGAATACAGGGAAGGACAGCTGCTCGAGTCCTGCTTTGAGCTGGAGGCCTTCGCCGACGAACTTAAAGCCGAACGCGCTACGCTTCTGGTGGGCAGCGCGGATGCGTGCCAAAAACTGCGCGGGAAAGTTTATTTCGCCGACGCGGCCGACTACCTGGAGTATAATCCGGACCTGCATAAAAGACTCGTGCTCGAGGCGGCGGCCAGGGAGAACGCCGATCATATCGTTTTCTCCCACTCCGCCTACGGCTGGGACCTGGCCCCGCGGGTCGCCGCCGCCCTGAAAGCGGGCCAGGTCTCCGACATCATAGCGGTCAGGGACGGGAAATTCGAGGTCGGCTGCCTGAACGGGAAGATGCGCAGGTTAGTCGCGCCGGCGACCGCGAAGGCGGTGCTGACGCTCCAGCCCGGGGCCTTCACCCTGAAAAACCCCGGCCCGCCGGAGCCGCGGATAGAAAAGCTGGACGTAGAGAAGACCGCTTCTCCCGTAAATTTTCTCGGCTACGAGCCCGCCGAGAAAAAAGAAGTGGATCTGACCAAAGCCGCGATCATCGTCGGCGCGGGCAGGGGCATAGGCAAACAGGAGAACCTGGCGGTCATCTCCGCCCTGGCCGAAGCCCTGCACGCCGAAGTAGGCGCGAGCAGGCCGGTGGTGGACGCGGGCTGGCTCGACCACAGCCGCCAGGTCGGCTCCACCGGGCAGGTAGTCTCGCCGAAGCTCTACCTGGCCTGCGGCATCTCGGGCGCGACCCAGCATCTCACCGGGATGAGGAAATCCGGTTTTATCGTGGCTATAAATAAAGACAAGGAAGCCCCCATCTCCGAGCTCGCCGACGTGCTGGTGATAGCCGACCTGATCCCGTTCGCGGCGGCGCTCACCGCGCGGCTGAAAAAACCATGAAATTCAAACCAAAGCCGGCCTCCTCCTCCGTCACCCAGCTCGCCGACGTCATCTTCCCCCACCACGCCAACGCCATGGGCACGGCCTTCGGCGGCATAGTTATGGCCATGGCGGATAAAGCCGCCGGGGTCTGCGCTATGCGCCATTCGGGACAGACCTGCGTGACCGTGGCCATGGACCGCGTGGAGTTCCTGGTGCCCATCAGCGTCGGCCACGTCCTCATCGCCGAGGCGCGGGTCAACTACGTCGGGCGCACGTCCATCGAGGTCGGC
>JACQPH010000135.1 GCA_016207645.1 Elusimicrobiota bacterium
CCACTTCCAGCCGCGCGCCCGGCGCCGCCGTCCCGATCCCCAGGCTGCCGGACTGGTCTATCACGCCGAGGTCGGCCGCGGTGGTTCCCCATTTGAGGTACTCGCCGCCGTAAGTGGAACTTCCCGTGATATCTTTTTGCAGGCGCAGGAGGGTCCCTTCCTCCGCGAACGCGCCGGTCACGTTGCGCTTGATCAGGACGTCGTCCTGGCTGAGGCCGGCGCCCAGAGTAACCTGGCCCTGGTTGCCCAGGCCCATAAATATGCCGGAGCCCGCCAATTGTCCGAAGCGGTAGCCGACGATGTTGGCGAAAGACCCGTCGCTGCGTTTGCCGAAGTTGATCATCCCGCCGTCCGGGGTGTTGAGGTCCAGGTCGGAAGCGCTCCATTGGACCTGGACGCCAGCGGAGTTGACGAACCTCGGTTCGCTGGCCAGGTTCAGCATGAGACCGCCCGTTGCGGAGCCGCGCGAGAAGGCGATCCCGGCCTGCGGGACCTCGTGCCGGATGAAGATATTATCACTGCCGTCCTGGCTCACTATGATCGACCCGCCGAGGACATGCAGTTTCTGGCCCGGCGACGTCGTGCCTATGCCGACATTGCCGTCTCCCTTTACCGCCAGGAGCTCCTGGCCCGACGCCATGCCGGAGGAAACGAGCAGAATGTTCGTAGCGGCGGAGGCGACTGCGCTAGAAACGTGGAGAGTGGCGGCCGGGCTGGCCGTCCCTATGCCGGTGTCGTTCGCGAAAAAGCCGGCTCCATTGACCTGCAGGTCCATGCTGAGATCGTCGAAGCCTCCCTGGGAGCCGGTGCCGGTGATATAGAAACGGGGGGTGGCGGCTTTGGGGCGGTACACAAAGAAAGCATGGCGTACGTTGGCGCCCTCGAAAAACATTCTTCCCGTGTCGTCGGCCGCCGCATAGCCGCTGGCGTCCTCCTGGTCCCCGAAGATCAGGATCCGCTTGTTTTTCGAGTTGGCCGATTTAAGGGCCAGCTGCAGGGCGCCGCTGACCGACAAGTTGGCGGGAGCGGAATCGTACTCCGTCACGGGGTTATTGCCGCCGCCGGTGAGGTAAAAGGAGGCGCCCTGCGCCGCTGAAACGCCCCCGGGCGTATAACCGTTCGGATACCAGGCGAGAGAACCGTGATTCACGTTGTAGCCCGGGAAGCGGATCCTGCCGGTGCTTTGATCGGCGACGGGGTTTCCGCCATAGCCCACCGTCAGGGTGTCCAGTCCGCTCAATGAAAGGCTGTCGCCAAGCGTAAATGTTCCGTTAGAGATCATGTTTCCCGCGACGGATAGCTTCGCGGAAGGGGAAGCCGTCCCGATGCCGACATTGCCGTTCATGACGAAGAGATTGGTGCTGAAGGTGACGCCCGCGGCGGTAGTGGTGATGGAACTGACGGTCAGGGTGGAGACGCCGACTATGTCAAAAGCGGCCATGTTCAGCGTGGCGGTGGCGATGTGGCTGCCCAGGCTGTCGCCGGCGCCGGTCAGGCCGGAGCCGTCGCCTATGAATCTGGAGGCCATCATTACGCCGGTGGCGCTGACGGAGGAAACTATGGTCCCGGCGGAGTTGCGCCAGAGCTGCGCCACGTCCGAAGGCGCGGAGCCCGCCGCCAGCACGTCCAGCCGGGCCTGCGGGGCGCCGGTGGAGAGGCCGACGTCGCCTGCGCCCGTAATTATCATCCTGGGCGCGTTGCCCTTCTGCATGTTGACAAGGTCGCCGGCGAAGCCGCCGGGTGGGTTGATGCCGAGGTAGGTGCCGCCGGCGCTGCCGGCGTAGAGAGTGTCATTTCCGAGCAGCAGGAGCGCCATGATTGGGTTCGCAGCCGGATTCCCAAGCACCCCGACCGCGCCGCCGTTTTCCGGCTGCAGTATTACCTCATCCACTAACCGCCCATAATCCCCGAAGAACGCGTTCGCCCCGTCCCCCGATGCGATGGAAGCCGACGTCCCGCTCTTGGACACGATAGAGGCGGCCCCGCCCGAAGCGATCTCGAAATACGCGGTGTCGTCGGCATTAGCCACATACAATCCGGCCCCGGCAGGAGCATAAATGGTGTTCGCGGTGAGCGTCCCGGCGCCGCTGACCTTCACTGAATTTACTGTCAACAGGCCCGCGGCCGACATAGAACTGACCACGGTGCCGGCGGAATCCCGCCAGATCTGGGCCACGTCCGAAGGCGTGGAGCCCGCCGCCAGCACGTCCAGCCGGGCCTGCGGCGAGCCTGTGGAAATGCCGACATTGCCGGTTACGGAATCGGAAACGATAAAGGTACCGTTAGCGTCGGGAAAGGTGAAAGTCCGGTTATCGGTCAGGGAAGCCAGACTCAATTTGCTGCTGGTGGTGCCGCCTGTGTCCAGCATAAGGGTTCCGGGGGCCTCCGAAATGAGGCTTATCCACTGGGTCGCGTAAGTTTCATCCTCGTATAAATATACGCCTCCCCCGCCGGTCGTTGCCACGCCTCCGCCCGCCGTAAGCGTTCCAGCGACGCCGAGCCTGAGACCGCCGCCGAGCGTGGACTCCGCTCCGTCCCCCTTGAGCGTCGAGGGAGCAGCCCCGCCGATGAGCAAATCGCCGCCCAGCAATTCAAGTTTCGCGGAGGGATTCGCCGTCCCGATGCCGACATTGCCGTTCATGACGAAGAGATTGGTGCTGAAGGTGACGCCGGCGGCGGTAGTGGTGATGGAACTGACGGTCAGGGTGGAGACGCTCACAATATCCTTACCCGCCATATCCAGGTCCTGCGTGGCCGTGTGGCCGCCGAGGTCGTCGCCGGCTATGCCGGTCAGGCTCGAGCCGTCGCCGTAATATTTCGCGGCCGAGCTGAAGCCCACTATATACACGTTGGTGGAAACGCGTACGCCCCCGCCCAGCGCGGTCGAGGCTTCCGAGGAAATTATAACATTAGTGTGCGTGGACAGCCGCAACTGCGTTGCCTGCACGCCTATGCCGGTGGCCGTGAACGAGGAGGCGGTTATACCTTGCGTGAAAGTGTTGCCGCCCGTGAAGGTCTGGTTGCTGCTCCGGTAAGCGCCGTCGCGCACTGTCTCGGCGTCCCGCAAATGGTCAAATGCGGAAATCGGACCGGCGCGGACGCAACGGACGTACTTGCCGCCAGACTTGAGGCCGCTGCCCGTGCTGCCGTCAAAGAAGCCCACGGCCCACGCGAAGGTAGTACTCGGCACATATTCGGTAGAAGACCAATACCAATCGGCAGTGAACCCTCCCACCACCGTACTCTGGCCGTAGAGCAACGTCGACTCGTCCTTGGAAGGCAAGTACCAATCATCGTAGTACACACCGCCCACTGTTACGGCATAATCCGCGCACAGCCGCGCCGCGTAGCTGCCGGGGCCCGTGGTGGTGGTTATCATCACCGTATTTGACTTGCCCCCGCCTATGCCGTCTACACTGGCGCCGGTAAACCCGGTAGTGGGGGCCCACTGGATAGAACTGCTTTGGTCAGCCGTGGCGGAAATAAGCGCGCTGCGCCCCTTGGCGTCCACCCAGAACACTATGCCGCCACCGTAGGCGTCCCCTATCTTCAGCGTGCCCGTGGATACCCCCGTAAGGCTTGACCCGTCGCCGTAATACTTCGCGGCTGAAGAGAAACCCACTATGTAAATATTCGTGGATACCTTTACGCCCGCGCCGTAGGCCGTATCCGTCTCGGGCGAGAGTACGCGGTCCGTGGTTCCCAGGATCAGGGCGGCGTCCGCGCCCCTGACCGTTATAGAGCCGTCCGAGACGTCGAATTTAGAGGTGGCTCCGGTCGTCCCTACGCCTACGCTGCCGGAAAAATAGGCGGGCCGGTAAATGAAAAGGTCTTTCGTGTCATAGCCGTCGAACTTCAGTACGTCGCCCAATCCGGAATTTGTAAGAATAAACGAGGTGCCGCCGTATGTCGTCAAAATGCTGCCGGTGTTGTTGTTATCCGTACCCAGAGTGAAAGTCGTCCCTCCGCCGCGGCCCTTCCAGGCGACATTGGCCCCGTAATTGTTGAAATAGCCGTAGACGGACAGAGCGGCGTCTGCGGAAATAGCTCCTCCGGCCGCCAGCAGCTCCGGCCTGGCTTCGGGCAGCGTTCCCAGGATGACGTTGCCGTTCGGCACATAGACGTTGGTGCTGAAGGTGACGCCGGCGGCGGTCGTGGTGATGGAACTGACGGTTATAGTGCTTACGGTCATGCCGCCGGCCACCGTAAGCGCGTCCGCCCCGGTATTCCTTATAACGGCCGTGGCCGCGGAGATCCCGAAATCGGCGTAGATAGTGCCGGCGACGTCGAGTTTCTCGGCGGGCGCCTTGCCTATGCCCACCAGGTCGGTGGAGGTATTCAGCGTAACAGCCCCGCCGGCGCCGCCCCAGGGGCTGGCCCCGCCGGCCGCGAGCGCGTTCCAGGAGCCTCCGTTATTCGCATAGTAGAGCAGTTGCGAGCCTGTGTCGTAGTACATGGCGCCGACGCCCATGGCCGAAGGGGGCGCGGCGAAATTCCCGAACCTCAACTGCGAAGCGGAAAGAACGACGTTCGTCGAGAAGGAGACCGGCCCGCCGGCGGCGGAGCCGAAGGTTAAAGCGCCGGAATAAGTCCCGGAAAGCCTCCCGTCCGGCAAAGTCCCGTCCGTAAGAGCGGAAGCGTCCAGGTCCGTTAAAGCCGCGCCGTTCCCGACGAAGTACCCGGCCGCCATCACGCCGGTGGCGGACATCGAGCCGATTATGACGCCGCCGGAATCGCGCCAGAGCTGGGCCATGTCGGTCTGCGCGGAGCCGGAAGCTTTCACGTCCAGGCGTGCCTCCGGCGCGTTAGTGGAAATACCGACGTCGCCGTTGGCCAGCACGGTCAAAGTGCCGCCTATGACCTGGAAAACTGGTTCCGCTCCGCTTAAGCCGGAGCCGGAAACGGACAGGCTGCTCGTTACCAGGGCGTCGCCCTCGATATGCAGTTTATGCGCCGGAGTATCAGTACCGAGGCCGAGATTGCCGGAAGCGTTCTCCAGGGTCAGCGAGCCGCCGCCGGCGAGCAGCCTCAGCGGGTGGTTGGATACGGTTCCCACATAGCCCACTCCGCCGTTATCGGCCCAGAGCACCAGGTCGGTTCCGGCCGTGGTGTCCAGAGCCCTGACATAGGCGGAATCGGAAACCACCCTGATCTCGCCGTCCGACTCATACGCGACGTGTAATGAAACGGCCGGGGCCGTCGTCCCGACGCCTAGATTTCCGTTCATTACAAAAACGTGCGTGCTGAAGGTGACGCCCGCCGCGGCCGTGGTTATGGAACTGACCGTTATCGTGGAGACGGCGGCTATGTCGAAAGCGGCCATGTTCAGCGTGGCGGTGGCGATGTGGGTGCCCAGGCTGTCGGCGCCGCCGGTCAGATTGGTTATGCCGGCCCCGTCGCCAATGAATTTTACCGCCATCAGGGCGCCGGTGGCGGACATGGAGGCTGTTATCACGCCAGTGCCGTCGCGCCAGAGCTGGGTCATGTCGGTCTGCGCCGAGCCCGCGGCCAGGACGTCCAGCCGCCCCTGGGGGAGGCCGGTGGAGATGCCTATATTGCCGGAGGGATCGATCAGCAGCCGGTCCGCGCCCGCGGTCCTGAGTCCGAGCGTGTTCGCGGAGACCCTGCGCATTATGACGTCGGTGGCGGAGGCGCCGCCGGCTCCGAATTCCAGCTGCATGGTGGGAAAGGAGTTCAGGCGGAACAGCGGGTTGACTTCGCCGGAGATGAAACCCTCGAAATGGCTGCCGACCGTAGGCTTTACCGAAGCGACTATGCCTTTCTGGTCGAACTCGAAGACCGGTATCTCCGGGGTGGCGTCGTCCGTATACAGGACCCGCCAGGCGCTGCTCCCGTCGCCCGCCGTTAGAATGCGTCCCACGCGGAATTCGGGGTTGTCCGCTATGCCGGTATTGACCATCCGGATGGCCTGGCCGCCGGAATTCCGCAGGAGGATGTTGCCTGTAGAGATGTGGAGTTTCTCCCAAGGGTCCAGGGTGCCTATCCCGACATAGCCGTTATTGCGCACCACAAAAGTGGACACGGCGACCTGGAATATGGCGTCCGGGCCGGTCAGGCCTGCGGCGGTCAGGTTTATAGACGAGACGCCGACTATGGGGTTGCCCGCCATATTAAGCGTGTCGGTGGCTATATGGGTTCCAAGGCTGTCTGCGCCCGGCGGCAGGCCGGTCACCCCGGTCACGTCGCCGTAAAGCCTGGCCGCGCGGACGTCCCCGGGAGTATATATATGCGTAGATACGTATATCCCTCCGTAATTGGCGGCGGTCGTGGAGCTCATCTCCACATTGGGAGTAAAGTACGCCCTTGGCGCGCTCAGGCCGGAAGCGTTGGCGACGGTCACGCTGCTGGCGAAGGTCTTTATGCCGCTCAGGTTTTGGTTGGCGTCCAGCAGGGAGACGTTGGCGGAAAGTCTGCCGTCGGCCACGGTACCGGTGGCCAGGCTGGAAGCGTTCAGGGCGGTGAGCGCAGCGCCGGCGCCGGCGTAGTGGGCGGCGTTGACTGTCCCGGAGGGCATGCTGAGGCCGGAGCTGAGCGCGAGGCTGTAGCCGGCCGCGTCCGCGCCGGCCAGCGTCATGCTGGAGTAGGAGGTAATGGGCCCGGCGGCGGTCAGGGAGCCGGCGCCGATGATATTAAAACCGGCCATGTTCAGCGTGGCGGTGGCGATGTGGGTTCCCAGGCTGTCCGCCCCCGGCGGCAGGCCGGTAACACCGGTCACGTCGCCATAAAGCCTGGCCGCGTGTACGTCCCCGGGCGTATATATATGCGTGGATACGTATATCCCTCCGTAATTGGCTGCGGTCGTTGAGCCCATCTCCACGTTGGGGCTGAAGTACGCCCTGGGCGCGCTCAGGCCCGAAGCGCTGGTGACGGTCACGCTGCTGGCGAAGGTCTTTATGCCTGTCAGATTCTGGTTCGCGTCCAGGAGGGAGACGTTCGCCGACAATCTGCCGTCGGCCACGGTCCCGCTTGCCAGGCTGGAAGCGTTCAGAGCGGTGAGCGAAGCGCCCGAGCCGCTGAATAGCCCGGCGTTCACCGTGCCGGCGGGCATATTTATGCCGGAGCTGAGCGCGAGGCTGTAGCCGCCGGCCGCGCCGGCTACCGTCATGCTGGAGTAAGAGGTAACAGGCCCGGCGGCGGTCAGCGAGCCGGCGCCGACTATGTTAAAACCCGCCATGTTAAGCGTGGCGGTGGCTATGTGGCTGCCCAGGCTGTCCGCCCCCGGCGGCAGGCCGGTAACACCGGTCACGTCGCCATAAAGCCTGGCCGCGCGGACGTCCCCGGGCGTATATATATGCGTGGATACATATATACCTCCGTAGTTGGCGGCGGTCGTGGAACTTAGCTCCACGTTGGGATTAAAGTACGCCCTGGGCGCGCTCAACCCGGAAGCGCTGGTGACGGTCAGGCTGCTGGTAAAAGTCTTTATGCCGCTTACGTTCTGATTCGCGTCCAGAAGGGAGACGTTGGCGGAAAGCCTGGCGTCGGCCACCGTGCCGGCGGCCAGGCTGGAAGCGTTCAGGTTGGTGAGCGAGGCGCCCGAGCCGCTGAACAGCCCGGCGTTCACCGTACCGTTCGCCATGTCGAGGCCGGAACTGAGCCAGAGGCTGTAGCCGCCCGCGTCCTTGCCCTGCACGGTAAAAGTCGAATTTATCGCCGTCAGACTGGCGGCGGAGTCGCGCGACAGGTTGGAATTGCCCAGGGCGTTGGCCGCCGTCCAGTACGGCAGCAGGGCCGCCTGGCCGCCGCCCAGGGTCCCGCCCAGGCCGCTCAAGGTGGAGCCGTCGCCGTACAGCCTGGCCGCGTAAATATCCCCGGGAGTATAGATATGGGTGGAGACATAGACGCCGCCATAGTTGGCCGCGGTGGTGGAGGTCAGCTCGACGCCGGGATCCAGGCGCAGCCTGGCCGCGCCCACGCCGAGGGCGCCCGCCGCGGTAAAGGAGGAGGCGGTCACCGAATTGGCGAAAGTCGCGGAGGACGCCGCTATATGGGCGGCGCCGGCTATATCGGAATTCGCCAGGGTAAGCGTCCCGGCTACCGTGTGCGCGCCGAGGCTCGCTATAGGGTCGCTGCCGCCCCCGTAGTGGGTGGACGCATGGGCGCCGGGCTGCCCCCCGACCGTTCCCACCGGGGCCCAGGCCGCGCCGTCCCAATACTTGAAAAGATTCGTAGAGCTGTCCATCCAGAAATCCCCGAGGGCCGCTGTCGACGGGGCCACCGCGGCGGTGGTATAGCGCTTGCCGGAATGCAGGAGCGAGTTCACCGAGTAGGGCGAGGAGGTCAGTTCGTCGCGGGGGGAGAGCTTGACGCCTTCTATTTCCAGCTCGAGCCAGAGGCTCCCCGTTTCCCAGGCCGCCGCGGTAAGGTCCGCGAGGGCCGGCTCCAGGTCCACCTTGAAAACGCCGGTGGAAACGGAGACCGGGTAAACGGGGCTGGTCCAGAGGGCGGAAGAAGAGGTGGAAGAAGGGTAGATCCTGAAAACAATGTTGCGCTGGCCGGTGACAAGATTCCCGCTCTGGCGTATATTTCCCTGGTAGGTGATCTTGGTAGGGACGCCAGCCGTCGCCGGCGGCGTCAGCAGGTGCGCGAAGACCGGCGCGAAAAGCAGGACGGCAAAAAAACGGGCCCGCCCGCTTTTCACACGCCGTCCCCAGGATATGCTTTCGCCGGTCCTCATATTCCCGATCTCCCCGCCCGCCGTCACCAGATTATCATCAGTTTCCCGGCTTTGACATTGGAGCCTGAAATGATCCGCCAGATATAGACGTCGCTGCGGACCTTCTCGCCCGCGGAATTCCTAACGTCCCACTTTATCTCCGCCGAAGCGGGGTTCTCGATGGGGAGCTTCTTTACGAGCTGCCCGTCCAGCGTGTAGATCTCTATGCGGCCGACCTGCGGCAGGCCCGTGAAGGTTATTCCCGCGGCGGCGGTCCCGGTTTTGCCCGCGCCGATCCCGGCGGCGCCGCCGTTAGGACGGAACGGTACCGGGTAGGCGTGGGCGTTCTTCACGGAATCGTCCACCGTGGCGATGATGGCGAAGACGCCGGGTTCCAGGAGCGGGATGGTTATAGTGCGGGCGGCGTCGTCCAGCCCGGACGGCGGTAGTTTGACCCACATGTCCCGGTCCTCGTCCAGCCCCCAGACCCGGGCGGTGTCGGCCCTCACCGGCGGATTCGAGCCGTCGATGATGCCGTCGCCATTGTCATCCCGGTAAGCCAGGGTCAGGTAGCCCGGCTTCTTGAAGGGCTCGTTCCAGGAACCCTGTTCGTCGAAAATATAGGTCTCGGTGATGTTCCCGGTGAGCGGCAGCGCCCAGGCGCCCTCGTTGGTCGCCATGCGGGAATTCGCCAGGTCTATTTTACCCTGGTCCACGGAGATCTGCGTGGAACCGGCGTTCTTATTGAGCACTATGTCGAACATCTCCATTTCGATCGAGCCGGAAGGCAGCGTGAGGGAGGAATTGCTGCCGGGAAGGGCCAGCGTGGTGGCGAGGCTTCTCTGGTAGGTGAGGTGCGGCGGGTTGTAAAAGCCGGCCCGGTCCGTATATGCCCCGCCGCCGCGCAGACTGGCGTCGGGCGGCAGCACGGGCTGGGCGGCGGCCCCTTTAGAGGCGTATTCCCCGCCGGAGAGCACCGAGCCGCCGGCTACGCCGGCGGAATAGGAGGCGAGCTGATATTCCCCCCCCGCGCTCGCGGCGAAAAGGCCGGCCGCGGGAGAGAGAACGGCGCACAGGCACAGAAAAAACGCCGGCGCATTCTCCCGGAAAATGCCGCGCGCTCCGCTCACCCCGTCCAGCTCAAACGCCGTGTCGCCTTCGCTCATATTGATATTATAGAAGAACAATATTGCCGAATCCCGAATAAATGATGAACTTTTTATTGCTCAGGGCCGGCCCCCCCTCGTTAATTATATATATCATTGCAGACGAATTGATAAAAGTCAAGGTGATAGATGTTATTTACCAAATGCCGGCGCCCGGCTTGCGGAAACGGGGCCTGTCAGCGGACTATTTTTTTATCAGGTGGGAGACTATTTCGGAGGCTTTGGCGAGGTGGTCCAGCAGGATATGTTCGTCGTTCTGCTTCGGGCTGCGGGCGCCTATGCCGAAGCTGACGGCGGCGACGCCCTTTGCGTTCAAGGCGTTGGCTTCGCTGCCGCCTGGCGCCACGACCGGCGCGGGGGTCAGCCCGGAGTCCCTGAGCGCCCAGTCGGCCAGACGCAGGACTTCCGAACCGGGCGCATGGCGGTATGGCTGGTAGTCCCAGGACCATTTGAACGAGACAGCTCCTCCCGCGGCCGCGGCGGACCTCTCGAATTCAGCCTTGAAGCCGTCCAGCACGAGGGGCGCTTTGGCGGCATCGGAGACGCGCACCTGCCCCCTTACAAAAGCCGCCAGCGGGACTATCCCGGTATTGACTCCGCCGGCGATGGTGCCTATGTTGGAAGTGGTTTCCGCGTCGTGCCTGCCCAAAGACAGGGCGGAGATCGCCTTCGCGGCTATGGTGATGGCGCTGATGCCGCTTTCGGGGCTTAAGGCCGCGTCCGAGGTCCTGCCGAGGATATCCGCCGAGAAGAGGGCTATGCCGGGAGAAGAGGCGGTGTATGCCCCGGGGTCCAGTTCCGAGCCGAAGACAAAGGCGCAGCGCGATCGCTGCGGCAGGGCCAGGTGTTTAACTCCGGCCATATTGCCCTTGGCCCGGGTAGTGAAGGCCGCGGTGAAGGGTTTAAGCGGGAGGCCGCTGTGTACCGCGCGCTCGAGCGCGTAGAGGATGGCGGCCATGCCGGCCCGGCCGTCCACGCCGAGCGGGCCTTTGCCGCCGGAGGAGATCCGGTCGGCCGTCACCAGCGGCTCCGTCCCGGCGGTCGGGTACAAGGTGTCCATGTGGGCCGCCAGGGCGAACTCCCCCCCGCCCCCGACTTCGCAGACCACATTGCCGGTGTTGGAGAGCGCGGCGGCCGCGGAACCGTCGACCTGCACCGGCAGGCCCAGGTTCCTGAGAAAAGAGAGCACATAGTTCGCGACCGGCGCTTCCTTGCCAGGCAGGCCGTCCAGGCGCGCAAGTTCCAGGAACAGGGCCGTAAGTCTTTTACTCGCCATGTGTTTTCATTCCGCCCATTTGCGGGCCAGGTTTATCAGGACCTCCGCCGACTTATTCATACCGTCCAGCGAGACCCATTCGTAGCGGCCGTGGTAGTTGTAGCCGCCGGTAAAGACGTTGGGCGTCGGCAGGCCCATGAAGGAGAGCCGCGCCCCGTCGGTGCCGCCCCGTACGGGCTTCACCCGCGGTTCCAGGCCCGCCTGCCTTACCGCCGCGAGCAGCTTGCCCATGACCTCGGGATGCCTGACTATGACTTCCTTCATGTTCCGGTACTGCTCGCGGAAAGCGAGCTCTATTTTCGCCAGCGGGTACTTCAGCCGCTTGGCGGCCACGATAGCCCCGAGCTGCCTTTCCATGGCCTTCAGTTTCCTCAGGTCATGCTCGCGGACAATGCCGGAGACTTCCGCCTTCTCCGTACCGCCGGAGATATCCGTGAACATGATAAAGCCCTCGCGCTTCTCGGTGGTCTCGGGGAGCAGGTTCTCGGGCCAGGAGGCCACGATATCGGCGGCGATGCGGGCGGCGTTGGCCATGGCGTTCTTCGCCGTGCCCGGGTGCACGCTCTTGCCGGTCACCGTCAGCTTCACGCCGTCGGCGTTGAAATTCTCCTCTTCCACGGCCCCGGCCACGTCGCCGTCGAAGGTGTAGGCGTAATCGGCGCCGAAAGCCTTCACGTTGAAGAATTTTACGCCCTGGCCGACCTCCTCGTCCGGGGTGAAGCCGAGCTTCAGCGCGCCGTGCCTTATCTCTTTTTGCTTCAGCAGGTATTCCGCCGCCGTCACGATGACGGCTATCCCGGCCTTGTCGTCGGCGCCGAGCAGGGTATCGCCGGAGGCGGTGACGATGTCCTCTCCTTTGCAGCGGGCCAGCTCCGGGCAGTTCTTTATATTCAATACGACCCCGTGCTTGCGGCTGATCACGATGTCGCCGCCTTTCCAGGCCTTGTGGACCCGCGGCTTAACGTTCCTGCCGGAGGCGGCGGGCGAAGTGTCCATGTGCGCGAGCAGGCCTATGACCGGCTTCCGGCTTTTTACGGTGGCCGGTATTTCGGCCGTCACATAGCCGTGTTTATCCAGCCTGACCTTCTTTGCCCCTATGGCTTTCAGCTCCGCGGCCAACATCCTCGCTAACACGAACTGCTTCCTGGTCGACGGGAAAGCCGGCGAGTTCTCATCGCTCTGGGTGTCGACTTTGACATAGCGCGCGAAGCGCTTATAGATGGCGTTCTTCAGGTCCATGGAGCCTCCGTATATTCAGCGGACTGTTAGCCGGGAAATCCTCAAAAAGGATATAATTAAAACATCCAGGGGTTCAAGGAGAGCGCAATGGCCATAAACTTCATGCCGAGAGAGGTCAAATTCTTCGACTTCCTCAATTTGCAGTCGGAGAACATCGTCAGGACGGCCGACGCTTTCCTGCGCGCCGTGAAGAAAGGCTGTTTCGACGAGGCGACCGTCAAGACGATCAAGGACCTGGAGCATGAAGGGGACACCCTCACCCACGAAATAGTGGATATGCTCAACCGCACTTTCATAACCCCCATCGACCGCGAGGACATCTACGCGCTGGCCAACACGCTCGACGACATCGTGGATATGATAAATTCCATGTCCAACCGCATAAGGCTCTACAAGCTCGACGCCGCCGAGGAACACCTGGTCCAGTTCGCCGACACCATACACCAGTCCGCCCAGGCCCTGGCCAACGCCGTCAAGCATATCCACGACACCAAGCGCGCGCGCCGCGTGCTCGACCATTGCATCGAGGTCCACCGGCTGGAAAATGTCGGGGACCAGCTGCGCGAAAAAGCCATCAGCCGCCTCTTCGAGACGGAGAAAGACCCTATCAGGGTGATCAAGTGGAAGGAGATCTACGAAGTGGCCGAAGGGACTTTGGACACCTGTGAACACGTGGCCAAGGTCATCGAGGCCATACTGGTCAAGCACGGCTGAGACCGGCTATTTCTTCGCGGCCGCCCGGCCGGCCAGGATGCCCGAAGTCCAGGCCAGGTGCAGGTTGTAGCCGCCGGAGTCCCCGTCCAGGTCCAGCAGCTCCCCGGCGATATAGAGCCCCTTTACTTTTTTCGAGGCGAAACTGGCCGGGTCCACTTCGGAGAGCGCGCAGCCGCCGGCCGTGGCCATGGCGTCCTCGAAACCGAGCGAGCCGGCGACTTCCAGCGTAAAGGATCTAAGGGCGGCCGTCAATGCCGCCGGGCAGTCGGCGGGGACCGCGGAACTCCAGGTTATCCCGGCCCTGGCCGCCGCGGCCCTGACTACCTTTTCATTATGCAGGCCGCAGGCGAAATGCGGGAAGGCCCGGCCGGCGAAAGCGGCCGCCCTTTCCCGCAGCAGCTTCCCCAGTTCGGCCGGCTTATAGTCCGGCATAAGGTCCGCTTCTATGAAGGCGGGCCCTTCCCGGAGCGCCGCGAGAGCGGCCCGGCTCAGGTCGAGGACGGCCGGGCCGGAGACGCCGTAGGAGGTGAACAGCAGCTCGCCGGCCGACTCCGCCCTGGTCCGCCCGCCCGCGACGAGCTTCAGGGCGGTTTCCAGCCTTACTCCGTCGAGTTCCCGCAGCTGCTCCCCTTTTGCCCTGAGCGGCACTATGGACGGTGAGAGTTCAGAAACCGTATGGCCGAGGGAAGCTAATAGGCCATAGCCGCCGGAACCTCCTCCTATCTGGGGGTAACAGGCTCCGCCGGCGGCGAGGATGACGCGCGCGGCGCGATAAACCGTTCTTTCGCCCGCGGTCGTACTCTTCTCCCACTTGGGCCTGACCTTCACGGCCTCGACCGAGAAGCCGGCCTTGTCCGCCGTGACGGAGACGGCTTCGGTCAGGGTCCGCACCGGGACGTTCAGGAAGTCCAGCTCGTGGAGAAGCACGTTCACCACGTCCTGGGCCTTCAGCGACCTGGGGAAAAGGCGGCCTTTTTCCCCTTCGACCCAGAGCAGGCCCAGCTTTCCGAAAAATGAAAGGATCTCGGCGGGCGGCAGCGCGGAGAAAGTTTTTTTAAGGAAGGCCGGCGAGGCGGGGTGGTAGGAGGCCGGCGTTACTTTCAGGTTCGTGAAATTGCATTTGCCGGAGCCGGTGGACAGTATCTTGCGTCCGGGCACATGGTTCTTCTCCAGCACCAGCACGGAAGCCCCGGCGCGGGAGGCTTCGACCGCGGCGGCCAGTCCGGAGGCCCCGGCCCCGATTATTATTATATCGCAAGTCACAATTGGGAAACCTGCTATCCTGCAGACTTCCTCCCCCCTGGCGGGGGAGGATCGAGGTGGGGGTCGATAGAGCGCCCTTACCCCCCATCCTGGCCTTCCACCACAAGGGGGGAAGGAACTCCTGGTCTTATACCCTGCCGGCCGAGCCGAGCACGGTCTGGTTCTTGTCCATGTACATCTTTATCAGCTCCTCGCGGGCCGGGCCGAGGTACTTGCGCGGGTCGAATTCGGCCGGCTTCTCGGCGAAGACCTTGCGGATGACGGCCGTCATCACCAGGCGCCCGTCGGAGTCGATGTTGATCTTGCAGACGGCCGACTTGGCGGCCTTGCGCAGCTGCTCGGCCGGCACGCCCACGGCGTTCTCCATCCTGCCGCCGTACTTGTTGATCATGTCGATATAGCCGGTCAGCACGGAGGAGGCCCCGTGCAGCACTATCGGGAAGCCGGGGATGCGGCGCTCGCACTCCGCCAGGATATCGAAGCGCAGCGGCGGCACGCTCTCGCCGGGCTTCACCTTGAACTTGTAGGCTCCGTGGCTGGTGCCGATGGAGATGGCCAGCGAGTCCACGCCGGTGCGCTTCACGAAGTCCTCGACCTGGGCGGGGTCGGTGTAGTTGGAATGCTCGTGGGAGACCTCGTCCTCGATGCCGGCCAGCACGCCGAGCTCGCCTTCCACGGTCACGTCGTACCGGTGAGCGTAGTCCACCACCTGCTTCGTCAGTTTGATGTTCTCCTCGTAGGGCAGGTGGGAGGCGTCTATCATGACGGAGGAGAAGCCGTTCTCTATGCAGGATTTGCACAGCTCGAAGGAATCGCCGTGGTCGAGGTGCAGGGCCACGGGCACGGGGCCCTCCTTCATCTGCTTTATCATCTCCATCGCGCCCATGGCCATCCAGCGCAGGAGCGTGGCGTTGGCGTAGTCGCGGGCGCCCTTGGAGAGCTGGAGTATCACCGGGGAGCGGGACCGCACGCAGGCGGTCAGGATAGCCTGGAGCTGTTCCATGTTGTTGAAATTATAAGCCGGCACGGCGTAGCCGTCCTTCATCGCGGCCTTGAACATCTCGCGCGTGTTGACGAACCCCAGTTCCCTGTAAGACACTGCTTTTGTGGCGGTAGTGGTCATGGTATCCTCCATTCTGGCTCTCTTAAAGCATTATATTAATTAATAGGAACGATACAAACTTACCAGTGCATAGGGTAATTTGCTAAAATATAGTTCTGCCGCAACACTGCGCGGGGTTACACTGGACGGGGACGGAGGGAACATGCAAACTCAGGAAAAGCCTTATCTTACCGGCAGGACTTTCTTATTCAGCATCTACAAGGGGGAGGACCTGCTGCAGGCCATACAGTATTTCTGCCACCACCACCAGGTGCGCTGCGGGATGATAAGCGCGATAGGCGCCGTAGAGCGGGCGGCCTTCACGATCTACGACCAGAAGGCCAAGAAATACCACAAGGTGAACATCGAGAAGGAACTCGAGATCCTCTCGCTCACCGGCAACGTCAGCCTGTTCGACGATAAGCCGATGGTGCACGCCCACGCGATGTTCTCCGATTTCGAAGGGAAGGCTTTTGGCGGCCACCTCGTGGCCGGCACCAGGGTCTTCAGCTGCGAGGTCTACATCCAGGAGCTCACGGGCGATATCAAGGTGCGCAAGCTGGAGAAAGCTACCCAACTGCCGCTCTGGTCCAACCCGGTCTGCCTTAAATGACCGCGGAACCGCCGGCGGGCTTCCGGGCGGGCTTCGTACCGATCACGGGCCTGCCCAACGCCGGCAAATCCACGCTGCTGAACTCCCTCTGCGGCACCCGCCTGTCCATAATTTCGGACAAGCCGCAGACTACCCGCAATAATATCCTGGGCATACTCAACGGCCCCGGCTTCCAGGCCGTTTTCGTGGATACCCCCGGCTTCCTGCGCGGGCGCAACCTGTTCGAACGCAGCATGGCCGGCGCGATAAAGCGGGCCGCGGCGGAAGAAGGCGACCTCTGCATACTTATCGCCGAGCCCGGCCTCCCCCCTCCGGATAAGATCCCCCTCTTCGAGCCCCTGAAGCAGGCGCGCTGCCCGCTCTACCTGGCCGTGAACAAACTGGACAAGGAAACGACGGACGTCCGCGTCAAGGCCGCGGAGGAATTCTACGGCAAGCTCCTGTCTATCGCCCAGGTCTTCCATATCTCCGCGCTCACCGGCGGCGGGCTTAAAGAGCTGCGCGCGGCGATAAGGGCCGCCCTGCCGGAGCACCCCCCCTACTATCCCCAGGACCAGCTGACGGACCGCTGGGAAAGGTTCTACGCCGCGGAATTGATCCGCGAGCAGATCTTCAAGCTTTACAGCCAGGAGATCCCCTACGCTTCGGCGGTGGAAATAGAGGTTTTCCGGGAAACTCCCGGCGAGTACGACCAGGTGCTCGCGAAGATACATATCGCGCGGGAGAGCCAGAAGCCGATAATCATCGGCAGGGGCGGGAGCGCTCTCAAGCGCCTGCGCGAGACCTCCCAGAAAGCCCTGGCCGCCTTCCTGCGGCGCCCGGTGGAGCTGCACCTCACGGTTAAGGTGAGCCCCGGCTGGCAGGACAATCCCGTCTTCCTTAAAGAGATCGGTTTTTATGAGAAGAAGTGAGAGCGTGACCGGCGATCCCGGACCGAGCCGGGCGCTTGATATGCAAGCAGCGCCAGGCGCGACGAACGAGCAGACCTGTGGGTCCGCGAGCGAGGAGCAACGACGTGATGCGAAGCATAGCGAGCGATCCGGCGACGGGAGGGATCGCCGGTCACGCTCTGAAGAAGCAACGCTTCTTTACTCCCTGGCGGCCTACCTGGGAGCGTCCATGCTGGCGACGGTGCTGATACTGCTCGGCGCGCTGGCGGCGATGAAGGTTTTTTTCGCCCTGGCGCGCTTCGCTTTCGGCCCGCAGGATGTCTACCGGCTTAAGCCCCTGCTCCACGATTCCCTCGGTTTCGCCTTCTCCGCGGCGGGCACGGCGCTGACCCAGTACTGTTTCGCCGGCCTGTTCCGCCGCACCGGCGTGGAACGGCTCGAACTGGCGGTCATAGTTTCCTTCACGGCCCTCTTCTGCGGGCTTTTGTTCTGGAGGGGCGCGCTTTTCACCAGCCTGGGGGCCTACGGCTTCTCCGGGCTGGCCGTCACCCTCGCCGCGCTGCTGGGCGGCCTGGCGGCGGCTTTCGAGGAGCCCGGCGGGGAGCTCCCGCCCGCCGCGTTTCCGTAACTCAATCCCACACTCCGGGGAGCTTATGCCCGCAGGGGCAGGTCCCGCCCTTACCCAGCAGGTTTCCCGTCACGGAAAAACCTTCGCGCTTTATCACGGTGCGGCCGCAGGACGGACACAGGGTATCCTGCCCGGCCGCGCCCGGGATATTCCCGCTGTAAACATAGCGCAGGCCGGCGGCCAGCGCTATCCCGCGCGCCCTTGCCAGGGTTTCCGGCGGAGTGGCGGGGACCCCGGTCATCAGGTGGTCCGGGTGGAAGGCCGTGAGATGCCAAGGGATATCCCTCGAGAGCCCGGCGAGGAAGGCCGCCATCGCGCCCAGTTCCGCGTCCGAGTCGTTAAAGCCGGGAATGACCAGGGTGACTACCTCCGTCCAGAAGCCGGAGGCGCGTATTATCCTCAGCCCCTCCAGCACCTTGGGAAGTTCCGCGCCGCAGACCTTGCGGTAATTGGCGTCGTCGAAGCTCTTCAGGTCGACCTTCCATAAGTCCAGCACCGGCCTGAGGAAGGCCGCCGCCTCCGGCGTGGCGTAGCCGTTGGAGACGAAGGCCGTGCGCAGCCCCTTCTTCTTCGCCGCGGAAAAGACGGCGGCGGCCCATTCCGCGGTTATCAGCGGTTCGTTATAGGTGGAGACAAGGAGCCCGGCCCCGGCGCCGAGGGCCGCGGAGACCAGCCCGGCGGGCGTGGTCCCGGACGGGTGTGGCGCGCCGGCGGACTTAAGATCGGCGATCTGCCAGTTCTGGCAGAACCCGCAGCGGAAATTGCAGCCGTACATCCCGAAGGAGAGAGTGCGCGCGCCCGGCAGTACGTGGAAAAAAGGTTTTTTCTCCACGGGGTCGGGCGAGGCGCCCGAGACATAGCCCCACGGGACCTTGAGGACGCCTCCCTCGTTGAAGCGGACCCCGCAGCGCCCCGCTCCGCCCGGCGCGACGAGGCACCGGTGCGCGCAGGCCTGGCAGCGCACTTTGCCGCCGTCCGGCTTCCCGGCCAGGACCGCCTCGCGCGTGAATTCCGGGAGGAACGCCATCACCTGCCCGGGAGGCTTTGTTTCGGGGCGATGACCCTGAGGACCGAAGGCAAAGCGGTGAACCTTAATTTTCCGTCGTGCGAATAAAAATCCTCCCCGTCGAGATGGTACCAGGCCCCGCCGCCGCAGTCGAACTCTATGATCCTGCCCTGGAAGGCGGAATAAATGTCGGCGCGCCGGTGGATGGTGCCGCCGAACAGCGCCGGCACCGCCGCCAGCAGGCGGGGCAGGGAAGCCTTCCTGATAGAGACCAGGTCGAGCAGCCCGTCGTCCATGTAGGCCCCGGGGGCCATCCTGGCGCCGCCGCCGTACTGCACCCCGTTGAGCACGCCGTTCACGAGAGAAAGCAGCTCCAGCCGCCGCCCGTCCACGCTCACGGCCACTTTCACCGGCTTGTAGGCCAGGATGCGCTTCGCCGCGTGCCAGACATAGGGCAGGATGCCGCGCCGCGCGCTGAGGGAGTTGAAATCGCGGGCCACCTCGGCGTCCAGGCCCACGCCGGCGGCGCAGAAGAACGGCCTCCCGTTGGCCAGGCCGGCGTCCACGGCGCGCGGTTCCCATTTCACCAGGCCTTCCAGGGCTTTGTCGAAGTCCAGCGGTATGTAGAGATTGCGCGCCAGCCCGTTGCCGGAGCCGCAGGGCAGGATGCCGAGCGCGGCCTCCTTGCCTATGAGGGGAATGGCGGTCTCCCGGATAGTGCCGTCGCCGCCGGCCGCCACTATCCTGGCGAAGCCGGCCAGCGCGGCGCGGGCGGACAGTTCGGAGGCGTGCTCCCGGGCCCTGGTGTACTCTATCTCGAAGCGCAGCTTCCTGCCGGCGAAGAAGCGCTCGATGCGCCCGCCGATGCCGGAGCGCCTGGGTCCGGCGCCGGGGTTGATTATGAAGAAATAGGACATGCGCGCTTTATTATTCCACGGCGCTTATCCCCGTGGCCCAGGCCGCTTTCTCCCCGGTGGCCGAGATGGACAGGAGAGTGTTGCCGGCGGAAGCGTCGCCTTTCCCGGACAGGAAACGTACTCTGTAGACGTAGCCGACGCGCAGGTCCGGCTTTTCACCCAGCCGTTCGGCGTCGTCGAGGTAAAGGTAATCGGTTCTTTTTTCCGGGCTGATGTAGACCAGGTTCACGCGCCAGCCGCGCTGGCTCTTCCTGGCCGTGATCATCTGCAGGTCCATCTCGAGCTCCTCGCCCTCGAAAGCCGCGGGGTTGCTGAAAAAATCGTCCTGCTTGCCCTTCACTGCCCGCCGCCCGGCGGCGCGGCCTTCCTCCGCGGCCGGCGAGGCCTCTATAACCACGGCCTCCCGCTCAGGCGGCGGGGCTTCCTCCTCCCGGGCCGCCCTTCTCTCTCTTCCGGGGGAGGGCTCCGGTTCGGTTTCCGGGGGCGTATAAGGTTCGTCGGCCGGCTCCTCGGCTTCGGCCTGGGCCGGGGGTGGCGCTACGGCGGACGGCTTGTAGGAGGGCTGGTAGGCCTCCCGCCCGGGCGGCGGCGCGGCCGGGTAGAACTTGTCCTTCAGTATGAAGCCCAGCACCAGCCCTATCAGGAAGAGCAGGAAAGTATTGATCACCCTCAGCCGGAAGAAATCCATGATCTGATTTTATAATATTTGCCGGATATTGTATATTTATCGTGATACGGGACCTGGAGGACCTATGAAAAGACTTTTGCTGGCTTCGGCGCTGTTTATGAGCGCGCTCCCGCTGACGGCCGGGGAAACGGGTTGTATTTACGATCTTAAGGGCTCCGCGGAGATCCTCAAGGCCGGAGGGAAGTCCTGGGAGAAGGGCATGAAGGGACGCCCGGTGGCCGAAGGGGACAAGGTCAGGACCGGCCCGGGGGCCTGGGTGGAAATACTGTTCAAGGAAGGCAGCTTCATCAAGCTGGAGGAGAACTCCGAAGCGGGGGCGGAATCGCTGAAAACCACCGCGCAGGAACGGGTCTTCTCCTTTTCCTTCCTGAAAGGAAAAGCGCTCTGGATGGCGGCCAGGCTGAAAGGCAGGATCGCCTCCAGGTTCTCGGTGCGTTCTCCCACGGTGGTCTGCGCGGCGCGCGGCACCGATTTTTCGATGATCGTCTCCACCTCGGGGAAGACCACGGTGGGGCTTTTCGAGGGCGAACTGGCGCTCTCCGGCGTCGCCGGGGACGGAACTCCTCCGGCCGAAAAAGAACTCCTCGCCGGCGGCGAAGCCTCGGCGGACGCGGGCGGGCTCACGGTGGAGGGGCGGCTCTCGAAACTGATGCGTACCGAGGAAAGGCGGTACTCCAGGGTGAAGAACAGGGTGGAGAACCTCCGCAAGCGCCTGGAGGCGCGCGACGATTTCATCGACGACTATATAAACCGCCAGCGGAAAAAAGTCACGGATCTCAGGACCCGCCAGCAGGAGAAGCTGAAAAAACGCTGAGAAGCTGTAACTGCTCAGGTCGCTATCCGGGGTTCGGGCTGGCAGGGGTTTTGGCCGTCTGATGGGCATAGCCCTTGATACGGCACTGGCATAGCCTTGCCCCGCGAACCCCGAAGAGGGAAACCCTTGCGTCGGTTTCCCCCCGAAGCGGGGCCCCCCTTCCGCACGGGGTTCGCGAAACAAAACCCCGGCCAACCCGCCACGTATGGCAGACCCTGAAAACAATCTCGCCGTGCCGCGGTTCCCGCTGGTCCTGCTGCTCGCGGCGGCGTTCTTCGTGGCGCCGCTGCTCTTTTTCACCGGGCTCACCCGCAACCCCTACTACCTGCAGATAACCATCCTCAACATCGCCGTCCTGGCCGCCGCCGCCCTGTTCCTGCGGGCCTCGCTGAAGGACGGGGCCTGGCGGCTGCCGCTGACCCCGCTGACGCGGCCGCTGGCCGCCCTGGGGCTGGTCTACCTGGCCTCCTTCGCCTGGTCCTGGTACGGCCACGCGCCCTTTTTCAGGCCGGCCATGGCCTCCGAGGGGCTTAAAGCGGGAATGTTCTTCGTCATTAACTGCCTCGCGGTCTTTTACCTGGCGCTCAGCGTGCCCTACGGCGGCAGGGACGCGGAGGTCCCGGCGGGGAAGTGGCTGGCTCTGATAGCGGGCTGGGGCGCGCTGTGGTTCCTGTTCCACTGGCTCAGGCTGCCGCCCTCCGGCGACGGGCTTTTCGACAGGCTGTTCGATCCCTACGGAGCGCTCGTCTGGGCCGCCGGCTTCGCCGCCGTGGTCCTGCTCATACGCCGCTGCCGCCAGGAGGATATACTCCACCTCGCCCTTTCCGCCGGCGCTATAGCCGCGCTCTACGGCATACTCGAATATTTCCGCGTCGAGCTGGTCTGGGCCAAGCTGCTCAATCCCTACGGCAACCGGTCGGTCTCCACCTTCGGCAACCCCAACTTCATTTCCACCTACCTGGTGATATTCATGCCCCTGGCGGCCTCGCTGCTGATGAAGGCCGACACCGGCGTGAAACGGGCCTACTACGGGCTGGTGTTCCTCGCCTACGAGGGCATGCTGATGTCCAGCCTGACGCGCTCCTCGTGGCTGGGCGCCGCCGCGGCCTTCGCCTTCCTGTTCGCCTTCGCCTCGCATCGCGGACAGTTGAAGGCCAATAAAAAATTCCTTTACCCGTTCTTCGCCGTCGCGCTCCTGGTGTGCGTTCTCTGGCCGGCCAACTCCACCGACCTTACCAGGTCCGGCCTGCTTGACCGTATCAACGAGGCCGCCCTGGGCATCAGGTCCCCGTCCGCCGTCAGCCTCTCCGGCGACGACGGCAGGATCTACTCCTCTTTCCACCAGCGCCTGCTGATCTGGACCAGCGCCTGGCAGATGGGCCTGGAGAACCCGCTGCTGGGCAAGGGCTGGGGGCAGTTCGAGCTCTTCTACCCCTTTTACCAGGGCCGCCTGCTGGCCAATTTTCCGGTGATGCGCGGGCTGCGTACCCACGCCAACAACGCCCATAACGAGGTGCTGGAACAGTGGTCCCAGGCCGGGCTGCTGGGCCTGGGCGCCTTTCTCTGGTTCCTGGCCACCCTCTTTTACGGCTTCCTCCGTTTCTACCGCGCGGCCCCGCCGGAGGCCCGCTACGAGGCCGTGCCTCTCGCGGCCGGCCTGGCCGGAGCCCTGGCGGACAATTTACTGAACGTTTCGATACATTTCGCCGTGCCGGGGCTGGCCTTCTGGTGGGTGGCGGGAGCCCTGGCCCTCAGGACCTGCGGCGCGGGGACCTACCCGCCGTGGAAAAGGCCGCGGGCGGCGGCGGCCGCGGCCTGGCTGCTCCTGCTGTGCTGCCTGGGCGCCGCCTGGCTCTGGCAGCGGCAGTTCACGCGGGAATTCCATTATTTCAACGGTTTCAGGGCGATGCGCGCCAATAATTTCACGGCGGCGGTGTCGCAGCTGCGCGCCGCCTGGGAAGCCGGCTCCCGGGAGGTCAACGGCAATTACGAGTTCGGCAACGCCTACGTGCGGGCGGGGGAACTGGAAAAAGGCGCCTGGGCCTACGGCGAGGCGCTGAAGTCCAACGCGGGTTACGACGAGATCTACTTCAACCTGGCCATAGTGCAGAAGCGCCTGGGCCTCGCCGGGGAAGCGCTCAAGAACCTCCAGGTCTCCACGGTCATAAACCCGCTTAACCCCGTCACCTGGCAGGCCCTGGCCGAGGTGTACCTGACCCTGCCGGACAGGCAGGCCGCCGCCGGGGCGGCCGCGGCGGATCTCGAGGAGGCGGTCAGGATCTTCCCGGGCGACGCCGGGCTGTGGAACACGCTGGGCTATTTCCACACGCTGCTGAAGGATTACGGGGCCGCGCGCAGAGCCTACGCCGGCGGCGTCAAGGCCGACCCCGCCAACGCCATGCTGCTCGAGAACCTCGCCGGCGTGTCCCGCCAGCTGGGGCTGAAGAACGATCCCGACCTGGCCTGGGCGGAGGCCTTCGGGCGCCTGGAAAAGATCTCCGCCTCCCCCGGCCCGGTACCCGGCGACCTCGAGGCCGCCGATTCCCTGCTGGCCCGGGACCCTTCGAGCCCGAAAGCCAGGCTGCTGCGCGCCAAGATCTACTTCAGGGCCGGGCGGCTCGCGGAGGCCAGGGAGGCGCTCCAGGGACTGCTGAAAGAGAAGGACGCCGACAACCAGGCCCGCTACGGCCTGGCCGTGATCTACGAGAAAGAGGGGAACCTGCCCCTGGCGCGCGCCGAATGGGAGCGCTTCCTGCTGCAGGAGCCGGGCAACGCGGCCGTGCGGCAGCGGCTGAAGGAGCTGCAGTAGCGCGGCGGCCGTCCTCAGCATAGTTTCGTAACAATCCTGTAATATTTAGGCAAACAGGAAAAGGTTAAATATAGCGTGACCCGAACAATTTACGGAACCGCGCCATGAAAACAAAAATAGTTCCCAGAACCGCCCTCTCCGGACTGCTGGTCCTTTTTTCGGCGGTTTACGGGCCTCTTTCCGGCCTGTCCGCCCAGCCTTCCAGAAGCGGGGTCAGCCGCTCCATGGAGCAGGCGATACGGCTTTATCACGAAGGCGAGGATACGGAGGCCATGGACCGCTTCATGGCCATCCTGGTGAAGGGCACGCCCTCCGAGAAGGCGCTCGCCAACGAGTACATAACCAAGATCACCCTGCGCATGAACACCGGGGTGAACACCGCCGCGGACCGCGGCGCCGAGCCCACCACCCTTACCGAGGTCTCGCAGCCCAGGTCGGCGGCCGCCCCGGGGCCCGTCCCGCTGGGGATAAAGGCCGCGCCGCGCGAGGAGGAGGAGCGCGGCCCGGAGGACGACGTCCAGGCGCAGAAGGAGCGCGTGAGCGAAAAGATCTCCTCGAAGATAGCCCAGATGCGCCGCGACCTGCTGCTGGAGCTCGGCCGCACCGACGCCGTAAAGGTCTACATGGGCGACGGCGTGCCCAGGGCCCTGTCCCTCGATACCAATTACTTTTTCGCGAACGAGGCCGTTTTCCGCGTAGGCACGGAGAAACTGCTCCTCTCCCTCTCCGGGCTCCTTTTCTCGCTCGGGAAGGCCAACTGCCTGATCCTGCCCGAAGGGTCGGCGGAGGGCGACGTCAAGATCAAAAGCATCCGCAGAGCGCTGGCGCTCAATTCCTATTTCGAGAAGCGCGGCATCTCGAAGTCCAGGCTGGAGGTGAACCTGACCGGGACCGATATCAGCTTTCCTAAGGAACTTACCAGCATAAGCGGGCTTATAATTCTCTTTGACTATGACAAGCAGCCCCGCCTGAAGGACATAGAGGACCTGCAGACCAAGGGGCCCAGGGTTTCGCTCGGGATCTATCCCACCGCCATCTCCGTGCAGAACAACGAGGGCGCCATCGTGGAATTTTCCGCCTTCGAATCCCCCGTGGGCCAGCCCACCTGGAAGTTCCAGGTCTACGAACTCCAGAAGGACGGCACCCGGCTGATGCTCCAGGAGATCTCCGGCTCCGGGTCCCAGTTCAACCAGAGTTTCTGGAACGGCCGCAAGAAGTTCTTCGGCGCGCCTTACCCTTCCGGCCGGTACATGTTCACGGTCACCGCGGCGGACCTGGAGGGGCGCGAAACCTCGCTGAGCCGCCTGCTCGCAGTGCGCCCCTCCCCGGAAGAGGAAAAAGCGCTGCAGTCCGGGGCCGCCGCCCGGAAAGCCGCCGGCAAAGAGGCGGTGACGAAGTCCGGCCTGAAAACCCGCTCCCTTAACGCGAAAGGCGCCGCTCCCGGCGGCCGCGGAAAGCTGCTGAAAGGAGCGGCCGGAAAAAAGGGAAAGGGGCTGAAAAAAGCCCCTCTCCACGGGTCGCGCCCGCCGCCGGGGAAAAAGCCGAAAGCCGCTCCGGCCGAAGCCGACGCCGGCTCCGCCGCGGACGCCGCGCCGCCCGCGGGGGAAACCGTCCCGCCCGGCGAACGCTCGGGGCAGGTCAGCTACAAGATCTATTTCACCGATACCAACACCCTGACCAGCGGCAGCGAAAAAAGGCTGGCGCAGGTCGCCGAGACCATGGGCTACTATCCCATGGCGAACATCCAGCTTATCGGCTACGCCTATTCCGGCGAGCCCAACGCGGACTCCCTGGCCGAGAACCGCGTTAACCTGGTCGCGGCCCGCCTGACCGAAAAGTACAGGATCGACCGGTCGCGCATGGACCTCCAGTCTAAGGTGACGGAAGCCACCAAGAGCGTGGTGGAGATCAAGATGACGGGGAAGGAGTAGCGGGCCGCCGGACCGCGCCGGTTATTTCTTAACGGGCCCTCAGTTATAGTAAAATTATAAAGTTATGGCGAAAAAAGAGGGAAACAAGCACCTGGGCATTTATCTCTCCCCAAAAGAGATCTGCATCTCCCAGGTCGGGATAGGCAAGGACTCCCGGCCGGAGCCCGAGCACCTTGTCAAGTTCCCGACCGACTTCCCGGTCAAGGAGGGCATGATGCGCCCTCTTTCCCTCAACCACGAGTTCTTCAGCGAGAAAGCGGCCTGGCTCGCCCCGTTCAAGCAGGCGGTCAAGAAGGTGAGCTGGGACACTTCCTCGGCGGCGGTCACCCTTTCCCCGCAGTTCGCCATCCTCCGCTATTTCGTCATGCCCTCGATCGAGCGCAGGTTCTGGAACAAATCCATACCGCTCGAGTCCAAGAAATACATCCCGGTCTCCTTCGAGGAGGTCGTTTACGATTTCAACCCCGTGCCGGCCGACGGCGGAAAAAAGCTCGGCGTGCTTTTCGGCCTGACGCAGCGCAAGAGCGTCGAGTTCATCACGGAGACCCTCAAGGCCGCGGGCCTCTCGCTGACGGCCGTGGAAATAACCCCGGTGTCCATGGAAAGGCTCTTCGGCTTCCTCGACCGCAGGGAGCACGACTCCAAGGGTTATATCCATTTCAGCGAAAATTCCACCTACATGCTCTTCTCGCACGGCGGCTACCCGGTGCTCTACCGCGAGACCGAGAGCGACTCCGGCGGGACGATGAGCGAGCGCAAGCGCCTGGACCTGAAGGGCGCCATGCAGTTCGTGGACCGCTACGTCGGGGGGAAGGAATACAAGGCCATAGCCCTGAGCGGCGACGCCCTCGAGATCTGGAAGCCGCTGGCCGAGAAAGAGGCCGCCCCGATCCCCGTGCAGACCTGGGACGCCGCGCCCGCCTGCGGCCTGAAGAGCAACGACGCCGCCGCCCTTTTCGCTTCCGCCGCCGCCCTCCGCGGCCGGGCTCCCGCCCCCGTGCGCCTGGATATTTCCGGCATAAGCACGGCGGCCCTCCTCGAGAAGCAGGTGCTGAACTATGTCTGGTACATCACCTTCGTCCTGGGCGGTCTGCTCCTGTTCCTGTCCCTTATCTCCCAGGCCCGCATCTTGATGCTCGGCTCGGAGATAGCCACGCTCAGGGCCAAGGGCGCCGCCGTGCCGGAACTGGACGGGCTGGACGCCGAGACCATCAGCAAGAAGATAGCGCTCCTGCAGACCAATTCGCAGATACTGGACGGGCTCGTGAGAGACGTGGACCCCATCGCCCCCAAGCTTTCCGCGATAGCGGACCGCATCCCGCCGGACCTCTGGCTGGCCAGCCTCAACTATTCCAATCCCTTCGCCCTTTCCGAGGTGCAGAGCGGGGCCAGGGAACTGCGCCTCATGGGAGAGACCTTCCTGCGCGGCGAGCGGAAGCTCCTGCTCGTGGACACTTTCACCAAAGCCCTCAAGGCGGCGGAGGAATTCAAGGGCTTTTCCCCGCCCTTCGGCAGCATAGGCAACACCACCGAGGAAGGCGGCCGCGCGGACGGGGCGGACGAGAGCGGCGGCTCCAGGGCCAGGAAGTCGAGCGGTTATACCGTTCTCTGCACGTTCAAGAGGAAATGAAACTATGCCACCGCTGCTAGCCGCCCTTCTCGAAAAGATCAGGTCCGCCGTCAAGGAAATGGCGGACAGCATGATCGTCATCTATGCCGAGAAGGGGATAGAGCCTTTCAAGAAGCCGCTGATGATA
The DNA here is from genome assembly GCA_016207645.1 of Elusimicrobiota bacterium. Classification (GTDB taxonomy): domain Bacteria; phylum Elusimicrobiota; class Elusimicrobia; order Elusimicrobiales; family UBA9959; genus UBA9959. The sequence goes on from JACQPH010000135.1 coordinate 27,491, forward strand.
GCGCTGCCCGCCCTCCTCTGCCTGTACGCCCTGGTCTATACTCCCACGAGCGCGAAGCTGAGGCGTTCGGTGGCGGAGGAGCGGAACATGAAGGTGGTGGCGCAGTTCGCCGGCGACTACGAGAACGCCAAGCTGCGCCTGTCCGGCTACCAGCGCAGGCTGCCGCTGCTCAAGGACAAGGACGACTGGATCAACTACCTCGTAACCACCACCGCCAGGGACGCCGGGGTTTCCATCGATTCCCTCGGCGCCCAGCGGGAATCCGAAGTGGGCAATTACCTGCTCGTTTCCCGCGAGGTCACCGCCAGCACGACCTACGGCGTCTTCGGCAAGTGGCTGGCCGGGATAGAGAATTCGCCTATTTTCCTGAGAGTTACCGAGCTGACCCTCAGCCGCGACGTGAACACCCGCGGCTCCATCAAGGTCACTTTCACGCTTTCCACCGTTTTCCCCAGGCTGGGCGGGGGGGGCAGGTGATATGAAGAACATCTCCTCCGTGGTCGGCTGGCTCCTGCTCGCCGCCGTGCTGGCGGTGCCCTCTTTTCTCTTCTATAACTGGCTGAACAAAAGCAGGCAGCAGAACCAGGCGGAGCTGGCGCACGAGCCGGTGGCGGGCAGCGTTTTCCCCGGCGAGAAGAGCGTCCAGGCCGCCGGCGCGCGGCAGGCCGTCAAGGCGGAGGCCGCCAAAGCCGCGCCCCAGGCCGGGCAGCCTGATAAGTCCCAGCCCCCCGTGGAAACGGCGGCGCAGCCCGGCCGGCCCGCCGAGCCGGCGCCCTCGGCCTCCGCCAACCCTCCCGCCGCGGCGCCGCGGCAGGCGCAGGGAGCGGGAATTTCCACGGCGCCGCAGCAGGGCGCCGGGCAGAGCGGGGGGGCACAGGGCCAGGTGGCGGTATCCACCGGGCCGAAACTCGTTTCCTATTTCAACCCGCTGAGCGCCAGGGACCCGACCTATACCCCGGACGATTACCGGCGCATCAAGGAAGAGCAGCAGCAGCGCGAAGAGGCGGAGAGGCAGCGGCTGCGGGACTACCAGAACAGGGCCAGGGAACAGGGGCCGGAAACCCGCATCAGCCTGCAGGGCATCGTAGGCAGCGCCGCCATTATAAACGGCGACATGTATTCGGCCGGGCAGACCGTGCGCGGCGTGAAGATACTTAAAATAGGCTCGGATTACATCATAGCCGAATACAAAGGCAGGAAGTTCCGCAAGGTGCTTAAGTAGTTGTCGCCGACCGCCCGCAGGCGGTCGGAGAGGTCGCGGATCAGTAATATGATAGGATCAGGAACGGAGGCGTTATGAAGATCTTGAGAATTTTACTCGTGTTCACGCTGGCTTTCGAGCAGCTGCTCATCCCGGCGGCCGGGGTTTTCGCCCAGGACGCCGACAAGGATTTCGCCCAGGACCTGCAGGGTCCCGGCGGCGAGGAAGGCGGGCCCATACTGGACGGCGGCGCCGATGCGCCTCCTCCCGCCGTCATGCCCCAGGGCCAGACGCCGGGCGCGCCCATAGAATCCGTGCAGATAGGCGCCGTCCCGCCCAAGGACGCCCCTATGTACGAGGACGTCGAGTCGGTGTCCCCGCTCGACCGGAAAATAGGCCCCATCCGCCTCAAGGGAGCGCCGCTCTCGACCTTCCTGGACGTGGTCTCCGCCCAGTCCAAGGTCAACTTCATCATCACCGAAGGCCTCGAGGCCAAGACCATCACCGTCTTCCTGCGCAAGACCACCGTGCGCGAAGCGCTCGAGCTGCTCCTGCGCGTGAAGGGCCTCACCTACCAGCGCATAGGAAAAAGCAACACGTACGTGGTCCAGAAGCGCTCCGCCGACATGCCGAACCTGATAACCAAGATCTACACGCTGAATTATATCCCGCTCATACCGATAAGCTCCGTGGGAGAGGAGATAAAATCCATCACTTCGCAGGACGTCTCCTCCTCCGGAGGGGGGGGCGGCGACAGCATGCAGGGCGGCCAGCAGGGCGGCCCCGGCGGCCAGGGCGGCCAGCAGGGGAACTCCGAGGAGAACAAGATCTCGATAGTGAACATAGTGCGCAGCGTGCTCTCCAAGAAGAACGGCAAGCTCGCCACCGACCCGCGCACCAACACCCTTATCGTGACCGACGTTCCCGAGGTCTTCCCGCAGGTCGAGCAGATCATCGCGGAACTGGACAAGAAGGCCCCCCAGATACTTATAGAGGCCCAGATAGTGGAGATAAACACGGACCGCACCAACGAGCTGGGCATCGAGTGGGGCGGTTCCAAGGGTGAGATGGCCTATTTCTCGGGCCCCGCGCGCCTGACCGACTACGGCCTGCGCCCCGGCTTCTTCTCCGGCGACGAATGGAAGAAGTTCTTTCCGAAGACCACCGATATCGGCGAAGCCTCCGGCAGCAGCGGCGGGGGCTCTATCGACCCCATCTTCGCCACCGGCCAGCAGAGCTCCAAGGGCGTCTACTACGGCATCTTCAGCCTGTCCCAGCTCCAGGCGATCTTCCGGGCCCTGATCTCGAAGGGCGAGGGGCGCTTCCTGGGCAAGCCCAAGATAGTGGCCATGAACAACAAGACCGCCCTGATAACCATCTCGAAGGACGCGGCCATGGGCACCCAGAGCACGGTTTCCTCGGCGGGAGGGTCCTCCGGCTCCGCCTCCACGGGGGTGGAGCGGCGCCGCATCGGCCTGATCCTGAAGGTCACCCCGCAGGTGAACAAGGAGGGCTTCATCACCATGATAGTGCAGCCCTCCTACTCCGACGCGATAGCCTCGGCCATCACCGTCCAGGGCCAGGCCGTCTTCGACCCGGTCAGCCGCGGCGCCTCCACGATGGTGCGCGTGAAGAACGGCCAGACCGTGGTGATAGGCGGCATGCTGTCCTCCACCGAGGCCAAGACCATCAAGAAGGTCCCGCTCCTCGGCTATATACCGATACTCGGCTGGCTGTTCACCAGCGTGAGCTCCAGGCGGACCAACACCGACCTGGTGATCTTCATCACGCCCACGATCCTGGTGGATTAGCCCGCGGACGGCGGTCGGACCCGCGGTGCGGACAAGGTTGACGGGGCTTCCCGCCGCGCCGGCTTTGTCATTATGATAGAATAAGGCGCGGCACAGATATCTTATGGCACATAAACTTCTCGGCGAAATAATGCTCCAGGCGAAGTGGATAGACGAGGAAAAGCTGGCCAAGGCCCTGAAGTTCCAGGTTCAGCAGGGCTGCCTTATCGGCGAGGCCATGGTCAAGCTCCACTACGTCACCGAGGAGCAGGTGGCCCAGGCCCTGGGCAAGCAGCTCGGCATCCCCTACGCCTCCAAGGAGAACCAGATCCTGAACCCCGAGAAAAGCCAGACGCTCGACAAGATCATCCCGGAAAAGTTCGCCCGCGACAACGCCGTGATACCGCTGTTCATAGAGAACAACACGCTGGCCGTGGCCCTCACCGACCCCACCAACATAATGATGCTGGACAACGTGAAGCTGGTCTCCGGCATGGAGATCCAGCTCTTCATTTCCACCAAGGCCCAGATCCTGAAAGTGATAGACGTTTTCTACCAGGGCCAGACGAACATGATCGACACGGTGCTGAACAAGGCTCTCGATTCCAAGGGCGGCGGGGAGACCTCCGACACCGACGTCATCACCCCCGACGGCAAGCTGGACCTGGACAAGGTCATCATCGGCGAATCGAAGGGCGCCCAGTCCATCAAGCTGGTGAACGCCATCATGAAGCAGGCGATCAGCGAGCGGACCAGCGACATCCACCTGGAGAAATTCGACGAGAAGGTCTCCCTGCGCCTGCGCATCGACGGCGTGCTCTACGAGCGCAGCGCCCCGCCCGCGGACCTGGTGGACGCGATGATCTCGCGCGTCAAGATCCTCTCCAAGCTGGACATCTCCGAGCGGCGCCTGCCCCAGGACGGCAGCTTCTCGATAAAGTACCAGAACCGCATCATCGAGATCCGCGTAAGCGTCTGCCCCACGGTCTTCGGCGAGAAGCTGGTCATGCGTATCCTGGACAGGGGCTCCGTGGAGCTCAACGTCAATATCATAGGCTTCGAGCCGCGCCAGAGGGAGGACTTCCTGAAGGCCGCCTCCGCCCCCAACGGCCTTATCTTCCTGACGGGCCCCACCGGCTCCGGCAAGACCACCACGCTCAACGCCGTGCTGAACACGATCAAATCTCCCGAGCTCAACATCATGACGCTGGAAGACCCCGTCGAAATAAAGTTGGTGGGCATCAGCCAGGTGCAGGTGAAGCCCCAGATAGGCCTGACCATGGCCTCGGGCCTGCGCTCCTTCCTCCGCCAGGACCCCGACGTTATCCTGGTCGGCGAGGTCCGCGACAACGAGACCGCCGAGGCCTGCCTGAAGGCCGCCATGACGGGCCACCTCGTGCTTTCCACCCTGCATACCAACAGCGCCCTGGAGGCCGTGCCCCGCCTGCTGGACATGAATATCGAGAAGTATCTGCTGGCCAGCACGCTGCTGCTGCTGGCCGCCCAGCGCCTGGTGCGCCAGCTCTGCCCGGCCTGCAAGGTGCCTTACAAGCCGCCGCAGAGCGAGATAGACCAGTTCAGCGCGGAGTGCATGATCGTCCCGCTGCCGGACCCCGCCAGGCTGACCTTTTACAAGGCCGTCGGCTGCCCGAAGTGCAATAACATGGGCTACAAGGGCCGGAAAGCCATTTACGAGATCTACTTCAACACCGACGCGATGAAGCAGATAATCTACAAGGACGCGGACGTGCATAAGCTGGCCGCCGAGGCCGCGAAGGGCGGCGCCTGGAACCTGCGCGCCAGCGGCTGGCGCAAGGTGCTGGCCGGCGTCACTTCCGTGGAGGACATGCTTTCGGTGACGGTCACCGAGCGCTGACGCGCGCGCCGGGGAGCCCCCCGCGGGGCGGGCCTTGCTTTTCGGCGCGGCGCGACGCATAATATAGTAGCGGCTTCCCGATCCGGGCAAGGCGGGCGACTATGGGACGATTCATCTATACGGTGCAGGACGCTCAGGGCACGGTGACCACCGGCGCCCTGGACGCCGACGACGAGGACGGCGCGGTACAGTCGCTGCAGACCAAGGGCCTGTTCATACTCTCCATCCAGTCCGAGGACACCAAGTCCAAGGGCATATTGAGCATGAAGAAGTTCAGCGGCGGCAGCGTGTCCGGCCGCGAAATGGTCTTCTTCGGCGAACAGATGGCCACGCTTATCGGCGGCGGCATCCCGCTGGTGCGCGCGCTTTCCCTGCTCTCCGAGCACGCGGAGAACAAGAACCTCGGCGCGGTGCTGGGCGCGATCACGAAGGAAGTGTCCGCCGGCGGCGCCTTCCATAAGGCCCTGGAGAAGCATCCCAAAGTGTTCGACGAGATCTGGGTCTCGCTGGTACAGGCCGGCGAGGTGTCCGGCCAGCTGCCGGCGGTGCTGCGGCAGATCACGGCGTACAGCGAGTCGCAGGAGAACGTGAAATCGAAGATCATAACCGCGGTCTCCTACCCGGCCGTGCTGATGACGATGTCGGTGGGCGTGCTGATCTACTTCGTGATGTACATCGTGCCGGTGTTCGCCGACATCTTCAGGGACTTCAACCTTACCCTGCCGATCCTGACCAGGACGATAGTGGGCATCTCGGCCATCATGAGCAAGTACCTGGTGCTGATCCTGGTGAGCATCATAGGGAGCGCCTTCGCTTTCCGGGCCTATATAGCCACGCCGCCGGGCAGGATGACCTGGAACCATGTGCAGATGAACATGCCCGTCTTCGGCACGCTGATAAAGGCCATGCAGGTCGAGCGCATGCTGACCACCATGGCCACGCTGATAAGGTCGGGCGTGAGCATCCTCAACGCCGTGTCGGTGCTGGAGGGGGCGTTCAAGAAGAACCTGATCTTCCAGAACGCGCTGAAAAAGGCGAAGAACGACATCGCCAGCGGCCGCTCGATCTCGGAGTCCTTCAAGAAGACGGGGATCTTCCCGCCGATGGTGACGGAGATGATGTGGATGGGCGAGGAGTCGGGCAAGCTGCCGGACATCATCGTGGTGCTCTCCAAGTACTACCAGGAGCAGATAGACCAGTTCCTGAGGCGCTTCTCGTCCATGATCGACCCCATCCTGGTGGTGGGCGTCGGCGGGCTGGTGGGCGTGATCGTGATGAGCATCTTCATGCCCATCTTCCAGCTGTCGCAGATCGGCGCCGGCTGACGCGCGGAGGCGGAACTATGAAAAAGCTGAGAAAAGGTTTTACTCTTATCGAGCTGATGGTGGTGGTGATCATCATGGGCATCCTGGCCTCCATGAGCATACCGTATTATCACAAGACCGTGGAAACCTCGAGGGCCACGGACGCCGTGGCGCTGGGCAACCTGCTGGCCGCGGGCTACCGCATGTACCTGATAGACAACCCGGGAACCAGTTTGTCCGGCTCGATAACCAACAGCTGCAACGGCCTCGCCTGCGCCTCGGCCAGCGGAGCCTGCCGCATCGTGGCCTGTAAATACGTGGCCGAGCAGGACTGGACGAATGCCTCGTACAGCTACAGTATCGGCGGTTCCTGCGGCGGAGGCATAGCCGCCTGCGTGAGCAGAACGGGAGGGAGCGGGGCTTACGCCTCCTGGGGATATAATTTCAATCTGTCCGGCGGCTGCTCCGCCTATACCGCCGACACGCCGGCCTGCCCCAGGTTCTGATATGGAAACGCGGAAAAGGCCGGGCCAGACCCTGATAGAGGTGACGATAGCCGCCCTGGTGGCTGCTATCACCACCACGGCCGTTTTCTCGGCGGTCCTGTCCAGTACTGTCTCGGACGTCAGGGCCGACAAGCGGGACGCGGCCGCGATGGCGCTGAAGCGCGCGCAGGATACTCTTAAAAGCTATGTCAGCGCCGTTCCGGGCGACTCCAATTATGTACCCGGCTCTCCGGCCGGGCACTGGGCGGCCGAAGGCGGGGGCGCCTGGGCCCTGCAGGCCGGCTCGCACGATATCTCCTCCCTGCTGAACTGCGCCGGGGGCTACCCGGTCCCGGCGCTGAATCCCACCTGCGCCGCCTGCTCCTGGGGCAGCCCCGTCTGCGGTTTCAGATACGTGGTCACGGATAACGACTGCGGTTACGGCACAGGGGCCAATTCCTGTAAATCGGTGGTTTTCAATCTTTTTTATGCGGAATGATATGGAAAACCGGGAAGGCTTCACACTGGCGGAACTCGTGCTGGCCGTCTTCATCTTCAGTTTTATAGCGGCTTCGCTGGCCACCATCGTTTCCACCACCAACCGCCAAATGTTCCAGAACTACAGGAAGAACATCATCAAGACCAACGTCCTCATTTCCATGAAGGCCGTACAAAGGAACCTGGCTGCCGCCACCCGCGTCGACGCTCCGGCGCCGGGCGCCAGCGGCACCGTGCTGGCCTTCGCCGAGAACGTGGACCAGGGCTTCTCCCCCCTCTACCAGGGCTGCTACCCCGTGATCGCCGGGCCGCCGGCCACCTGGCATTATTTCTGCCTGAACGCCGCCAAGCTTTACTATTATACGGGCAATATCGCGTATAACGCCGGGACCGCCTGCGGCACCGCGGCTCCCGCTATCTGGAACCAGGGGGCGGGCTACGCCGTGCCGGCCTGCGGCACCGGCGGGACCCTTCTGCTGGAGAACGTCTGGGCCACGCTGCCGGGCGGCGCGCTTTTTTCCCGGGTGCCGGCCGACGGGATAAACGAGGCGGACACGGTCCGGGTGCTGCTGCGCTCCAGGTGGCTGGCGGCGGCCGCCGGGATGGGCGCCACCCAGCGGGACGTGGATGTGACCCTGGACAGCGTGGTCCGGTTCAACCGCTCCAAGTGATAAGCCGCCGCCGCTCTTTATTCCCCGCCATTGAAATAACCGCTTTTCTCTGCTAGACTATTGGTATGAGACCCGGCTGGAAAAAAGGCTCCGCCCTGCTGCAGACACTGGTGATGTCCGTGCTGCTCTCCATGATCGCCGTTTCGATGATGAAGTGGGTGCTCGCGCGCTACACCATGTCCGGGCGCAACTACCGCTCCATGCAGGCCAAGGCTCATACGCAGTATTACGGCAGCGAGCAGTTTTCCAGGTGGAACCCGGTGAATTACCCCGTTAATTTCGCGTCTGTCCCGACATCCGGCAGCTATACTATCCCCTCAGACAATAAAGTGGTGAACTTCAGCAGGACCGGCATCAACCCCGGCACCGGCGCCCCGATGACCGTCACTATTACCGAAGACCCGGATTGACTTCCGCGGAACTATGCTTCCCGCCCGGCTGCTCTTAACCCTCTCGGCGGCGCTCTCCTTCGCCGCGGAAATACCGGCCTCCCCGCCGGTTTCCTGGCATTCCAGGTCCTCGCCGCATTTCGAGATCATGCACGAATCGGTCTGGTCCCCCGGCTCCATTTCCCTGGAGCTGGAAAAGATCTATTCCTCCCTGCGGCTCAAGATGGCGATGTTCGCCCCCTGGATGGTCAAGGAGAAGGCCAGGATCTATATTTACGCCTCCCAGGATTCCTATGTGAACGGGGAATTCAGCCCGCCGCCCTGGTCCAAGGGGCTGGCCTACGCTGCTAAAAAGACCGTCGTGGTCTACGACACCGGGGATATCGTCAAGCTGAAGGCGGTGATCGCCCACGAGTTGAGCCACCTTTATTTCGAGGGCTACTTCGGCGAGAAGCTTAAATATCCGCCGGCGTGGCTTAACGAGGGGCTGGCCGTCTACCTGGAGGAATCCGTCACCCCGGAGGGCGGGCCCTGGAGCAGGGCGCTGGCCTATTTCCCGCCGGAGCGGCAGACGGCTTTCCCCGCTTTTTTCGACCTCAAAATAGACCAGGTGAAGACGGAAGCTAGGATCGCCGACTGGTACCTGCAGGCCTACGGCACCGTCCTCTACCTTTACAAGCCGCATACCCGGGTGCAGTTCAAGGCTTTCTGCGAGGCGCTGCGTTCGGGGGAAAAGATGGAGAGCGCGCTCTGGAAAGGCTACCGCGTCGGGGGGGGGGACGACTTCGGGCGCAAGTGGTCGGCCTGGCTGGCCGACTACTCCAAGCCGGACCGCGGCGGCCTGCCGGCGGGCGCCCGCTCGGCCAGCTTCGATTTTAAACCGGTGCAATTCTCCTCTTTTTCCTTCACGAATTTCGGTTCAAAGAAGTAGGCCGGCCGCCCTGTAGAGCTTTCGCAGTTCAGCCAGGTCTTCCCTGTCCCGCGCGGCGAGCCCGGCGGGACCTCTCTTTTCCGCGAGCAGGAGCGTCAAAAAGAACAGGCGCCTGCGGGGGGCCGCTTCAAGGGCGGCTTTAAGCAGAGGGACCGCCCGCGCCCGGTCGGTTTTAAGCCTCAGCAGCCCGGACAGGAAAAGCGCGTCCGGGTCTCCGGGGCTGTCCTTCAGCAGCAGGGCGCTTTCCCCGCCGCGGCCGCACCAGGCCAGGTTGTACGCCAGGCGGAGGAGGAACTGCCGGTTGCCGGGGTCCAGGCCGGCGGCGGTCCGGGAGTGGGAGACGGCCCCCCCGCAGTCGCCTTTCCTCAGCAGCGCCGCGGCCAGGTTGGCCTGCGCGCGCGGAACCGCGGGGTCGCGCGCCACCGCGGCGGAGAAAAGGGCGAGGGGATCCCTGAACTCGGGACCCCTGCGGACGGACACGGCGCCAAGCCCGGCCAGATAGAGCCCCGCGGCGGCGAACGTGAAGATACGGCGCCGGGAGCCCTCCCCGGAGGCCCGGCCGAACCCCGCGGCGGCCAGCAGGGCGAAGCCGGCCAGCGGCAGGTAGAGATAGCGGTCGGCGCGTATATTATAAACAGGCAGGATATTGAGGGCGGGCAGCAGCGCGAGGAAGATGAACAGCAGGGCCAGGCCGGAAAGCTTCTTTTTGAGGAATAGCAACCAGCCTGCCGCCAGCGCCGCCAGGCAGCCCGCGAGGGGCGGGACGCCGGGCCCGAAGGACCTTATCAACGCCGGGTTGTAGTCGATGCTCAGACGCGAGGGCCAGGCAAGGGTCCTGAAATAGTCGAGGGTGACGGCCGACATCGTAAACAGGTTCGCGGCCCGGTTCGAATAAAGCTCGCGCCAGGGAGGGGGGGTTGCGTATGATTCCGGCGGCAGGAAGTCCCGGGGCAGGAGGGCGGCCGGGTAAAGCAGGGACGGTCCCGTTATCCCGGACGAGGCGGAGCCCGGCAGGTCGTAGCCCGAGCGCGGCGCCCTGAACCAGAGGTAGAACGCCGCTATCAGCAGAAAGCCCAGCAGCAGCGGCGCCGCGCGCTTAAGGCCTTCCTTCCCGGCGTCGAAATAAACGGCGAGCAACGCGGCGGCCGGCAGCACTACGGGGGTCTCGACGCTCAGCACGGCGAGAAAATAGGCCAGTACCGCGGACGCTCCCGTCAGGAGGCCCGGCTCTCTGGCGAAAAAAATAAAGGAAAGCAGGCCGGCGCTGAAGAAAAAAAAGCCGAGCAGGTGGGACCGGTAGGTAATTATCCGCACGACCTCCGCCGAAGCCGGGTGAAGGGCGAAAACCAGCGCGCCGAAGAGCGCCGCCGGGGCGGAGCCGCAAAGAGTAAGCAGCAGAAAAAACACGAGCACGCCGTTGAAGGCGTGCAGCAGGACGTTCGTCAGGCGCATGCCCCCCGCCCCGCCGCCGGAGCAGACGTCCGCCAGCAGCGAGGCGTTGACCACGGGCCTCGCGCTCAGCGGCACGGGCAGGACTTTCAGCAGGTTCGCGGGGTTAAGCGCCGTTCCCAGGTTGGCGCAGTCGGAAACGAAAGAGTTCCCGGCGATAAACTCCTCGTCGTCCCAGAGCAGCTCCCCCGGAAAGGAGGGGAGGTACAGCGCCAGGGCCGAGGTGAAAACCGCGGCCGCCAAGAGCAGGTACAGCCGGGGTTTTTCCACCTTAAGCATATCGGGAAATTCTATAATATTTGTCACCGGCGTTCCGGCCCGGAGGCCCGCCCCGAAGGAATTTACCGCCATGCTCAAAAAGAATAAAAAGACCATAAGCGTAGTCATCCCCGTTTACAACGCGCTTCCCGACCTCAAGGTGTGCCTCGCCAGCCTCCTGCGCACGGCGGGGGGCCTTTATCAGCTCGTCCTGGTCGACAACGGCTCGGGCCCGGAAACCCGCCGCTTCCTCTCCGGGCTTAAAGGAGCGGTCAGGATACGCAATAGGACCAACCTCGGGTTCTCGAACGCGGTCAACGCCGGGCTCAGAGCGGCTTCCGGGGACTACATCGCCGTGGTGAACAGCGACGTGGCCTTTTACCAGGGGGGGCTTCAGGGGCTGGCCGCCTGCCTGGACGCCGACCCCTCCGCCGGCGCCTGCGGGCCGCTGACGAACCGCACCGTGGGCGTGCAGCGCGTAACGCTGGACCCGAAGCTGGAGCGGAACAGGAAGTCCCTCGGCACGTTCGCCCAGGCCCTGGCGCTCAAGTTCGGCGGAGAGTATTTCGAGGTGCACCGCCTGGTGGGCTTCTGCTTCATGCTCCGCCGCTCCGCTTTCGAGAGCGTGGGCCTGCTGGACGAGCGCTTCGGCACCGGCTGCTTCGAGGATTTCGACTACTGCCTGCGCCTGCGCCAGGCCGGCTGGAAACTGAAGGCGGCCAAGGACGTTTTTGTCTGGCACCGCCAGCACGCCAGTTTCGGCGGGCACGACCACTTTCATACCTGGGCGGCCAGGAACCGCGAGGTCTTTGTGGACAAGTGGTGCCGCAAAGCGCTCGAGTTCCTGGACGAACTGAATCCGCACCTGGAAACGAACATAAAAAGCTGAAAGCTGAGGGGCCGCTCAATCTGGAAAAGATCTACCCGGTGCTGGGGCATTCGATGCGCTTCCTGCTCGAGCCGGGAGACGCGGTGGCCGCGCGCCCCTGCGGGCCCGGCCGCCTCCGCCCGGGCGACCTGGCCCTGCTGGTCAAGTGGGCCGGCGGCCTGCCTTCCGGGTATGTGATACACCGGGTGCTCCTCAACGTCTCCGTCGCGGGCACAAGGCTGCTGCTTACCAAGGGCGACGCCAATTTCCTGCCGGACTGGCCGCCTTCGGCTTTCCAGGCGGCGGGAAAGGCCGAGTCCTTTGAAAGGGGCGGGTTCCGTTTCGAACTCCCCCGCGGGCTTTTCAGCGCCTTCCTGCTGTCGTCCTACTCTCTCGCCGTCAATAAGGTCCTTTACCTGGCGGCCTACCTCGCCGCGGCGCTCTTCTCCCTGGCCTGCCGCCTGCTGCCCTCCCCGCTGGCCGAGCCGCTCGGCCTCCTTTACCTGGCTTGGGAGAGCCGCGCCTACCCGGCCCTGCTGAAGCTCGCCGGCGCCCCGGCGCGGCCGCGCGGAGGCAGGCCGGCGGAGGGTTCCGCCGGAGTTAACCCGAATCCTGCAGTTCAGAGCAGTTCTCAACCGAAAATTCAGGGAACAGAATTATTCTGCAGGATTCCCCGCGAAGCGGGCGGAGGGCCCAGCGCTATGCGCGCCCGGCCCGACGGGGTGTATTCCTCCCGAAGGGCGCCCGCTATGCGGGCGGAAAGTTGCAACTGCAACTTTCAGGTTAAATGCGGACGCATACGCGCCGATGAAACCTGGAGCGGACGCGTCACCGTGGCCGATTACCTGATAATAGAACGCGGAGCGCGCGTTACCGCGCTCCCCGGGACGGAGATCGATTTCACGCGCCGCGAGCCCTGGTTCTTCCCGGTCCTGCGGGCCGGAGAGGACGGGAGCCTGCGGGAACTGGACAGCGGTCTGGCCAAGGCGCTCGTCTACGGCGAATTCAGCGCGCTGGGGTCGAAGGAAGCGCCGGTCCTCTTCGGGGGAGACTCCTTCGGCGGCATACACGCGCTGGGCCGGGGCAAGGTCGCGCTGAGGCACTGTTCCGCGGTAAAAGCCGGCTCCTGGGCTTTCAGCGCCAGGGACGGCGCTTTCCTTGACGCCGAGAGCGCGGCCTTCTCCGGCTGCAGGCGCGGCGTTGAAGTGGCCGGGCAGGGTGCGGCGTCCCTCAGGAACTGCGCTTTCACCGGCCCGGGCGGCCCCGCCGTCCGGGCCCTGGACGGAGCCGCCCTCGTGCTTGCGGGCGGGAGCGTGGACGGGACGGAAGGGCCGGCTTTCGAAGTCTCCGGCGGCGCGAACGCCGCTTTCTATTCCGTGTCCGTCCGGGACGCGGCCTGCGCGGTCTCGGCTTCGGGCCGCGCAAGGATCAGGGCCGCGAACCTGGCCGCGCGCGGCGGGCGCCGCGGCGCCGTGCTGCTGGAGGGCGGCGCCGCCTTCGAAGCGGGGGTCTGTACCTTCGTGATCGGCGCTTTCGGGCTGTCGGGCTGCGGCCGGGATGAGTTCTGTCTCGAAAGCTGCCTGTTCGGCGGCTACCGGGGGCGGGCGGTCAGCCTGGAAG
>JACQPH010000133.1 GCA_016207645.1 Elusimicrobiota bacterium
CACCCGGAAGAGGAAACCCTTGCGTCGGTTTCCCCCCGCAGCGGGGCCCCCCTTCCGCAACGGGTGCTCAGGGGTATGCCCCGTCCGCCCCCTCCCGGCAGCCGGGCTGTTACTTAATTTTACAATACTTGCGCGCGCGCTGCACTCAAAGTTCGGTAACTGTTATAATTTAACCATGGACCTGCTCCACGCCTCCCAGCCTTATCTCCCCCTCGCTCTCCTCGTCTTCCTGGCCGGCTTCGTGGACTCCATCGCCGGCGGCGGGGGCCTGATAACGCTGCCGGCCTACCTGGCGCACGGCCTCAGCCCGGCGCTGCTGCTCGGCACCAACAAGCTCTCTTCCGCCATGGGAACGACGGTGGCAGCCGCGAAGCTGGTAGGGGAAGCCCGTTTCGGGAAGGACTTCCTGTTCATCCTGGTCGTACTGGCGGCCGCGGGCTCCTTCCTGGGCGCGAAAGCCATTTCGCTGGTGCCGCCGGAAGCGATACGCTATATACTGATAATCCTGCTGCCGCCGGTCGCCATTTTCCTCGCCGCGAAAAAAAGCTTCGGGCTGGCGGACACCAGCAGGGCGCGCTCGGAGGAGTCGCTGCTGCGGCGCTCCGGCTCGATGTCTTTCCTTATTAGTTTTTACGACGGGCTGCTCGGCCCGGGCACGGGGACCTTCCTGGCCGTGGCCTTCGCCCGGTTCTGCGGCTACGATCTGCTGCGCTCTACTGCGCTAGCCAGGCTGCTGAACCTGGTCTCGAACCTGGCGGCCCTGGCCGCTTTCCTTTACCTGGGAATGGTCGACGTGAAGCTGGGGCTCGCTATGGGGGTTGCCGGCATGGCCGGCAATTACCTGGGCTCGCACCTGGCCCTGAAAAGAGGGACCTGGATCATACGTCCGATGCTGTTCACGGTCTCTACGGCCCTGCTGGCTAAGATAGCCTGGGATATGCTCCGGTAGCCCCCTCTCCCCTCTACCCTCCACCCTCTACCCTAATCATCGCCAATAGGCCGAAGCGGCCGGTCTTCCCGCCGTCGCGCCGCCAGGAGTAGAACGTTTCCTTCTCCGCGTAAGTGCAGAGGTGCATGAATTCATGCTTTTTCACGCCCAGCTCCTCCAGGCGGTACCGGAGGAGCTCGCGCAGATTGAAGAAGTGCCGGCCCTCCTTCAGCGTCAGGAAGCGCTTATCGGCCCCCCCGGGATAAAAAGCCTTCAGCTTTTCCATGAAGTCCTCGCGTACCGGGTAGTTGGCCGCGGAGATCATGGGGGAAACGCCGGCTATTATGTCCCCGGGGGCGCTGCCGAAGCGCAGCTTCATCGCCGCCAGCACCGCCCCGTAAATGTCCAGGAAAGCGCCCCGCCACCCGCTGTGCGCCACGGCTATGACCTTGCGGGCGGGATCGAAGAAAGAGGTGAGGGCGCAGTCGGCCGAAAGGGCCAGCAGGGGAATGCCGGGGGCGGCCGTGACCAGGGCGTCGGTATTGTCCGGCGGGACGCCGCCGCCGGCCTCCAGCACCGCTACATTGGCCGTATGGCGCTGGCGCATCCGCTCCAGCCGGGCAGGCTCGGCGCCGAGGGCCGAGCAGATAAGGCCCAGGTTCTCCTCTACGCTTTCTATTTTATCCCCGGAGCCGCTGCCGAGGTTGAGCCCCGCGTACGGGCCGGCGCTCACCCCGCCCTGGCGGGTGGAAACGGCGCATTCCAGCCCCGGCAGGCCCTTGAAGCAGTCGAACCGCAGCAGCTTAAGCCCGTTTATTTCCTCGGTGTACATGGCGTTTTCCCCCTTCAGGTTGAGCGCGCGGCCGCTAAGTTGTATTATGGTCTTAATGTCTTCCCGCGCTATCATCAGGTTCGTAAAAAAACCGGACCCCGCTACCCTGAAAGGGATTATAACACTTTACCGCGCCCATGGCTGGTGGAAGCCGGCCGATAGGCCGGCGCTGCTGAGGAAAATAATAAAGGGCAGCCACTGCTTCGCCGTAGCCCTGCGGGGCGGCCGCGTGATCGGCATAGGGCGGGCCATCAGCGACGGCGCCAGCGACGCTTACATCCAGGACATGGCGGTGCTCGAAAGCGAACGCGGCTCAGGCGCCGGAAGCGCCATCCTGAAAGCGCTGGTGAAGCGGCTGAGGAAGGACGGGGTGAACTGGGTGGCGCTTATAGCCCAGGACAACTCCGAATATTTCTACAGGAAGTCCGGGTTCAGGACCCTTAAAAGCGCCCACCCCATGATCTCAAAAGAAAGCTATGTTTAACCGCCTCAAGCCGGAGGACTACCCGGCCCTCAAGCCGTACTTCGAGAAGCACCGCTACCCGCTCTGCGAATATTCCCCGGCCTCCATCATAATCTGGAACCGCTGCCTTTACGAGGTGAGCTGGAAACTGGACGGCGACCTGCTGCTGATAGCCGAAACCGACATAGAACCCCCCGCCGCCAGGCGGCTGCTCATGCCGGTGCCCTGTCCCTTCCGCGACCTGCCGCCGGCTGAGCTGGCCGCCGTGGCGCGGCGCAGCCGCCATACGCGCTACTACTACGTGCCGCAGGACTATTTCGAGAAGCACAAGGCGGGGCTGGAGGAATTTTTCACCGCCGCCGAGCAGCCCGGCTACATGGACTATCTTTATAACACAGGCGACCTGGCAAGCCTGGCCGGCCGCAAGTACGCCAAGAAGCGCAACCTCCTCTCCCAGTTCGACAAGCGGACCGCCGCCTGCAGAAAGGTGAAAGTGGAAGCCCTGACCCCGGCGAACAACGCCGCCTGCCTTTCCCTGCTGGACCGCTGGGCGCGCGACCCCGAGGCAGGCGCGCACCTGGACATGCTCAACTGCGAGCGCAAAGCCATAGTGAACGGCTTAAAGCACTTCGAGCTGCTCGAGCTTAAAGGAGTGCTGGTGAAGATAGACGGCGAGATCGCCGGCTTCGCCTTCGGCTCCCGCCTTTCCGACGGCGTTTTCGTGCTGAACTTCGAGAAGGCCCTGGACAATATCAAGGGCCTGTACCAGTTCCTGGACAGGGAACTGGCGCTCCGCCTGCCGCCGCACTATTCCTTTATTAATAAGGAAAGCGACCTCTGCGAGCCGGGCCTGGCCAAAGCCAAAGAATCCTATTACCCGGCCTTCAGGACAAAGTCCTATACGCTGACGCTGAAATAGGGCCGGACTTCAGGTTCTGGCTTGACTATTTTCGCCTTTTAGCGGACAAGGGTTTGGGTTGATATACACGCTTCGACGGTATCGGGGTCTATTTCATTTCCTTTGCAGCATTTCAAGGTTGTCCGGCTGTCTCCCGCAAAATTCTCAACCGGCGCCCCGTTTCCGTCCTTTAACACCCTGAGATGGAAATATGA
>JACQPH010000134.1 GCA_016207645.1 Elusimicrobiota bacterium
AAGCGGATCTTCGAAAAGTTCTACCAGGCGAAATACCAGAAGGACGAGAAGCTCCGCAAGCAGGGCTGGGGGCTGGGCCTTTCCATAGCCCAGGAGGTGGTCCGCGCGCACAAAGGCGCGATCGGCGCCGGCAGTCCGGGCCTCGGGAAAGGCTCCACTTTCTGGTTCAGGCTCCCGGCCTGACGCCCCGGGGCTCAATCAGAATGTAATACCGCCGTAACTATTTTAAAACATGGTTTTCTTATACTTACAGCAGCGCAGAACCGCGGGAGGATGATATGGACCTGAGCACTATAGCCGGCTTGCTCGCTTTCGGGCTGCTCGTCTTCGGGGGGGTGGCCACCAGGCAGCTTTCGGCTTCGCTGTTGAACCTGCACGGCGTTTTCGTCGTGCTGGGCGGCTGTTTCGTGGCGATGCTGATCAATACGCCGCTGAGATACCTGGTCAAAGCTCTGACGGAACTGAAGACCCTTATGCTCACCGACGAGAACGCCGACATGCGCAAGGTCATCCCCGTGCTGACCGGCCTCGCCGAGCAGTGCCGGCTCAAGGGGCTTTCCGCGTTCAAGGACGCCGACCCCAGGATAGTAGGCGGCTTCCTGAGCCGGGCCTCCCTGGCCGCGCTGGAATACGGCGACTATAATTTCGTCAGGCAGGTGATGGAGCAGGAGATAAACCAGGCGGCGGACGAGACCAACGAGGTGGCCAACGTCTACCGCACCATGAGCGTCCTGCTGCCCATGTTCGGCCTGCTGGGCACGCTGATAGGCATCATAGGCGTGCTCAAGGACCTTTCAAATCCGGAAAACGTCGGTCCCGCCATGGGCGTGGCCATCACCTCGGCATTTTACGGCATCCTGCTGTCCAATATGTTCTGCGTGCCGATAGCCGGCAAGATCCGCGCCAGGATCTGGCTGGACGTGAAGATGAAGTCCATGGTGCTGGACGGCGTCCTGGAGATCATGAAAGGCAGCATCCCGATAGTCGTGGAGCGGAGACTACAGTCTTATCTGTCCTGATTTTATGGAACCAGCAACGGACCCGGCCGGAAATACGCATTTAAGGAAGTGCGGGAAGGCGCTGACCGCGTCCTTCCTGGCTTGCCTGTGCCTGCTGCCGGCTTCGCGGTCCGCCCGGGGGCAGAATATGCCGCTGGACGACAAGGCCCGGTATGAAAGGTCGCTGGAATTGAAGGTGGAAGAGGTGCTGCTCAGGCTGCTCGGCCCCAACCAGGCCAAGGTAGTGGTGCAGGCCAGCATGGATTTCACCAGGACCGAGAAGGTGGACATGACCTCGCAGGCCGCCGCCGGCGCGGCCAAGGACAGCATGTTCAAATGGGACGGCACCGCCACGGAGGGCCAGGGCTTTTCCGAATACCTGCTGCCCGGTTTCCCCAGCATGGGGAGCGCCGCCTCCAAGCCAGAAACTACGACGTACGAGAAGCAGATGTTATATCCGGTTTCATTCGTGAAGAAGCTCGTGGTGACGGTCATCCTGAATAAGAACCTCCAGGACAGCGAAGCCCAGGCCGTGCGAAGCGTGGTCTCCGATATCCTGTCCATGGACCAGAAAAGGGGGGACGAACTGGTCATCATCAAGACCCCTTTCGCGCCCTTCTGGCGCACCATCTGGTATACGCCGGAGGCGATGAGCCTGGTCTTCAAATACGGCATCCTGACCATAATGGGGATCATCGCGATGATAGTGGTGGCGATAGGGTTCCTGAAGCTGGCCCAGGCCATGAATACCATGGCCAAGGCGCAGCAGGGCCACCAGATAACCATGGACCTGGGTAAAAGCATGTCGGGCCTGCCGGGGCTGCCCGGTGCGGGCGCCGCGGTGGCGCTGGGCCCGCTTCCGGGTGAAAAAAAGGAGGCCGGCGGGGAAGCCGGCGGAGATAACGGGGGGAAAGTGGTGTTCAACGTAAGGCCGGACCAGGTCGTTTTCCTGGTGAACCTGATGGCGGGGGAGGATCCCGCCAACGTGGCGCTGGTGGCCGTCCACCTGCCGCCGGAGGTGCGGAGCGAATTTTTGCGCCTGCTCGCCCCGGAAGCCGCCTCGGACGTCATCTCGCACATGGCCAAAGTGCGGTTCGTGGAGCCCGAGATCATCGCCACCATCAAAGACGAACTGGAGCGGCGGCTCAGCGGGTCGCTGGGCGGCGTGGAACAGGTGCTGGAGGTGCTGGAAAAAGTGGACCTGCGCGCCAAGAAAGAGCTGCTGGAAGAGCTGTCGAAGAAGGACCCCGCTACCGCGCGCCTGGTCAGGGGCAGGGTCTTCCTGCCGGAGGACCTGGCCCGGCTCCCCGAAAAGGACCTGTCCCTGGTCGTCAGCAGCTTCAGGATCGAAGCGATGGCGGCCGCGCTCTGGGAATTCCCGCAGCCGCTGAGGGACGCGATAAAAAAACAGATGGCGGACAAAGCCTGGCAGATGGTGGAGCAGACCATGAAATACGGGGCGCCTTCGCGCGAAAGTTCCGGGAAAGCGGCGGAGGAACTGGTCGAATCGGCTTTGAAACTCGTAAAAGAAGGCCGCATCCCCGATCCGCTTGAAAGCGGGGCGGCCCTGCCGGACGTCCAAGGGAAGACCGCCGCCGGACTGCCGGCCCCGGGCGGAGCGGAGCCGGCCCGGGGTTAAGAGATAAAGGAAGAGCGGAGTTCGCGGAAAAGTTATGGAAAAGAAAGACTCTATTTTCTCAGGCTTGACCCCGGCCCCCGCGCCGGCGCCCGTGCCGCGGCCGGCGGCCCAGGACCCCGAAGTCTCGGCCCTGAAACACAAGATAGAGGCGCTGGAGAAAAAGATAGCCGAGGCCGTCAAGGCAGCGGTCCCGGCGCCGCCCCCTCCCGCCGCGGCGGCCCCGCCGGAGTCTGGCGAGCAGTTCCTGCTGGCCAGGCTTGGCGAGCTGGACAGGCGGCTGGAAGAGTTCGCCCGCAGCGCCCTGGTCTCCTCCGCCCAGATGAAGAATATAGAGGAGTCCAAGATCAGCGCCCGCCGCGAGATAGAAGATCTCCTGAAAGTGGTGCGCGAACAGCAGAAGTATTCCGAGATGGACCGCCAGATACACGAACAGCTGGAAAAATCCTGGCGCCGCGTGGAAGAGCTGGAAAAGAAGCTGATGGACTTTTATGGCACGATGCTGGCCGGCCAGCAGAAAAAGGAAGAAATTGACGGCCTGCTTTCCAGGGACCTCGGCGGCAAAATAGAGGCCCTGGCCGCCGGGCTGGAACTGCGCGCCCGGGCGGTGGAGAAGAAAGTCCTGGAGCAGGACGCCCTCCTCGCCGCCGCGCCCGACCTTAAAAGCGAGATCAGGACGGAGCTGGCCCGGACCAGGGAAGAGACCCTTTCCCTCGCCAGGGAGCAGGCCGCCGCCGCGCCCGACCTTAAAAGCGAGATCAGGAACGAGCTGGCCCGGACCCGGGAAGAGACCCTCTCTCTCGCCAGGGAGCAGGCCGCTTCCTTCAGGGCCGTCATCGAAGAACAGCTGAAACACAGGTTCGAGCTGCTGTGGAACTCGCTGACCGCGGAGCTGGAGCGGAGCCGCGGGGCGGCGGCCGGGGATATGGAGCTTTTGAAGAAGGAGTTCGCCGGGCATCTGGCGGGCTTCCAGGTTATATTGGAGGGGTTCCAAAACGCCGCGCGGGAGAGCCTTGCCGCGGCCGGGGAAGCGGCAGGGTCGCTGACCAGGAACACGGCCGAGACCGCCGCCGTCTTCAAGGCCTGTTTTGAAAAGCTCGGCGAGGCGCTGGGGCGCGACGGCGGGAAATTCCTGTCGGAACTGGAGGAGCGCAACAAGCGGCAGTTCGAAGCGCTGAACACTAAGTACGCCGACGCCCTTCTCAGCGCGGACGCGCTGAATTTTGTCGGCGCTTCGGCTGGCGCTTCCCTGAAGCACCTGGCCGGCCTGGAGGAGACCCTCTCCGCCCTGCTCCGGCAGGCGGACGCTTCCCGGCTGGACTCCGCGCTTGGGGTGTCCGGCCTGCTTGCCCGCAAGGTCTTTTCGGATATGGAGGCGCTGCTCGCCAGGCTCAGGCAGGAGGCGGCGGCGCTGGAGCGGATAAAGAAAGAAGCGGAAGACAGGGCGAATGGCGTTTCCCGGGGGAAATTAACGCATGATCTATAAGAACCGGCGCGACGAGCTGGAAAACCAGCTGAACAAGGGGGCGCTCTGGGCCGTTACCTACGGCGACCTGATGAGCTACCTGATGATCTTTTTCCTGGTGCTCTTTTCGTTCTCCATCTCGAAGGCGGATAAGAGCAAGAGCCGTAAATACGAGGAATCGCTGGTGAACATCCAGAAAGCTTTCGGCGGCAAGGCCGACGACAAGCGGGTGGCGCGCGCCAAAGCGCAGGAGCGGGAAGAGGGCGTGGCCGACAAGATCAAGCAGAGCATGGCGGAGAACAGGATGTCCGGCCTGGTGCAGATAGACTCCAACGAGCGCAGGGTGAAGCTGGTGCTGACCGAGGCCGTGCTATTCGACTCCGGTAAAGCGGACCTAAAGGAGCGGGCCAAGGAGATCCTGAAACCCATAGCGGAGGAGCTCAAGAAGATCCCCAATGACGTGCTTGTGGAGGGGCATACGGACAATGTCCCTATGCACAAGGGCCGCTACGAGACGAACTGGGAATTGTCGATGTCAAGGGCCTACAGCGTGATAAAATTCATGGAAGAAACGGGTATGGACCCGAAAAAACTGGCCGGTATCGGCTACGGCGAGAACCGTTCTGTGGCTGAAAATACCACTCCGGAAGGCCGCGCGAAGAACCGCAGGATAGAGATCTCGCTCCTGAAGACCGAATAGGCCCCTACTTCCCGGCGAGCTGGCCGCAGGCGCCGGCTATATCCTCGCCCAGGCTTTTGCGGACGGTGACTTCCAGGCCGGCGGCCTCCAGCAGGCCGGCGAAGAGCTGGACGCGCTCGCGGGTCGGGGCCTTGTAGGGGCCGCCGGTGCGGTTGTAGGGGATAATGTTCACCACGAAATATTTGGGCGCGGCCACCGTGCGGAGCCAGGCGTTCAGCCGGGCGGCCTGGCTGCGGCTGTTGTTGACGCCTTCCAGCAGGACGTATTCCACGAAGACCCGGCGCTTGGTGGAGAAAATATAATCCTTCAGCGCCTTCGAGAGCTGGCTGAGCGGGTAGGTGCGGTTGAGCGGCACCAGGTCGCCGCGCAGCGCGTCCTCGGCGGCGTGCAGCGAAACGGCGAGGTTGCACTGCGGGAAATCCCTGGCGAAGCGGCGTATGCCGGGCACGTGGCCGGCGGTGGAGACGGAGATGTGCCGCTGGCCGAGGCCTATCAGCTCCGGGTCGGCCATGGTCCGCACGGCTTCGGCGACCGAGTCGTAATTCAGGAAAGGCTCGCCCATGCCCATGAAGATGACGCTGCCTATCTTCTGCTCTCCGCCTTTCGCTTTCAGGTAATGGGCGGCGGCCAGGAACTGGTCCGTGATCTCGTCCGGCGAGAGGTTGCGCTTCAGGCCCTTCCTGCCGGTGGCGCAGAAGGGGCAGCGCACCGGGCAGCCGGCCTGGGTGGAGACGCAGAGGCTCCATTTGTCCGCGAGCAGTTTCAGCAGCACGGTCTCTATCCGCAGGCCGTCCTTCAGGCCGAAGCAGAATTTGATCGCGTCCCTTTTCTTCGAGACCTGCGTTTCCAATAGCTCCACGGAATGGACGAATATGCCGTGCCTGAGGCGCTCGCGCAGGCCGGCCGGGAGCGCCGTGATCTCGTCCCAGGAGCCGGCGAAGCGCTTGTAGACGGCGTCGCGCACCTGGTTCAGGCGGAAAGCGGGGATGCCGTTCTCCTTGAGGAAAACGGAAAGTTTTTTCAGGTCCATCGGTATATTATCGCAAATATGGGAGCGGTAAAAAAAAGCCCGCCGGGGGGCGGGCTTTCGGCGCCGTTTTTCAGCCGGTTCAGGGTGCGCAAAGCGGCATGGGGCTTTCCGAGCATTGTATCACATGCGGGGCGAGCTCGGGCTTGAAGACGGCGATATCTATCTCCCTGCTGATGGACTTGAGCGAGGCCTGGTAGTCGAAGAAATAGGAGCCGTGCCAGGCCTTGATGTCGCGGACCTTGAAAAGGTCGCGGAGGGCCTGTTTTTTCAGCAGCTTGTTGTGCAGGATAAGGGTCAGCAGCAGCGGCTCCACTTTTTCGACATTGGCGTCGGCCTGGTAGTTGCTGTCCGCGGCGGGTATGGCGTTGGAGTAGGCGTCGCGCGCTGCCCAGAAATTGCGCCAGGCGCCCACGTTCGAGGGCTTGGTGACGCGTTTCCTGAGGCCGCCTTTGAGGGCTTCCAGCTTCACGAAGAGCTTCGTGATGAAATTGCCGGGCACCAGCGGCGAGCCGGCGGTGATGAACTTTTCTATCCTGACGTCCGGGCGGGCCCGCGCTACCCTGTGCAGGGCGGTGTGGGAAAGCACGGAGCCCCAGCTGTGGGCCAGAATGTAAACGGGGCGGCCGGAGCCCTTATAGCTATCGTGGACCTCCGTTATCAGGGCCTGCAGCTGCGGCACGGTCTTCCTGGTGTCGCCGGGGTCGCGGGACCAGGCGAAAGGGGTTATCACCACATTGTGCTCCGCGTAGCCGGGTATCTCCTTCAGTTTCTGCTCCAGGTAGTCGTCGGGCATGCGGTCCAGGTCGGAGGCCGCCAGGAGTTCCTCCTCTTCCCTGTCCTCTTTAGGGAAGAAATAAAGCGGATTGAAGGCCACCAGGCCGCTGGCTATATCCGCCTCGCTGAGCTCCTTGTTCCTGAAAAAGAACTGGAAGAACCTGAGTATATTCCTTATCTCCAGGGAGCCCCAGCCGATCTCGCCGAACCTGAGGCCGGGGACGGTGATGATGACCGGGTCGAGGCCGTTCTTCGGGATAAGGGCTTCTTCCAGCGCGGGGGCCGGAGGCGGGGCGGGGACGGCCAGGTCCGCGGAGAGTTCCTTTATGTCCGCGGTGTTAAGCGTATTAAGCTCCGCGGCGTAGGCCGCGAAGCCGAGGGCGAAAGAAGCGAAAAGAGCCGCAAAGGTAATTCTTATTATTTTCATAATTGGTAGAATATACTGGTAATCTAGCATTGTGTTTGATTTATGTCAATAGATTTTTATCAATATAAAGTAACTGCCGAGATTCGGGGGCGGCCGCGGCCTGCCCCTGAGCACCCGTTGCGGAAAGGGGGCCCCGGAAAAGGTGCCAGCCTCCTTTTTGGACGGCGATGTTCCCGGAACTTTTGGTTTTTATGCAAAAAGGCGGCTGGCACCTTTTTCGGGGGGAAACCGACGCAAGGGTTTCCTCTTCCGGGTGCTCAGGGGCAGGCCGCGGCCGCCCCCTCCGGCAACTGGGTAGTTACAATATGAACGCTAATTACGGTTTTAAAAGACTTGCGGCTTTCCTGGGGCTGAATTTCTGCCTTACGCTGGCTGTCTGCTCAGGCTTCCTGTTCTTCGCCGGCGGGCATCCGCTGTCGCTGGCTTTTGCCGGCGCCGCGCTGGTCTCGAACACGGCGATGCTTTACGCCGCGCTCTCGCTGCCGGCCGTCCCGCTGTATTTTTTCGCCGCCGGCCGCGGCCTGCTTGCCCTGCTCGTCGGCGTTTTCCAGATGACCCTGGTCACGGACCTGGCCATCTACAAGATCTTCAAATTCCACCTGAACTCCATGGTGCTGAACCTGGTGCTCACCCCCGGGGGGCTGGAGTCGCTGGACCAGGGCTGGGGCACGAAGGCGCTCTTCGTTCTCCTCTCCGCCGCTCTCGGCTTCGCCCAGTGGTATTTCTGGAAGCTGTCGAAGGAGCTCTCCGCCAGCCCCCTGCTGCGCGGGCGCAAGGCCCTGGCCCTGTCCTCGGTACTGCTGTTGTCCGTCTTCGCGGATAAAGGGCTTTTCGCCTGGGGCACGCTTTATGATTCCGCTTATATAACCCGCAATGCCCAGCTCTTCCCGCTTTACCAGCCGCTCCGGATACGCACTTTCGCCTCTAAGTACCTGGGAGTGAAGCTGGACAAGGAAGTGAAAGGCGGGATAGATCTGAAATATTCGGGGCTGGATTATCCGAAAAAGCCGCTGGCGGTGGAGCCGCCGCGCAGGCCCCTTAATTTCCTTATAATAGTGGTGGACTCGCTGCGGGCGGATATGCTGAACCCCGAGGTGATGCCGGAAACCTGGGCTTTCGGCAAAAAGGCCGCGCTCTTCGAGAACCACTACAGCGGCGGCAACTGCACCCGCTTCGGCATCTTCTCCCTGCTCTACGGCCTCTACGGCAATTACTGGTTCCCGATGCTGGGCGAGCGCCGGGGGCCCTTGTTCCTGGACGTATTGAAGAAGCAGGGCTACGACCTGCGGGTGTACGCCAGCGCGAAGCTGAGCTTCCCGGAATTCAACAAGACCTGCTTCGTGGAGTTGCCGCGGGAAGGCATCTACGACGAGCCGCCCGGGGAAGACGGCGCCAGGCGCGACAGGGCCATCTCCGACAAGTTCATTTCCTACCTGAAGACCAGAAACACGAAAAAACCGTATTTCTCCTTCATCTTCTACGACGCCACCCACGGAAATTACGATTATCTTCCCGGCTTCAACAAGTTCGAGCCCGCCGCCGGCGTGAGCCAGCTTGCCCTGAACATGAATAATGTGGGCGGGCTGAAGAACAAATACAAGAACTCGGTCTATTTCGACGACAACGTGGTGGGGAGTATCCTGAAGGCCCTGAAGGCCGCGGGCGGGCTTAAGGATACGGTGGTGATAGTGACCGGCGACCACGGCGAGGCTTTCCTTGAGCGGGGCCGCTACGGCCATAACCAGGGCTACAGCCCGGAAGAGGTGCATGTGCCGCTGGTGTATTACGAGCCCGGGCGCGCGCCGGCGGTGGTGGTGAAGGCTTTGACCAGCCACCTGGACCTGGTCCCCACCCTCATGCCGCTGGCCGGGGTTAAGAACCCCGTGGAGGATTATTCGGGCGGGCGGGACCTGTTCGAAAAGGGGGAGCGGTCTTTCGTGCCTTCCTCCTCCTGGGACACCGCCGCTATAATTACGGAAAAGGCCGTGCTGGAGATGCCGCTGGAGGCCTACAAAGGCGGGCTGAAGGCCTTCGACGCCGAATACAAAGAAGTCCCGAAGGGCGCCGCGGCTTTCTCCCCGCTCATCCTGCAGTTCCAGAAAGAAGCCACAAGATTCTACCGCTGACTCCAGTTCAGCGCTTTCAGCCTGCGCAGGGTCTCCTTTAATTTCGCTTCCGGCTCGGTGATGGAGAACCGCACGAAGCCCTCGCCGAATTTCCCGAAGCCGGAGCCCGGCGCGGCGAGGATGTGGGCCTTCTCGAGCATGAAATAGACGGCTTCCAGCGAAGTGCGGTTCACCGGGGGCCTGGCCCAGATGAAGCAGCCGCCGCCCGGCCTTTTCAGTTTCCAGCCCGTGCTTTCGAGGCTGCCGCAGAATTCGTCCGATCTTTTTCTGAAAATTTCCCTTATCGGCGGCACTATGGTCTCGTGGTGCTTCAGCGCGTAGGCCACGGCGTTCTGCACGGCGTTGAAAGGGCCGGAGTCGATATTCTCCTTGAGCTGGTTGAGGGCGCAGACCAGCTTTGAATTCCCGACCACCCAGCCAATGCGCCAGCCGGCCATGCAGTAGGTCTTGGAAGCCGAATAGAATTCCACGGCCACGTCCCTGGCGCCGGGCACTTCCAGGATGCTGGGCGCGGGCTTGCCGAAATAAATATCGCAATAGGCCGCGTCCTGGGCTAAGATGACTTCGTTCTTCCTGGCCCATTTCACCAGGTCCTTGTAGAAAGCCGGGGTGGCTCCAGCGCCGGTGGGGTTGTTAGGGTAATTCAGGAAGAAGAGCTTGGTCTTCGCCGTTATCTTCCGGGGTATCTTGCCGAGGTCCGGCAGGAAGTCGTTCTTTTCTTCCAGCGGGACATCGTGCATGCGGCCGCCGGAGAGCACTACGCCTGTCCGGTAGGTGGGATAGGTGGGGTCCGGGATAAGGCAGTAGTCGCCGGGGTTCATCACCACGAAGGGGAGATGCGCTATGCCCTCCTTGGAGCCTATCAGAATGGAAACCTCGTCGGTCGGGTGGAAGCTGAGGCCGTGCCGCCTCTTGTGCCAGGCCGAGATCTCGCCGCGCAGATTCTCGTTCCCTTTGGTGTTGGGATACCGGTGGTTGAGCCCCTTGCGCACCTCGCTGACGGCGCAGTCCACTATCCCCCGCGCGGTGGGGATGTCGGGGTCGCCGACGGCCAGGCTGATGATGTCCTTGCCCTTGGCCCTTTCGGCGCGCTCCTTCCTGTAAAGTTCCTCGAAAAGGAAGGGCTTGAACAATTTGAAATTCTCGCTGAATTCTATCTTCATGGTATCCCTATTATAGCGGGAGGAGGCGGGGTTTAGCAAACCAGCCTTTGGAAGAAGCCGGTATAAATACCGGGAAATATTCTAAAATACAGTTACGCAATATAGGGTTAGGCCGCGCCGCATCAAGACCTGGCGGGCGGGCAAGGAGACGGCATGATATCGCTTAAACAATTCCTGGAGCATAAAGGCGGGGAGATCTGGTCCGTGACCAGCGCTTCCACGGTCCACAGCGCCCTGCAGAAGATGGCCGAGAAGAATATCGGCGCGCTGCTGGTGATAGACGACGGCAAGCTGGTGGGCATCCTTTCCGAGCGCGACTACGCGCGCAAAGTGGCGCTGATGGGAAAAGTGTCCAAGGACACCGCCGTGAGGGAGATCATGACCGAAAGGGTCCTCTATGTGAGGCCCGACGAATCGATAGAGGACTGCATGGCCCTGATGACGGAAAAACATTTCCGCCACCTCCCGGTGATAGACGGCAAGGGGAAGATCCTGGGCATGATCTCCATCGGCGACGTGGTCCGCATAGTCATCTCGAAACAGAAATTCATCATCGCCCAGCTCGAAAACTACATCTCCGGCGGGAGATAAGCAGGCAGGAGTTTTTCAGTGGAATCGATATCTTGATTGTTTCTATTTTATCGAGTTATCGTGCAGCGTCCCCATCTCCACCATCTCCACCCACATTTGTGAACCGGCGGGCCGGCTCTAGTCTTCCCTCTGTCCGTGCTCGCGCAGGTATTTGCGGATGTGGGAGCGGGCGCCGGCGGTCTTCACCGAGGTCAGCCAGTCCTTCTTGGGGGCGGAGTTGCGGCGGGTGATGATCTCGCAGACGTCGCCGCTCTTCAGCGGCTGGTCCAGGCGGACCATCTTGTTGTTGACCTTGGCGCCGATGCAGGTGTTGCCGATGTCGGTGTGGATGACGTAGGCGAAATCCAGCGGCGTGGCGTCCACCGGCAGCGGCTTCACCTCGCCCTTGGGGGTGAAGATGAAGATCTGGTCCAGCTCCAGGTCGGTCTTGAAGCTCTCTATGAACTCCCGCGGGCTGGAGAGGTCCTGCAGCCACTCTATCCACTGCCGCAGCCAGTTCATTTTTTCGTCGAGGTGGCGGTCGGCTCCGCTTTCGCCCATCTTGTAGCGCCAGTGCGCGGCGATGCCGTACTCCGAGGTGCGGTGCATTTCCTCGGTGCGGATCTGGATCTCGATGATCTCGCCGGAGGCCGCCATCACGCTGGTGTGCAGGCTCTGGTAGAGGTTCATCTTGGGCACGGCTATATAGTCGGTGAAGGAATTGGCCACCGGCTTGAAGATGGAATGCACCGTGCCCAGCAGCGCGTAGCAGTTGATGATGCTGTCGGTGATGATGCGCACGCCGAGGGCGTCCTGGATCTCCTCGAAGGGCTTTTCCTGGCGCAGCATCTTCCTGTAGATGGAATAGATGTTCTTCGCGCGCGAAAGCACGCGGCAGGGGATCTGCGTGCCCGTGAGGTGCTTCTCCAGGTTGGTCCTGAAGTCCTCCAGCAGCTTGTCCCTGGTGACATAGCGCAGCTGCACCTTGGCCAGCAGGCTCTGGTACTCGTCGGGGTGCAGGTATTTGAAGGAGAGGTCCTCCAACTGGGACTTCAGCTGGAAGATGCCCAGGCGCTGGGCCAGCGGGGCGTAAAGGGAGAGGGTCTCGTGGCTGATCTCCAGCTGTTTCTCGCGGGCGAGGAAGTTCAGCGTGCGCATGTTGTGCAGGCGGTCGGCCAGCTTGATCATGATGACGCGGATGTCCTTGGCCGTGGCCAGGATCATCTTGCGCCAGTTCTCGGCCTGGGCCTCGTCGCGCGAGGAGAACTTCAGCGTCTCTATCTTGGTGACGCCGGCCACCAGGGCGTAGATCTCCTCGCCGAACTCCTTCCGAAAGGCGTCGTGCGGGATCTTGGTGTCCTCCAGCACGTCGTGGAGCAGGCCGGCGGCCACGGTCTCCAGGTCCAGCTTGTAGTCCACCAGGATCTCGGCCACGGCGGCGCAGTGCACGAAGTACATCTCGCCGGAGGCGCGCTTCTGCTCGTGGTGGGCCTCGGCGGAGTAGTTCCAGGCGTATTCCAGCACGGTGGTGTCCTGCGAGGAGTATTCCCTGAATTTCTTGAGCAGTTCGTCCAGTTCCATGGTCGTTCAGTCTCCGAGGGCGCGTATCAGCAGTACCGTGGCGAAACCGAGGGTGAAAATGGCGGGGGAGAGCCGGTCGTAGGCCTTATGCAGGCGCGGCAGAATGTCGGCCATGGCTATGTAGAGGAAGGAGCCGCCGCTGAGGCCCAGCATGAACGCTTCCGCCCCCGGCGGCAGGTTCCTGAGGAGCGGGGCCGCTATGAAGGCGCCGGCCGGGGTGGCCGCGGCCAGCCAAAGGCCGAACTTCACGGCCTGCCCCGGCGTTTTGCCGGCGTGCAGGAGCAGGGAGACCAGGGTCACTCCGTCGGCGAACTTGTGCAGGATCACGCCGAGGGCTACGTTTATCCCGGAGATGGTGCCGGGGGCGAAGCCGACGGCTATATTGAAGCCGTCCAGCAGGGAATGCAGTCCCATGGCGCCCAGCGCCGCGGCGCCGAGGGGGTGGACTTCGCATTCCTCCATGTATTCGCTGCAGGAGCTGTGCGCGGCGAAGTTCTCGACGGTGAAAAGAAGGAGCAGGGCCGCGAGCGCGCCGTAGGACAGGGCCGCGGGGCTGAGGCCGAAGCCGGCGGGGATGATATCCAGCAGGGCGGCGGAGATAAGCACTCCGGCGGCATAGGCCAGCGCGCGGGCCAGCGCTTTCTTGCTGAGCCCGCCGAATTTAAGGACGGTGCCTGCGCCCGCCAGGGTGAAGATCACCGCGAGAATGCTGAAAATTATTACCATAAAAAAAGGTAACTACTCAGGCGCTACATGGGGTTCGGGTTGGCCGGGGTTTTGCCCCGCGAACCCCGGAAGAGGGAAACCCTTGCGTCGGTTTCCCCCCGAAGCGGGGCCCCCCTTCCGCAGGGGTTTCGCTAAAAAAAACCCCGGCCAACCCTCCATCACCCGGGTAGTTACAAAGAAACACAACTACCCAGTTACCGGAGGGGGCGGCCAAGGCACACCCCCTTCCGCAACGGGTGAGCAGGGGCATGCCGCGGCCGCCCCCTCCGGTAGCCGGCTAGGCCCGGAATCTCAAGTCTGCGCCTCGTACAGGGCTTTATAGACGCCGCCGAGCTTCAGCAGCTCTTCGTGGGTGCCGGTCTCGGCCAGCTCGCCTTTCCTGAGCACGAAGATCCTGTCCGCGTTCTTCACGGTGGAAAGCCTGTGGGCCACCATGATGACGGTCCTGCCGCCGAGGATGCGCTCGATGGCGGCCTGCACCGCCTGCTCGCTGGCGGTGTCCAGGTTCGAGGTGGCTTCGTCCAGCAGCAGGATCTTGGGTTTTTTGATGATGGCGCGGGCTATGGCCAGGCGCTGGCGCTGGCCGCCGGAAAGCTTTATGCCGCGCTCGCCCAGGATGGTATCGTAGCCCAGCGGCATGGCGCTGATGAAGGCGTGCGCGTCGGCGGCCTTCGCGGCGTCGATAACTTCCTCCATCGCGGCGCCGGGGCGGCCTATGGTGATGTTCTTGTGGACGGTGTCGTCGAAAAGTATGGTGTCCTGCGTGACCAGGCCCATATGCGCGCGCAGATCGGTGGTGTCCAGGTCCAGCAGGTCGTGCCCGTCCACCTCCACACGGCCGGAGACGGGATCGAAAAAGCGCAGCAGCAGGTGGATGATGGTGGTCTTGCCCGAGCCGGAGGGCCCGACGAAGGCCGCCACCTCGCCCGGCTTTATCCTGAAGGACAGGTCCTTCAGCACCTGGGTGTCGCGCGAGGGATACTTGTAGTTCACGTCCCGGAACTCCACGCTGCCGTCCAGGCGGTCTATGTTCCCGGTGTCGGCCTTGATCACGACGGCGGGCTTCTCTTCCAGGAGCTGGTAGATGCGCTCCCAGGAGGCCAGGCCCAGCTGCAGCTTGGAGTTGAGGTTGGCTATGTTCTTGAGCGGCATGTAGGCCGTGATGAAGCCGCCGACGAAGGAGAAGAAGTGCGCGGTGGTCATGGTGCCGCGCAGGATGGCCTGGCCGCCTATGTAGATGACGGCTATCAGCGCCATGCTGCCTATGAACTCCATGATGGGGCCGCTCATGGCGGTGGCGCGCAGGTAGCGCATCATCTTGGAGAAGTAGGCGTCGTTGGAGGCCTGGAACCTGGCTATGGCCTGGTCCTCGTAATTGAAGGCCTTCACCACCGTGATGCCCTGCAGGCTCTCCTGGAACTTGTGCGAGATCTCCCCGACTATGACGTTGCTCTCGGTGCCGGCGCGCCGCATCTTCCTGCCCAGCACGCCGAGCGTGAGCCCGGTGACGGGCAGGAGCAGGAGCGAAAGCAGGGCCAGTTTCCAGTGCAGGTAGAAGAGCACGCCGATGCAGGCCGTCACGGTGAGCACGTCGCGGATGCCGTAAAGGGGGATGAACTGCACCGTGCTCTGCACGTTGTTCAGGTCGTTGATCACGCGGCTCATCACTTCGGAGGAGCGCTTGCGCCAGTAGAACTCTATGGACAGGCGGTGGATGTGGGTGAAGAGGTCCTCGCGGATCTTCTGCACGGCCTTCTGGCCGACCCAGCTCATCAGGTAGGCGTTGACGTACTCCGCCGCCATCCTGAGGAGGAAGAGGAGCGGCAGGCCGATCACCACCGCGCGCAGGATGCTCAGGTCCTTCTCGACGAACACGCCCTGTATGACGGGGCCCAGGATATAGACCACGCCGCCGCGTATGGCGGCCAGCAGCGCCATGGAGGCCGCGGCCTGCAGCAGCCTGCCTTTATGCGGCTTGACGTATTCCAGCAGGGCGAGCGCCAGCTCTTTGAAGCGGCCCTCTGCGGGCCCGGAAGCCGCGCCGGCGCCGGTAGTCATGTCAGGTGGGGCGCTATCTTCCCGGCGGCGCGGTCGGCCGCGCCGTGCGAGCCCAGCATCGCGCGCAGGCCTATCAGCTCTTTGCGGGCCGCCTGCATGCGGGGCGGGTTATTGATGAAGGAGAAAGCTTCCTGGGCCAGGTTGTCCACCGTGGCTTTCTCCTGGATCAGCTCTTTGACCGCCGGCTTCTTCAGCAGGATGTTGACCAGCGAGATATACTGGGTCCTGGCCACGCGCCTGGCCACTTCGTAGGTGAACCAGGCCATCTTGTAGGCCACGGCCATAGGCACGCCCAGCAGCGCGTTCTCCAGCGTGGCGGTGCCGGAGCAGGTGAAGGCGAAGTCCAGGCGCGAGCGGACCTTGTAATCCTTCTCGCGCACTATCTCTATGTCCTTCGACCAGTATTTCTCCACGCTCTCCAGCGCCGGCACTATGTTCTCGTCCGGGAATTCCGGCACGGCGAACAGATAGGCCCTGGCCTTCGGATGCTGTTCTTTTATGCGGTAAAAAGCCTTCACGAAAAGCGGCAGGTGGCGGGAGATCTCCGCTTTGCGCGAGCCGGGCAGGATGCCTATCTTCCACTCGCCGCCGGCGGGAGGGAAGTCCCTGTCCGCCGCTTCCGGCAGCAGGTCCAGCAGCGGGTGGCCGACGAAGGTGGCGGCGCCGTGCACTTTCCTGTACAGCTCTTCCTCGAAAGGGAAGATGACGAAGATCTCTTTGGCGAGCTTCGCTATGCGGGCGGCGCGGCCGGGGCGGGAGGCCCAGACCTGAGGGCTGATATAGTAGAAGGCCGGGACCTTCCGGTGCGCGGCCAGGCCCAGCACCTGGTTGTTGAAGCCGTAGAAATCCACGGCTATCACGCAGGCCGGGCGCTTGTCCTCCAGGTAGCGGCGCACCAGCTTGATCAGTTTCAGCCAGAGGAAGAAATTCTTGAAGGGCTCGGCGAAGCCGACGGCGCCCACGGAGACCAGGTTGTAGATGAAATGCGAAGAGACTTCCTGCATGCGCACGCCGCCCATGGCGGTGACGGAGATCTCCGGGTCCTTCGCGCGCAGGGCCTTTATCAGGCTGGCGGCGTGCAGGTCGCCGGAAGGGTCGCCGGCCACCACCAGGATGTTCTTGTTCGTCGGCGCGATATGTGCCATTAGTGCTTGTCTATCCCGGCGTTCTTCAGCCCTTCTTCCACCAGCACCCTGGTGGCGTTGCCTATGTCGGACAGCGCGCCGGACAGGGATTCGGGGGATTCCTCGGTCTTGGAGCCGGAAACCTCGAAGCGCCGCATCTGGTTGGTGATATCGAGCGCCAGGCGCAGGGCCTTCAGGCCTTTTTCGCCGCTGGGCGTGGGGGTTTTCGCGGTCTTGATACAGTCTATGAAGTGGGCGAGCTCTTCCCTGATGGGCTGCTTGGGTTCCAGTTTGGGATAGGCGATCTCTATGTCCTTGAGGGAGTTTATCACCGGGCTCTTCTTGGTGTAGATCTTCAGGCGGGCGCTCACGTAATCCACCGAGAGGTAGGAATCCTGCTGGTAGATGCGCATGCGGCGGGAGGCTTCCATGGTGGCGCGGCTGGCGGTGACGTCGGCCAGGCAGCCGTTCTTGAACTTGATGCGCACGTTGCAGATGTCCTCGTGGCTGGAGAGCAGGCTGGCGCCGATGGCCTCGAACCCGGTTATCTCCGAATTTATCATGGTCAGGAGTATGTCCAGGTCGTGGATCATCAGGTCCAGCGTGACGCCGGTGGCGGCCACGCGGGGATCGTAGGGGCCCAGGCGCTCGATGGTGATGTAGCGGGGGTTCTTCACGTGCTTCATGGTCTCCACCACCGCGGAGTTGAAGCGCTCGGAATGGCCCACCTGCAGCACTACCTTTTTCTTCTCGGAAAGCTCCAGCAGCTTGCGGGCGCCCTCTTCGGAATTGGCCAGGGGCTTCTCCATCAGCACGTGCACGCCGGCCTCCAGCGCCTTGACGCCTATCTCGGCGTGGTATTCGGTGGGGGCGGCCACCACGAGCGCGTCCACCTGGCCCAGCAGTTCCTCTTCCGTCTTGTAGGCCACGCAGTTGTGGCGCCAGGCCAGGACCTGGGCGCGCAGCAGATTGGGGTCGGAGACGCCCACCAGCTCCACTCCGGGCATTTTCGAGAGGGTATTGGTGTGGAAGCCGCCGAGTTTGCCGGCGCCGATCACGCCGAAGCGCAGGTCCTTTTCTTTTTCAGGCATAGAGTCCTCTGTAAAAACGAACAAAGCGGTAATTACGGGCCCGTCGATATTATTATTCTACTAAATATGGGCGGTTTATGGCCGCCTGCCGGGGCCCGCGGGGACGGGGCCTATGCCGTCAGCGGACGAGAATATACTAGAATATAGGTCAGCGCTTGCGGCGACTACAGGGGTTTCCCATGACCAGAACCTATATTGCCCTCATGTTCCTTATCTGCGCGGGCCCGCTTCGTCCGGCTCCGGCCGGCGCGGCCGCGATGACGAGCGATTTTAAACTTTTCCGGGAGGGCTTCCCCAGGCGGGTCGGGATCGTCCCGGGAACGGCGTTCACGGTCTGCATCGGCGCGCCGGGCGAGGTGACCGTGCTCGACAAGGACCTGGGGGAGCTCGCCGCCTCCTTCCCGTCCTCGGAAGAGAATTTCTCCGTTTCGCCGGACGGGCGCGCCGTGGCCGTGGTTACCAGCTCCTCCGCCGTCACGCTTCACTCCCCGCCGTCATGGGAACCGGCCGGGGAGATAGAGGTCGACTCCCCCCGCTCGGCGGCTTTTTCGCCCGACGGGAATTTTCTCGCCGTGGGCCGCGCCGCGGACGGGATCTATGTCTACCATCTTCCGGAGCTGGAGAGGTATTACACGGTGTTCCTGGGCGACAGCGGCGCCGGGGAGCTGAAGGAAATGGCTTTCTCCCCGGACGGCCGCTTTTTCGCCGCGGCCTCGGGGAACCGGACGGGCGCGGCCTGGGACGCCTCCGACTGGCACAAGATAGGCGATTTTAAAGCCCCGGCTTCGTCCGTGAAATTCACTTATGACGGCCGCTTCCTCGCCGCCGCCCCCGAGGTTTACAGCCTGACCCCGCGGAAGATCAAGAAAGAAAGATTGCCGGAAGGGGAGGAGCGTTTTCTGGGCGCGAAATTCTCGAAGGAGAAGGACCTGCTGGTCACGGCGGAAAACGGCTCCCTGCTCCTTTTCAACGCCGCGACGCGCTTTTCTACCGGCACGCCGGTCTCTTTCCCCGGGGCGATCTCGGAGTTCGACCTTTCCCCCGACGGTAAATTCGTGGCGACCGCCTCCACGCCTTCGGGCACGCTCAGCGTCACGGTGCTGGAAGGGGGCGCGGAAATGTACGTGCTCGAGCTGCAGGCCGGCCTGGCGCTTTCGGCCGAGGGGAAGCATGAGGAGGCGCTGGCCATGTACCTCGCGGCGAAGGCGGTGGAGGATACGCCGGAAATAAACGGGAAAATAGCCGACGCGGGCTACCGCGCTTTCGAGAAGAGCTCCGACGCCGCCGCGGCGGCGGGGGACTACGACGCCGCGGCGGCCGCTCTGCGGGCCGCGCTGCGCTACAGGCCCGACGAGGAAGGAAAGCTGAAGCTGCGGGACCTTGCCGCGAAAACGGGCTCCTCCAGATTTTCCGGCCTCGTGGCGGCGGCCGCGGAGCTGGAGGGCGAATACGAGTACGGAAAGGCGGCGGCGAAGCTGCGGGAAGCGCTCGCCATAAAGGCCGACCCCAAGGTCTCCGCGCGGGCCGGCAAACTGGAGAAGCGGGAGCTGCTCGCCGTCAAATACCGCAAACAGCTCGCGCAGGGGAACCGGGCGCTGAAAAAGCGGGATTACGGGGCCGCTGTAACGTTCTTCACGAAGGCCGTAAAGCTCATCGATACGCCCGAAGCCAGGAGATCCCTGGAAGAGGCCCGGAATAACTTCAGGAGATAAGAAATGCCCAGAACCATCGTTCTCCCGCTCTGTCTCGGCCTCCTCCTCCCGGCCGCCGCGGCCGCGGCGGGCCGCGCGAAGCCGGCGTCGGACGCCGCCGACTATGCCGCCGCGATAGAGCTCGACAGGGCCGGCAGGAAGGACGAGGCCGCGGAGCAGCTCCGCGCGGCCCTCAAGATAAAGCCGGACAGCGTGCCGTACCTGAACATGCTCGGCTCGCTCTACTACGATCTCGGCAAATACGACCTGGCCGCGAAGAACCTCGAAGCGGCCGGGAAATACGACCCGAAAAAGGTCTGGCATTACTATCTTTCGATGAGCCTTTACAAGCTCGGCCGCCTTGAAGAGGCGCGCAAGGCGGCCAAGGCCGGGATCCCGCTCGAGCCGCAGAAAGGGCGGAAGCTGGTGATGATAAAGCTGGCCGCGAAAATAAAAGGCTACCAGACGGCCTTCGCGGCGGCCAAAAGCGCCTTCGCTAAAAAGGATCATGACGCCGCCGCCTCGGCGATAAAGAACGCCCGCGCCCTGGTGGAGACGGAGGAGGCGAAAAAGCTGGAGGAGGAGGTGGCCGGGATAATCGCCGCGCGCGAGCTCGGCCGGCGCCTGGCGGCGGCGAGGGAGGCCCTGGCGAAAGGGGACCTGGCCGCGGCCCGCGGCGAGCTGGAGGCGGCGCGCGGGATCTCCGACGCCGGCGAGACGAAGAGCCTGGACGCGGAGCTGGCAAAAGCCGAGACTTTTCAGAAACATATGGCGCGCGCGGACGCCATGCTGAAGGAAGGGAGCTTCAAGGAGGCGAAAGAAGCCGCCGCCGAGGCTATCATGCTTTTCCCGCGCGAAGAGGTAAAGCAGAAGATAGACGAGATAAACAAAGCGGAGAAGAACTACCGGTACCGGTTCCACCTCGACCAGGCGAAAGCGTTCCTGGCCAACGAGGCCGACTACGCCGCCGCCCTGGGCGAGTGCAGGCTGGCGCTGGAGATCTCGGACACGGAGGAGGCCGGCGACCTGATGGCCGATATCGCCAAGATGCAGGCCGACCGGTCCTATAAACGGCACTATGTCCGCGCCGGGGAGCTGCTGGCCGAAAAAGATTACGACGGGGCGCTGGCCGAGTTCGGCGCCGCCGCGGCCATAGTGAAGACCGAGGCGGTCGAGGCGAAAATAGCCGAGGCGGCGAAGCTGCGCGGGAAGGCGAGGCGCAACAGGCTGCTGTTCGGCGCCGCGTCCGGCCTGGGTTTCCTCGCGGCGCTGTTCGGTACCGTGAAGTTCCGGCTCGGCAGGCGCAAGGCCAATGATTCGCTCGCCGCGCTCGCCGGCATCATAGACGCCATGAAGCTTTCGGATTTCCGGAAGGCCATGCTGGAATACTCGAATTTCAAGAAAGCCGGCGGGCGGCCGGAGGATATCCCTTCGGCCGAGCTGTTCGCCCTCTTTTCCGGCTCGGGCGCGGCCGGCAGGCTCAACGGCGAGAACGTTTCCGCCGGTTACCTGCTGGACTGCGCCCTGCAGCTGGCGGGGAAGAACAGGGCCGCCGAGGCGTTCCTCGTGCTGGGCGAAGGCGCCGTGCTGGGAAAAATAGAGAGCCCGGCGGACTTCGAGGCTTTCATAAACATTTATCTCAAGGCCGGCCGGCTCCCCGATATCGGCGCGCTGCTGGAGCGGGGAGGCTTTTCCCCGGAGATCTATTCGGGGCTCGCCGCCGCGCTGTACGACCTGCGGCAGAACGAGCAGGGCATCCGCGTCCTACAGGCGAAGCGCAGGTTCCACGAGCTGCAGAAAATAGACAGCGACCTGCTGTTCGCCTTCACCAAAAAGGAGTGAGCCGCGGTTCCCCGCCGGCCAGGTCCGAAGTGAAAAAAAGAAAGACCCTTATAATTGCTTCCTTCGGCCTGCAGCCGAAGCAGGTCACGCTGGAGACCCTGGCCGGGCTTAAAAGATGCGGCCTGGTCTTTTCGCACTGCCTGGAGCGGGGCGGGAAAGACCTGCTGACGCGGTCCTGCCCCGGGTTCGTCTCCCTGCGCGGCCTTTCCCTGGCCGGGACCGCGGCGAAAGTGAAAAAGGCTTTTTCCTCTTTCGACACCGTCGGCTTCATCACCTACGGCAACCCTTTCTTCCTGAACGCCACCGCGGCCCTGATAAACAAAGAGATGGCCGCCGCCGGGATAAACGTGACGGTCCTGCCGGCCGTTTCCTCTTTCGACTCCATCGTGAACCTGCTGGACCTTAATAAATTTTCGCTGAACGGGCTGAGGCTGGTGGATATGGCCGCGGCTATGAAGGCGCTGCGGTTCACTCCGGAGATGGACACGCTGTTCTTCGTGGCCGGGGACCTGAACCTGAAGGGGAACGGGAAATGCCGGTCGGCTTTTCTCGGCGGGCTGGAAGAGAACTATCCGGCCGGCCACCCGGTAACCGTTATTAATTGCCCCACTATAGAGGATGACGCCGGTCGCGTCATAAAGACCACGGTCTCAAAATTCAAGACCGTCTTCCCCAAAGTGGATATAGTCTCGACAATTCTGGTCCCCGCGGTAAAATAAAAATATTCCCCTACCACTTTATAGCCTTCAGGACGTTGCGGTATTCGTCGGTCCAGACGCGCCGGCCGGCGTGGACCGGGGGGGCGCTCCAGCCGCTCCCGGCGAGCTTACGGAGATGGGCGGGGTTGTCCGTCACGGCCAGCCATTCGGAACTGAGCCGCGCCGGGTCGCCGGGATCGAAAGAGACCGTCTTGTACAGGCTTTGCAGGCCCGCCGCGGAAGCGGAGAGGGCGATGACCGGCGCCACGTCGAGGAAGTTGGCCGAGACGTGGAAGACCATCAGCCCGCCGGGTTTCAGCCGCGAGCGGTAGAGCTCCAGGGCCTCCTTCGTCAGCAGGTGGAAAGGCACCGAGCCGCCGGTGAAGGCGTCCAGGTACAGCAGGTCGAAGCGGGCGGGCGGTTCCTTCCGTAAGTTTATCCGCGCGTCGCCGGTGACCACGCTCACGTCCGCCCGGCATTTCTCCAGGAAAGTGAAATACTTCCGCGCTATGCCGACCACGTCAGGGTCCAGCTCGTAGAACACCCACTCCGTACCCTTGCGCGCGTCCGCGCAGGAAACGCCTACCCCCAGTCCTACGGCCCCGACCCGCTCCGCGGGGAAGGAGGCCAGCACTTCGCTTATCGGCGAGCCGGAGGAATAATAGACCGTAGTTCTCAACTCCTCTCCCGCCGTCAAATGCTGTATGCCGTGCACGGTTGAGCCGTGGACGAAGCGGCGCAGGCCGAGAGCCTTGTCGTCCTCCACCCGGTAGATCCCGTAGAAGTTCCTGAGCCCGTAAACCTGCGTTTCCCCCGACAGCTTCATGCCCAGCGCTATCAGGCCGGCCAGCAGAGCGGCGGAGAAGCCCATGGCGCGCAGGCCCAGGCCCTTCTCGCGGCTCACGGCGTAGGCCAGCGCGCCTACGAAGGCCAGCAGGGCTATGTAAAGATCGGCGAAGCCGAAGGAGAGGCGGAGCGCTCCGACCGGGGTTACAAGGGCCGTGCCGGCCACGCCGCCCAGGCCCATCAGCAGGTAGTAGCGGGGCGCCAGCGCGGCGGAACGGGGCCGCGCCAGGTAAAGCTCGCGGTGGGCCGCGATGCAGGCGAAGAACAGCGCCCAGTTGAGCAGGGCCAGCAGCACCGTGGTCAGCGGGCTCTCCAGCCGCCAGAGCAGGCCGGCCAGGACCAGGAGCAGCGAGAACAGGCTTACCCGCAGCGTGTTGACCCCGATGTCCCCGCCGGCGAAGAGGATGGCGTAGGAGAGCAGGTAGACGCAGAGCGGTATCATCCAGGTCAGCGGCATGGAGGCCGTGGCCGAGCTCTGGTAGCTGGTGACGGCCGTCAGCAGGGCCGCGCTGCCGGCGGGAAGGATGAACCAGAGAAAATACTTCGGCTTCTCCCCGGCGGCGCCGGCCTCCTCCGCCGCCGGCCCGCCGCGGAACGCCAGCCTCAGGGAGGCGGCGAAGAGCAGGGCGTAAAGAACGAAGAGGCCGCGCCAGAGCAGGGCGGCGGAGGCCAGCGGCAGGGCGGGCTCCAGGAGCAGGGAATAGGAGAGCATGCCGGCCAGCGAGCCGGCGTTAGACCAGGCGAAGACGCCGAAGGCGCTTCTTCCCGAGGTTTCGGAAAGCAGTTTGTGGCAGAGCGTAGTGGAGGCGGAGAGGAGCAGGAACGGGAAAGCGATGAACCTGGCGAGCCTCCAGAGCAGGTCGGGGACGGGGCTGGCGAAGGCTTCCGCCGGAAAGGCGGAAGGCATCAGGGCCAGCGCGGCGGCCAGCAGGAACAGGTGCACGCGCAGCAGGACCTTCGGCCGGAAGCGCTCAGACAGGAACAGAGCGTAGGCGTAGCCGGCTACGAGGACCAGCTGGTAGAAGAGCAGGCAGACGGTCCAGACATAATAGCTCCCGCCGTAATGCGGCAGCACGGTCTGACCGGCCAGGAGCTCGAGCTGGAAAAGGAGAAAGGAGCCGAGGAAAGCGGCGAAGCTGAAAAGGAAGCCGGCGGCTTTGTTGTTCGCTTCAGCTTTCATTTGTAACTACCCGGGTGGTGGAGGGGTTGCCGGGGTTTTGTTTCGCAAACCCCGAACCCTGTATAGCGACCCGAGTGGTTGCCTTCATTTTTTTAGTGGTTTCCGGCCAGGAGCTTTTCGGCTTCGTCGGTGAGGGCGTTCAGGACGTTCTCGAGTTCCGCGGCCTTGGCCGGAACGTCGTCGGTCCCGGCCACGGGGAAGGGCGCGCCGTAAACCACCTGGATGCGGCCGAAGGGGAGGGGGAACTGGTACTTGTCCCAGCTGCGCAGGATCTTCTTCTTCGTGTAGGCGCTGGCGCAGGGGATCACGGGGAGGCCGGCCTTCTGTGCCAGGTAGATAGCTCCCGGCTGCACCTTGAAGACCGGCCCCTTAGGCCCGTCGGGGGTGATGGCCAGGGAGCAGCCGCCGCGAGCCGCTTTGATGAGAGAGCGCAGGGAAAGGAAGCCGCCGGAGGTGGTGGAGCCGCGCACGAAGGAGAAGCCGAAGCGCAGGAGGATGCGGGCCATGTATTCGCC
>JACQPH010000132.1 GCA_016207645.1 Elusimicrobiota bacterium
CCCGCCCCCGCACCCGCCGTCCCCGGCCCCGCGCCGGCCGACGCCTGGAAGAAGATGCTGGGCCAGGTAGCCTCCAAAAGGCCTTCCCTGTACAATATCCTGCTTTCCGTAAAGCTGGTCTTCGCGGACGCCGGCAGGTGGCGGCTGCTGACGGCCGCCGAATTCGAGGCCGCAATGATAGAAAAGGCCAGGCCGGAGCTGGAAGAACTGCTGCAGCGCTTCGCCGGCCGGAAGATAGCGCTGGAGCCGGAATGCGCGCCCGCCGCTAAAGCGGAAGCCGCCCCGGTCCCGCGGGAAGAGGACCTCCCCGGGCAGGAAGAGACCATAGTGGAGGAGGCCCTGGAAGCCGAAGCCGCCCAGGAAGCGCCGGCCCCAAAGGCGGCAGGCCCGAAGCAGGTGTACGCCGAGACCGAGCCTGAGCTGAAGCATCTGGCCAAGGTATTTCACGGCCGGATCACGAAGATAAATAAAGTGAAATAAAACCTGATAGGGGAAGCTCGCTGCCGCTCGCGGGGCCGGATCACGAAGATAAATAAAGTGAAATAAAACCTGATAGGGGAAGCTCGCTGCCGCTCGCGGGGCCGGATCACGAAGATAAATAAAGTGAAATGAAAGCTTTAGAGAAGATCATCGGCGTTTTCCGCAAGTTCCCCGGGGTAGGCCCCAAGCAGGCGGAGCGCTTCGCTCTTTACGTGGTGCGGGCCTCCAATCCCGAGATAGAGAACCTGGTGGAGGCCCTGCGCGCGGTGAAGCTCTCGGTGAAGCACTGCCCCGAATGCTTCAATTACGCCGAGGACGGCCTTTGCCCGGTCTGCTCCGACGCCGGCCGCGACCGCTCCCTGATCTGCGTGGTGGAGCGGCCCCAGGACCTGGCCGCCATAGAAAAGGCCAAAAGTTTTTCCGGCGTCTACCATGTGCTGCACGGCGCTGTCTCCCCGGCCGCCGGGGTGCAGCCGGAGCATATCAAGCTGAAGGAA
The DNA here is from genome assembly GCA_016207645.1 of Elusimicrobiota bacterium. Lineage (GTDB taxonomy): Bacteria > Elusimicrobiota > Elusimicrobia > Elusimicrobiales > UBA9959 > UBA9959. The sequence continues at coordinate 978 of JACQPH010000132.1, forward strand.
CTGCTGGGCCGCGTGCGCGCGGCCGACGGCGGGGTCAAAGAGATCATAATAGCCACCAACCCCGACGCCGACGGCGAAGCTACGGCCATGTACCTCATCCGGCTGCTGAAGCCCTACGTGGGGAAGCTGACCCGCATAGCCTACGGCGTGCCGCTGGGCGGGGATATAGACTATATGGACGAGGTCACCCTGGGCTACGCCCTCAAAGGGCGCGTTAAAATTTAGGGTGAAGGGGACGCTGATTACTAAATGACTAATTATTAACAGTCCAGACTGTGTTGTGGATAAATAATCATTTAGTAATCAGCGTCCCCTGGCTCCGCTGTCTCCCTCGTTTCTGTACGCTATGCTTTTTTCCTATTACCGGCGCCCGCTCTTCCTCCTGCTCCTGGCCTATGCCGGGAGCATAGTCCTTTTCAGGGACTTTTTCGTCAGGCCTCCGGAGAAACCGCCTTTCCCTTTGCCGCGCCCCGGCGTGCTGGTGGAGGGGCGGCTGTCCGAATACCCCGCCGCCGCGCCCGGCGGCCTGCGTTTCGCGCTGGAAACCACGGCGGTTTACGGGCGGCCTTTCAGTACCGGCCTGATGGTCTACGCCCGCTCCGTCGCCGGGGCTTCCTACGGCGACAAGGTCTCTTTCCTGGCCGACCTGGAGGCCCCGCCGGGCGCGTCCGTGCCGGGCAGCCTGGACTGGGCGGAATATCTTTCCGGCCGGGGAATAACGGCGCAGGCCCGCGCGCGGGAGCTGGAGGTGACGGGGAGGGCCAATGTCCTGCTGCGCCTGGCCAGGAAATTCCGCTATTCCGCTTTGGGCGCTTTCGAGGCCGGGCTGAAGCCGGAAGCCGCCTCGGTGCTGGGCGGGGTGGTGCTGGGGGAAAAGAAGAGCGTGCCGCCGGACCTGAAGGCCGCCTTCCAGGAGTCCGGCGCCATGCACCTGCTGGTGGCTTCCGGCTCCAATGTCGGCTTCGTGGTGGCCGTGGTCTATTTCCTCTGCTCCCGGCTGGGCCTCAGGCGGAGGCGGGCGGGCCTGGCGGCGCTGGGGCTGGCCGGGTTCTACGTGGTGGCCGCCGGCCTGGACGCCCCGCTGGTGCGCGCCTACCTGATGTTCTCGGCCGGGCTCTGCGCCTGGCTGCTGCGCCGGGAGGCCGGGGCCTTCCACGCCCTTACCGCCGCCGCCCTGGCCATACTCCTGTTCTCGCCCCGCTCGCTGTTCGACGCGGGCTTTCAGATGTCCTTCCTGGCCGCCTACGGCCTGACGGCGGGGCTGGGGGCCTGGGGGAAGCACCTGCGCGCGGGGAGCTGGGCCGGCCGGGCGCTGGGCCTGCTGGCTGTAAGTTTCTTCGCCCAGCTCTGCCTGTACCCGCTGCTGGCGGTTTATTTCCATAAGATCTCGCTGGTCTCCCTGTTCTCGAACATGGTCCTGGTACCGGCCTCCGGCCTGGCTATGGCCCTGGGCTTCCTCCTGGCTTTCCTCTCGGGAACGGGTTTTATCTTCAAAGGCCTCGCTTACGCGGCCGGGCTTTTCATGGAAGCGTTCATAGGCGCGGTGAAGTTCTTCGCCGGGCTGCCCTTCGCCTCTATGAACGTGGCCGAGCCGTCGGCCTGGTCCGTGGCGGGTTTCTTCCTGCTGGCTTTCGCGCTGGTCCACGCCCCGCTGCTCGGTTTCAGGAGCCGCGGCTTCTTATTCTCCGCGGCCCTGGGGCTGGCTTTGGCGGGTTCGGACCCGTTCGTGAAGGGCCTGGACCCGGCCCCTGCGGGGTACAAGGCCGTCCTTTTCGGGGACTCGAATACCTCCTGCGCCCTGCTCAGGGTTCCCGCCGGGCTTTTCCTGGTGAACCCGGGTGTGAACGGGAAGAAACTCGCGGACTCGGTTTTCGTGGAAGGCTTGCGGGAGCTGGAGGGTGTGGCCCTGACCTCGCTGGAAGAGAAAAATTTCAGCGGCCTGGAGGAACTGTCGAAGCTGGCGGCGGTCAGGAACATTTTCCTCCCGTACGGCCCGCTGCCGGCGGAGCTGAAGCGGGTGCTGGCGGAGCTGGAAAAGGCCGGCGCCAGGGTGTACAGGGTCTGGCCGGGAGAGCGGCCGGCCCCGGGTCTGGGAGCGGCAGGCTGGGGAAACGGCGGCGCCGGTTATTCCGGCAGGGCGGATATACTGGACTGGGAGATAGACGCTCTGAAAATAAGCGGAGAAGGCGGTTACGCCGAAGTTATCCGTCCGCGCGGAAAAACCGGACCGGCCCCGGTCTCGGTGCGGAAAGGGAAGACCGTAACGCTGGAATTCTAACCGCCGTCCGCGGCGGGCGGGAGCAGTTATTTAACGTCCAGTTGCGGGTAAGCGGCCCGTAACCGGGCTTCGTGGGAGCGCTCTTCCAGCACCAGCCGGTGCAGGCGCACCCTCTTCCAGGCCTCGGGGAAGGAGGTTTCGAACATCTGGTAAAATTCCGCGGACTTTATCTCCTGCCTTATGGCATAGGCGGCCATTTCCTCTTCTGAGGCGGTCTCGGCCGGCGGATTCCCGAAAAAGCCTTCCTTCCTGACCCTCTCGATGAAAGCCGGCCAGGTGAGCGGGTTGACCCCGAGCGGGTTCCAGTGGTTCAGCAGTTCCGAGAACAGCTGCCGGTGCTGCGTCTCTTCTTCGGCGAGGCTGCCGCAGAGTTCCTTTGTTTTCTCATCCTTGACCATTTTTGCCATTCTCATATAAAAAGCGTAGCCTTCCTCTTCCAGGAGGACGGCCACGCGGAAAACGTCGCGCAGCCTTATGAATTCCCCGAATTCGCTGAATTTGCCGGCGGCGGGCGCGGCGTTCAGCCAGCCGCCGCGGCGCGTGAAATACCACGCCGCCAGGACGGCGGCTACGGCGGCCGCCGTATAAACAAGTTGATGTTCGTTCATGGGGAGATTATACAATAACTACTCCGGTGTTCGCCGCCGGGACCGCTTTATTTCCGAACGGATCTTTTTGCCTTCCAGGCGGCGCTGCTTCGAGCCGTATGAAGGTTTTGTCGGGCGCCTGTGTTTCGGCGGGCGCGCGGCGCGGGCGAGCAGCTCCTTCAGGCGCGCCCGGGCGGCCTGCCGGTTCTGCTCCTGGGTGCGGTACTCGCTGGCTATGATGATCACGTCCCCCTCTTCGGTGAGCCTGGAGCCGGCCAGGTCCTTGAGGCGCTCCTGCGCGGCGTAAGGCAGGCCGGACAGGCGCGGGAAGAAGCGGAGCTGCACGGTGGTGGCTACCTTGTTCACGTTCTGCCCGCCGTGCCCGCCGCTCCTGACGAATTTTTCCTCGAAGGAGCCGGGCGGGAGGAAAATATCTTTCTCTTCCATCCCCGTATCTTATCAAAAAGTATCGGCCGTCCGAAACGCATAGCGCCCGTTACGGCGCTGGCTAGACTTGCATGGCAGGCCGCTTTTGTTCTACAAAGAGGTATGGCTAAGATCGCGCTGATCACCGGGGCCTCGGCGGGCATAGGTTACGCCGCGGCCGAGCTGCTGCTGAAGAACGGGTACGGGGTTTACGCCGGCGCGCGCCGCGTCGGAAAAATGAAGGACCTCGGGGAGCTGGGGGGGAAGGTACTGGCCCTGGACATGACCTCGGAAGCCTCGCTCGTAGCCGCGGTAGAGACCATCTATAAGGAAGAAGGCCGCCTGGATATACTCGTCAATAACGCCGGGTTCGGCGCGCACGGCGCGGTGGAGGACGTCCCTCTGGAGGAGGCCAGGCGGCAGTTCGAGGTGAACTTGTTCGGACTGGCGCGGCTGACGCAGCTGGCGCTGCCGCATATGCGCGCGGCCGGCGGGGGGACGATAGTAAATATTTCCTCCATAGCCGGGAAGCTCTCTATGCCTGCCGGGGGCTGGTACCATGCCAGCAAGTACGCGCTGGAGGCTTATTCCGACGCGCTGCGCCTGGAGACGGCTCAGTTCGGGATAAAGGTCATCCTGATAGAGCCGGGGCCCGTCAGGACGGAATGGGATAATACGGCGCTGGTGAACCTGGAGAAGTATTCGGGCTCGGGGGCTTACGGGCCGCTGGTCAAGCGCATCACGGAAAAGTTCAGGGCCGGCTACAGGAGCGGCGCGCCGGGGCCGGAGGCGGTGGCGGAAGTCATCCTGAAGGCGCTGCGGGCCGAACGGCCTTCCGCGCGCTACGCTGTGCCTTTCAAGGCCTCTCTTATTATATTCCTTAAATGGCTGCTGCCCGACAGAGTGCTGGATCGGGTGATACGGCGTGCGCTGGGAGCGTAACGGAGCCTATTTGACGCCGTAGACGTAGGGGGCTTTTTCGCCGCTGCGGTCCACTATAGCCCAGCAGGGGGAGCCGGCTATGCGGAAGAAGAAGATCCAGTTCTTTTCCACGGCCTCGCCGCGGGGGGGCTGGTTCTGCTTGTAGGGACGCACTATGGCTACCAAAGCGGAAGGCTTGTTGAGGCCGGCCAGCAGTTTCTGGCGGGCTTTTTTTAGGTCCGACTTGGAGGGTTTCTCCAGTACGCCCATTTCGTCCAGGGTCCTGGCCAGGGGGCTGGTGGGCTCGCTGTAGTTCTCGAGCAGGTTGAAAAGGGCCTGGCGGAGGGCGTGTTCGAAGCAGAAGGCGTTGTCGCCGTAGCGGGCCTGGCTCATCACTTCCAGCTCGGGGATGTCCATGCCGATCTCGGTGACGGCGAATTCCTTGATGAGGAGCTCTTCGGCGCCGGAATAGTTCTGCCCGTCGCGGGGGCCGGCCCTCAGGGGGGCGGGAGCGGCGGGAATTTCAATGGCGGCGAGGCCGGCGGCGTTCACTTCCCGGGCCCAGTCCGCCGCGAAGGCGGGGGCCGCCGACAGGGCTGAAATAAATATTATCGCTGACAGTTTCATCTTTTACATCTCCTCCGAAACCCGGATCCAACGGATATAGTGTAGCACAGATGCCGGCCGGGGCGCTTTGACGACGGTCATGCCGTCTATTTTTAGCAGTCGGAGGAGGGTATTGACAATTATGAGTTCAAGGTGTATAATATTTCTGGCAGACAGGTGTTCCGAGTGCTAATTAAAAAACAAGGCCGTCCGGGGAGCATAGTTCTTGATCCGGCATGGCCAGAGGCCTGATACGGCGCGGCCATAGGCCGGACGCACAAGACAATGAGAGTACTTAAACCCGAAGTGGCCCAGGACAGGAAGGAGAAGATCCTTAACTGGGTGGTCTATAATTACGTGAGCACCGGCCGGCCGGTCAGCTCCGACGTGATAGCGGCGGAGGGTAAGTTCAACGTCTCCAGCGCCACCATAAGGAATATCTTAAAGGAGCTCGAAGAGACCGGCCACCTCTACCAGCCCCATACTTCCGGCGGCCGCATCCCCTCCGACAAGGGCTACCGCTCCTACGTGGACAATATTTTCAGGCTGCAGCGCCTGGCCGCCACCGAGAAGGAGCGCCTCGAGACCGAGTACGACCGCCGCGTGGAGCAGCTGGACGGCTTCCTGAAGCATACCTCCAGGATGCTGTCCGACACCTCCAAGTGGGCGGGCTTCGTGATGAGCGCCGACATGGAACTGGACAGCGTCAAGCGCCTGGACCTGCTGAGCATGGGCCCCAGGAGCGTGCTCTCGGTGGTCTTCGCCCATTCCGGCCTTATCAAGCACGCCGCCTTCACCCTGGAGCGCGGCGTTTCCAAGGCCGCGGTGAAAGCCCTTTCCGTGCGCCTCAACCGCAGCCTCAGGGACCTCCCCATCACCGAACTGCCGCAGCTCATCTTCAAGGAATTCCTCGCCAGGGAGAAGGATAAGGGGCTTGAAGAACTGCTGAAGAAACTGGTGGACTACTTCCGGGGGCTGGCGAAGAGCGACGAAGCGCTTTACCTGGAAGGCCTGAACCGCATTTATTCGAACCTCGAGGACGGGAGCGCGGAGGACCTGCGCAATATCGCCCGCCTGCTGGAGGAGAAGGACCGTTTCTCCGGGCTGCTGCGCGAGCGGCTGCGCGACTGCGCCTCCAAGACGAAAGCGCTGTGCGCGCCGGGCAAGCGCCATATCGTGGACGTGACCATCGGCTCCGAGAACAGCATGAAAGAGTTCAGGAACTTCAGCCTGGTCTCCAGCTCCTACTGCCTCAACGACAAGGCCGTGGGGCTGGTGGGGATACTGGGCTACAAGCGCATGGAGTACCCGCGCATGATCTCCCTGGTGGATACCGTCAGCTCGATGATGGAGGAGATGCTGGGCGAGTGGGAGAAACTGGATTTCGAAGAATAGCTATGAAAAACCATAAGGCCGAAGAAAAGAAGGCGAAAGCGGAAGAGCCCGCCTGCGGGGCGGAAGCCAGGGCCATGGATGCCGCCGGTTCGGAGCTGGAGAAGCAGAAGAAGCTGGCCGGGGATTATTACAACCAGTTGCTGCGCCTGCAGGCCGATTTCGAGAATTACCGCAAGCGCCTCGAGAAGGAAAAGCCCGAGCTGATAAAGTGGGGCAAGGCGGAGCTCCTGCTCAGGCTGCTGCCGCTCTACGACATGCTGCTCTCGGCCCACGCGCATATAAACACCGCCAGGGAGAACGGCGGCGGCGACGAGACCCTGAAGGGGCTGGAGATGATCTTCAAGGAGTTCTCCAAGGTCTTCGACGCGGAGGGCCTGCGCCCCATGGAGCCCGTGGGCAAATGCTACGACCCCATGGCCTCGGAGATCCTGGGCGTGGTGGAAGGCACGGAGGAGAACGACGGCCTGGTGGTGGAGGAGCTGCAGCGGGGCTTCTACTACGGCGACAAGATCCTGCGCCCGGCCCGCGTTAAGATAGCGAGGAAGAAAGCGGCCGCGGAGCCGCCGCCCCCGGCGCCGGCCGGACAGAAGCCCGAAGCGGAAACCAAGCCCGAAGCGGGGGAAGTAAAATAGATCTGAAGCGAGTACATTTTTGGAGGAAAATAATATGGCAAAGATAATCGGCATAGACCTCGGAACTTCGAATACCGCGGCCGCGGTGATGGAAGGCGGCAAAGTCACCATCATCCCGTCCGCCGAAGGCACGACGCTCGGCGGGAAAGCGTTCCCGTCCTACGTGGCCTTCGCGAAAGACGGCCAGATGCTGGTGGGCGAGCCCGCCCGCAGGCAGGCCGTAGCGAACCCCGAAGGCACCGTTTCCGCCTTCAAGCGGAAAATGGGCACCGAACACAAATACCAGGTAGTGGGCAAAGAATTCACGCCCCAGCAGCTCTCGGCCTTCCTGCTTCAGAAAGTGAAGCGGGACGCCGAGGCCTTCCTGGGAGAAAAAGTGGAGAAGGCCGTCATCACCGTGCCGGCCTACTTCAACGACAACCAGCGCCAGGCCACCAAGGACGCCGGCACCATAGCCGGCCTCGAAGTGGTCCGCCTGGTGAACGAGCCCACCGCCGCCGCGCTCGCCTACGGCATAGACAAGGAAGGCCGCGACCAGAAGATCATGGTCTTCGACCTGGGCGGCGGCACGCTGGACGTGACCATCATGGAGATGGGCAAGGAAGGCACCTTCGACGTCATCTCCACCTCCGGCGACACCCAGTTGGGCGGCACCGACATGGACCGCGCCCTGGTGGAGTACATCGCCGGCGAGTTCCGCAAGGACACCGGCATCGACCTCACCAAGGACGCCACTTCCAGCCAGCGCATCAAGGAAGCCGCCGAGAAGGCCAAGATAGAGCTTTCCACCGTGATGGAGACCGAGATCAACCTGCCGTTCATCTCGGCCGACGCCACCGGCCCCAAGCATATGGCGCTGAAACTTTCCCGCGCCCGCCTGGAATCCCTGGTGGACTCCATCGTGAAGCGCTGCCAGAAATCCATAGACACGGCTCTGGCCGACGCCAAGATCAAGAGCTCCGATATCAGCCGCATCATCCTGGTGGGCGGCCCCACCCGCATGCCCATCGTGCAGAAGTTCATCGAGGAGTACGCCGGCAAGAAGATCGAGCACGGCATCGACCCCATGGAATGCGTGGCCACCGGCGCCGCCGTGCAGGCCGCGGTGCTGACCGGCGACGTGAAGGACGTGCTGCTGCTCGACGTCACCCCGCTGACGCTGGGCATCGAGACCCTGGGCGGCGTGCGCACCCCGCTCATCGACAAGAACACCACCATCCCGGCCAAGAAGTCGCAGATCTTCTCCACCGCGTCCGATAACCAGCCCGCCGTGACCATCCACGTGATCCAGGGCGAGCGCGCCATGGCCACGGGCGAGGGCAACGTGTCCCTGGGCAAGTTCGACCTGGACGGGATACCCCCGGCGCCCCGCGGCGTGCCGCAGATAGAGGTGTCTTTCGATATCGACGCCAACGGCATCCTGCAGGTGCACGCCAAGGACCTGGGCACCGGCAAGGCGCAGCATATCACCATCAGCGCCCCCAACAAGCTGTCCAGGGAGGACATCGACAAGTTCGTCAAGCAGGCGGAGCAGTTCTCCGACGCCGACAAGAAATACAAGGAAAAGGTGGAGGCCAAGAACGAGGCCGACACCGTCCTCTACACCACGGAGAAGGCGCTGCGCGACCACGGCGACAAGATCTCCCAGGACGAGCGCCTGGCCGTGGACCGCGCCATCGGCGAGATGAAGGAAGCCCTGAAGGGCGACGACATGGACAAGGTGAAGAAAGCCAAGGACAACCTCATCCAGGTCTCCCAGAAGCTCGGCGAAGCGGTCTACAAGGCCTCCCAGGCCAAGGCCGGCCCCGGCGCGGCTCCCGGCGCCGGGCCCGCTCCCGAAGGCGCGAAAGCGTCCGCGGGCGGCAAGGAAGATATAGTGGACGCGGAAGTGGTGGACGAGAAGAAGAAGTAAACCGCCGGCCTGCGGGCGCGGGGCGTCAGGGTAAGGCTTCAAAAAAGCTAAAATACTCCGGCGCTCCGCGTTCATTAGCGAGCGAGCACCTATGGCCTCAAACGATTATTACCGCACTCTCGGCGTGGCCCGCAACGCGGGCGACGACGAGATAAAGACCGCCTACAGGAAGCTGGCGATGAAGCATCACCCCGACCGGAACCCGGGCAATACGGAAGCCGAGGCCGCTTTCAAGGAGATAAACGAGGCCTACGAGGTGCTCTCCACCCCGGAAAAGCGCCAGGTCTACGACCAGTACGGCGCGGAAGGGCTCAAGGCGGGCGCCGGCGGCCGCGGCGGTTTCGGCGGCTTCCAGGGCGGCGCCGACCTCGGGGATATGTTCGGCGATCTGTTCGAGAACCTTTTCACCCAGGGCCAGGGCGGCGGGCGCGGCAAGCCGCGCACGCGCCGCGGCGCCGACCTGAAGGCCGAGGCCGGGATAACGCTGGAAGAGGCTTTCACCGGGGTGAAAGTGCCCCTAAATATCGAGCGCACCGAGGTCTGCCGCGACTGCGACGGCACCGGCGCCCGCGGCAGGACCGGCATCCGCAAATGCCCGGCCTGCCGCGGCGCGGGCCGCGTCCAGTACTCGCAGGGCTTTTTCTCCTTCAGCCAGGCCTGCCCGGACTGCGGCGGCCAGGGCGAGGTCATCACCACGCCCTGCAAGGCCTGCGGCGGCGCGGGCCGCCAGAAGAAGAGCGCTTCCGTCAATATCAAGCTCCCGGCCGGCGTGGAAGAGGGCGCGGTGCTGCGCGTCTCGGGCGGCGGCGACGCCGGCCTGCGCGGCGGCGACTCCGGGGACCTTTACATCCAGGTCAGCTTAAAGCACCACCCGCATTTCGAGCGCCAGGGCGGCGATCTCGTCTACGAGGCCCAGGTGGCTTTATGGCAGGCCGCGCTGGGCGGCGAAGTGGACGTGCCGATCATAGAGGGCGGCCGTATCAAGATCAGGATGCCGCAGGGCACCCAGCACGGCAAGGTCTTCCGCGTGCACGGGCAGGGCATGCCCTCCACCGGCGGCAGGGAGCGCGGGGACCTGCTGGTGAAGGTGAAGCTGGAAGTGCCGCACGACCTCACTCCCCGCCAGCGCGAACTTTTCGAGGAACTGGCCAAACTGGCCGGGCACGAAGCCCCGCCGGAAGAGAAAGAAAAGGGCTTTTTCAAGAAGATCCTTGGATAGGAGCGGTAAGTCGCGAACTTGATCCTTACTATTTAATCCTTGATCCTGCCGCTATGCCGCAATACCTGATCCCAGCCGAGAACATGCGCGACGGCGAATTCTTCGCCGGGCCGGACGAATCCTCGCATATAGCCAGGGCCGCCCGCGCCCGCGCCGGCGACGAGATAGAGATCTTCGACGGGAAGGGGAACCGCTACCGCGCCGTGCTGAAGGCCGTGACCGGCGGCAGGGTGAGCGGCTCGGTGAAGGAAAAGCTCCCCAGCCCGGAATACAGGACCAGGCTCACTCTCTGCTTCGCCGTGGTGGCCAGGCCGGCCCTGGAAAGCATCCTCGAGCACGGCACCGAGGCCGGCGTGGACGTTTTTCAGCCGGTGCTGGCCTCGCGGGTGCAGTTCGACCTGTTCAGCGACTGGGAGAGGCGCGCGGGCCGGCTGAACCAGCTGGTGACGGCGGCCGCGAAGCAGTGCGGCCGGGGTTTCCTGCCGGAGGTGAGAAAGCCGGAGAAGCTGGACGATCTGCTGGCCGCGGGCGGGGCTTCCGTTCTCGCCTCGGCGGAAGGACCGCCTCCGGACGAGGCGGTTAAGGGTCTGGCCGGGACGGAGGAATTGAAGCTTTTCGTGGGGCCGGAGGGCGGCTTTACGAAGGGCGAGCTGGAGTTCGCGCGCTCCAAGGGCGCGGTTTTCATGAACCTGGGGCTGTATACTTTAAGGGCGGAGACAGCCTGTCTTTCGGCCGTCTCCGCCCTGCTTACCCGGTTGGGGTGAACCCTCAAATATCGCTGAACCGCGTTTTCAGGGAATTCCTCAGCAGCAGCCTCTTCTTCGCCGCTTTCTCGAACATCATATTCACGGCCTTCTTCAGGTCGTCCAGGTTGATCGGCTTGTTCAGGAAAAGGTCGGCGTTGGCTTCCAGGTTGCCTTCTATCTTGGCCGCGTTGGAGGTGTTGCCGGTCAGGATTATTATGGGGATGGACCTTGTTTTAGGGTTATCCTTGATGGCCCTGCAGACTTCAAAGCCGCTTATGTCGGGCAGGCCCAGGTCCACGATAGCCAGGTCCACGTGAAGCTCTTTTATCCACTCTATGGCGACCTTGCCCCTGTCCGTGGCTACGACGAGGTGGCCTTCCGACTCAAGGCACATCTTGAGCAGCTCCGAGATGCTCTCCTCGTCTTCAACTACAAGGATCTTGTTCGACATTGAGTCTTGCCCCTATGGCCCAGAATAAAATATATCATAAATCGCGTGTATTTTAAATAGACTTTATGTTAAATGTGTCCAATGTTACAGAGTTCCGCCGCCGGGCCGCTTGCCAGGACAGCCGGCATTTGATAGAAGATAGATAGAGGATATCCGGACCATGATAGATCTTAAGCCTGTTTTCCTGAAGAAAGTCAAAAGCATCCTGGCCGGCTGCATGCCGGAATTCGACGTGCTGGTCTACGGCTCCAGGGCCGGCGGCGCCGGCAGGAAGTATTCCTACCTGGACCTGGTGGTGATGTCCGATAAGCCGCTGGCGGCGGCGCGGCTGGAGAAGCTGCAGGCCGCTTTCAGGGAGGCCCGCTTCCCTTTCCGGGTAGAGACCGTGGACTGGGCCGCCACCGGCGCGAATTACCGCAAGGAAATGAAAAGGACCGGGGTACTGATACAGGTAACAAGGAAGAAATAGAGGTAACTACTCGGGTAGTGGAGGGTCGACCGGGGTTTTGTTTCGCGAACCCCGGCCTCCCTGCCTGGAGAAAATGGTAAAATCGGAGGGATGAAAGAATTCGACGCCGTCATCAGGGCCGCCCTCCGCGAGGATATCGGGCCCGGGGATGTAACTACCAAATTCTTCATACCGCCGGGTACCCGGTTCTACGGCGAAATGCGGGCCAGGGAAGGCGGCGTGGTCTGCGGCCTCGGGGTAGCCAAGCGGGTTTTTGAGCTGGCGGCTCCCGGTTCCAGGGTGAAGCTGGCGGCCAGGGAAGGCGGGCGCATTAAAAAGGGCTCGGTACTGATGAAGATAGAGGGGCCGGCTTCCATCCTTACCGCTGAGCGCACGGCTTTGAATTTCCTGCAGCATATGAGCGGCGTGGCCACCAGGGCCGCGCTTTTTTCCTCGGTCCTTAAGAAGGGCCGCACCAGGCTCTACGATACCCGGAAGACCCTGCCGGGCCTGCGGGCCGTGGAAAAGTACGCGGCCGCCTGCGGCGGCGCGGTTAATCACCGCCTGGGTCTTTACGACATGGCCATGATAAAGGATAACCACGTTGCCCTGGCGGGGGGCAGCCCGGAGAAGCTGGCCGCCGGGATAGCGGCCATGCGGAAGGCCAAGGCGGGGCTTAAGATAGAGATAGAGGCCCAGGGCCTGGCCCAGGTGAAGGCTTTCCTGCCTTTGGGCGCGGACGTATTGATGCTGGATAATATGACTTTCGCTGAAATGAAGAAGGCTATCGCTCTGGTAAGGGCGTATAAGGGGAAAAGGCCGGAGGTGGAGATCTCCGGGGGCGTGGATCTGGCCAAAGCCGCGCTCTATTCCCGGCTGGGGGCGGACCGCATTTCAGTGGGTTCCATAACCAGCGGCGCGAAGCCGGTGGATATTTCTTTCGAGGTGAAAGCAAAAGAAGAAAAGGAGCCAGGCTCCTTTTTGCAAGCCTCCTTTTTGCATAGGTAGTGGAGGGCTGGCCGGGGTTTTGTTTCGCGAACCCCTTGCGGAAGGGGGGGCCCCGCCTGGCGGGGGGAAACCGACGCAAGGGTTTCCATCTTTTCGGGGTTCGCGGGGCAAAACCACGGCCAACCCGAACCCCATA
>JACQPH010000142.1 GCA_016207645.1 Elusimicrobiota bacterium
GAAGGCCTACCTGGCGTCCTATATCAGCACTTACCTCCGGGAAGAGGTTTTGCAGGAAGGCCTGACGCGCTCGATCGCCTCTTTCTCGAAATTCCTGGAGGTCGCCAGCTTTTCACAGGCCGGCGTGATAAACGTCTCCGGAATAGCCCGCGAAACGGGTTCGGACCGCAAAACCGTGGAGGCGTATTTCCAGATAGTCGAAGACCTGCTGATAGGAACCCGGCTGCCCGCATTTACCAGGCGCGCCAAACGGCGGCTGGCGGCGGGGGATAAATTTTTCTTTTTCGACGCCGGGGTTTACCGGGCGCTCAGGCCGGCGGGGCCTTTGGACTCTCCGGAAGAGATCACCGGCGCCGCCCTGGAAACCCTGCTCCTGCAGGAGTTCAACGCCCTTAACGATTACCTCGGCCTGGGGTATAAGCCTTACTATTGGCGCACCTCCAACAAGACCGAGGTGGATTTTGTCTTTTACGGCGAGAACGGCCTGATCGCCGTCGAGGTGAAGCGGGGCGCGGCCGCCGACGCCTCCCGCCTTAGCGGGCTGAAATTATTCCAGAAGGATTACCCGCAGGCCAAATGCTACCTCGCCTGCGGCGCCGCGCGGCGGGAATACCACGGGAACATAGAAGTCTGGCCGTTCAGGGATTTTATGCTCGGCCTGCCCGAGATCCTGCAGGGCCGCGGGCAGGAAAAAGATAAGCCCCTGACCGGGGTCTGAAGTTCACTATTCTATTTATCCCGGGAGCGGCGTTTCTCCCGGACTCCCGAGATCCCGTTCAGCGTGGTCCGCTAAAGCAATAAACACACGGGCCCGCAATAATTAGATAAAATAATGAACAGTGACGGGCCCGGGTGCTGTAACTGGTAGCCAGAGCTGACTTAAAATCAGCTGGAGGTCTCCTCCGTGCGGGTTCGAGTCCCGCCCCGGGCAAGTTTTTTGTTTTAGAGATTTTGGAATTGTTTTCTGGAGGTAGATATGGGATTTGCGCCTGCGGGGGTTAAACTTATTGCCGGCGGAGCCATAGTCGGCGCCGTCGGCGGCATGATCGCAGCCTGGTCCAGGCCTTTGGGACTGCCGGTGCTGTTCCTGGGCCTGGCTTTTGCCGGTTTCTCCGCCTATTTCTTCCGCGACCCGGAGCGGGACAAGGTCTTCGCTCCCGGCGAGCTGGCCTGCCCGGCCGACGGGACGGTGCTGTCCGTCAAGAACGAGGGCACGCCCGGGATAACCGTGGTCCGCATCTTCCTCTCCGTGCTGAACGTGCACGTGCAGCGCGCCCCGATGGAAGGCAAGCTCACGAAGATAAAGTTCACCCAGGGGAAATTCGCCATAGCCTATAAGCCCGAGGCCGCGCAGAACCAGCGCAATCTGATGCGCATCGACGGGGACTACGGCCGTTTCGTGGAAGTGGAGCAGATCACCGGCTCCATAGCGCGGCGCATAGCCTGCTACCTCAAGGAAGGGGACACCGTCCGCCAGGGCGAGCGCCTCGGCATGATCTACTTCGGTTCGCAGGTGGCCGTCTACCTGCCCGAAAACGTGCGCGTGCTGGTAAAGCCCGGAGATAAAGTGCAGGGCGCCGAAACCGCTCTGGCGCTCTGGTAAGGCCAAAAGGACTTTAAATTATGGAAGAACTACAGGAAAAAAAGCGCATAGACATGGTCAAGCTGAAGAAGACCGGGGCCATAGTGCTGCCCTCCATCTTCACCATCGCCAACATGGCTTTCGGCTTCTTCGCCATCCTGCTGGCCTCCGAGGCCAAGTTCGTGCAGGCAGCCTGGTTCATAGTGGTGTCCTACGCCATGGACATGCTCGACGGCCGCGTGGCGCGCCTGGTGCACGGCGAAAGCTCCTTCGGCGTGGAGATAGACTCGCTCTCGGACTGGATGTCCTTCTGCATCGCCCCGGCCTACCTGATGTACAAACTGGTGCTGAAGGATTACGGCGTCTGGGGCTACCCGGTGGCCTTCCTCTACGTCCTGTGCGGCGGGCTGCGCCTGGCCCGCTTCAACCTGAAAGCGCATTTCGGCAGCGGCTCCAAGGATTATTTCCAGGGCCTGCCCACTCCCGGAGCGGCCGGCGTGATGATCTCCTTCGTGCTGGCTTACAGCATGCTCGAAGGCGAAGGCGGCGTGCGCAGCATCCCGGGCGTTTCCTCTTTCATGCCGTTCGTCTACGCCGGCATCCCTTTCATCGTCGTGACGCTGGCCCTGCTGATGGTCTCCAACGCCCCCTACGCGGCCTTCAAGGGCGACATGATCAAGCTTAATTCCATCAAAGGGATACTGTTCCTCACGGCCATGCTGTCGCTGATAGTGGCCTATCCGCAGGACGCGCTCTTCATCTTCTTCTCCATCTACGCGCTCTCCGGCATCCTCGGCGGCCTTTACAATATCGTGAAGAGGAAGCCAGAGAACAGGCCGGCCTGAACCCTCCCTCCGGAAAAAACCAAGGACCCGGGAAACTTTCCCGGGTCCTTTTTTTCCGCCGCGGATATTCAGGCCTTTTTAGCGTCCTTAGGCTTTTCGTCCTGCTTGCGCGGGAAGAGGGGCGGCACTTTCTGCGGCTCCGTGCCGTCGGCGGTACGGCCTACGCCGAGCTGCAGCTGCATCAGGCTGGCCGTATGCGGCATAAAGGGGTCTATCCAGCCGGCTATCAGGCGCAGGCACCAGATCATTTCGTGCAGGAAAGGTTTCAAGGCTTCGGGGTCGGTCTTGGCCAGCTCCCAGGGCTTCTTCGTGTCCACCAGGCGGTTCAGCGTTCCTACTCCCTGCCAGATCTTCTCCAGCGCCTCGCTGAACTGCAGGGCCTCCATGCTGCGGTGTATGGCTGGCGTCCACGACGAGAGTACCTTGAAGGTTTCCGAGCTCTCCGGCTTCTCCGGCAGGCGGTGGTCCAGGTATTTGGCCGCCATGTTCATCACCCGGGAGAAGAGGTTCCCCAGGTCGTTGGCCAGGTCCGCATTGTACCTGCGGCGGAAAGCCTCCATAGAGAAGTCCCCGTCCTGCCCGAAAGTGACTTCCCGGAAGATGAAATAGCGCAGGGCGTCCACGCCGTAGTCCTTCACCACGTCCTCGGCCTTGATGAAATTGCCGCTGGACTTGGACATCTTCTCCCCGTTCACGGTCCACCAGCCGTGCGCGTAGACCTTGCGCGGCAGCTCCACTCCCAGGGCCATCAGCATGGCGGGCCAGATCACGCCGTGGAAGCGGAAGATCTCCTTGCCCACCAGGTGCACGTCGGCCGGCCAGAGCACCGGGAAATCGGGCGACATGTTCTCCGGGTCGTAGCCGGCGCCGGTGGCGTAGTTGAGCAGCGCGTCGAACCAGACATAGACGGTGTGCCTGGGATCGGACCTCACGGGCACGCCCCAGGCCACCTTGGTGCGCGAGACCGAGATGTCCTTGAGCCCCGACTTCGCGAAGTTTATCAGTTCCTGCGCCCGGTAGCGGGGGGAGAGGAAGTCGGGATGCTTCTCGTAATGCTCCAGCAGGGCTTTCTCGTACCTGGAGAGCCTGAAGAAATAGGTCTCCTCGCTGACCTGCTCCACGGGCTTGCCGTGCACCGGACAGTTCTTCTCCTTCAGTTCTCCCTCGTCGTAAAAAGCTTCGCAGGAGCGGCAGTAGAGGCCGTCGTACGAGCCAAGGTAGATATCCCCGCTCTTCAGGAGCTTCTCGAATACGCCCTGCACCCCGGCCTCGTGCGCCGGGTCGGTGGTGCGGATGAAGTGGTCGTATTTTATGTTAAGCGTTTTCCAGAGCTCCCGGAAATCCGCCGAGATCCCGTCGCACCAGGCTTTGGGCTCCACGCCCTTTTCTTTCGCTATCTTCTCTATGTTCGAGCCGTGCTCGTCGGTGCCGGTCTGGAAATGCACCGGGATGTCCTTCGCGCGCAGGTGGCGCGCCAGGATGTCGGCGGCCAGCGTGGTATAGGCA
>JACQPH010000014.1 GCA_016207645.1 Elusimicrobiota bacterium
GTAGTCCTGGAGTCGCTCTACAGCATGGACGGGGACGCGCTGGACATAAGCTACATAGAAAAGAACGGGGACCGGTTCCCTCTGCTTATCGTGGACGAGGCCCACGCCCTCGGCGTTCTCGGAGAAAAAGGGAAGGGCCTCGCCGCCGGTCTCGCCGACATAGCCATAGGGACCTTCGGGAAAGCCTTCGGTTTCCACGCCGCTTTCATCCTCTGCGGCGACCGCGTGAAGGACTACCTGGTCAATTTCTGCCCTTCTTTCAGGTACACCACCTCGCTGCCCCTTTTCCACTACGAGGTCGCGGCGCTCCTGCTGGAGAAGATCGGCCGCATGGACGCCGAGCGCGCCTACCTGGCTGACCTGTCGAAGTTCTCTAAAGAGTTGATGCTCTCACAGGGTATACCCGTAAAAGGGGACGCCCATATCCTCGCCGTGCAGGTAGGCGGCGGGGCCAGGGCGGTGGAGATAGCGGAGAAACTTATGCGCAGCGGCTGTTACGTATTCGCGGCGAGATATCCGACCACGCCCTATAACCAGGCTCTCCTCCGTATCGGTCTGACCGCCGAACATGAGCAGGACGATGTCAAAAGGATGTCGGACTGCCTGAAGGAACTCCTGTGATCAATTTCTTCGTGACCGGCACGGACACCGGCGTCGGGAAATCCATGCTGTCCCTGGGCCTGATGCAGTACCTGTTCGGAGCCGGGTACAACCCGCGCTATTTCAAGCCTTTTCAGACCGGCCGGAAAGACGACCCGCACGGGGACGCTGGCTTTATCTACGGGAACGTCCGGCAACTGGCGGGCAGGGACCCGGGCGAAGCCGTCCTGTACGATTTTTATCAACCACTAGCGCCTTTATTCGCGGCCGGGAGGGAAGGGACAGAAGTGGAGCCGGGCAGGTTCAACAGAGCGATAGCGGAACTGGCCGCGGGAAAGGACCCGCTCGTGATAGAAGGCAGCGGGGGGCTGCTGGTCCCCGTCACAGCGACCGAGACCGTGGCGGATCTTATAGGGAGGATACCCCGGGTGAAAGTCCTGGTGGCCGCGCGCTGCGGCCTGGGCACCATCAACCATACGCTCCTGACCCTCGGCGCGCTGAAGCAGAGAGAGCTGCCGGTAGCGGGGGTAGTAATGGTGGATTCAGGCGGCGCCGCTCCGGTGGCTGAAGACCTGAAGGAAAATATCCGGGCGATAGAGACTTTTTCTTCCTGCAAAGTCCTGGGCGTTATCCCCCGCGTCTCCGATCCTGAAAAAGACCTTAGACCGCACTTTCACATTTTCGAAGCGCTGCTGGAAGCTTAAGAATTTCCGCCGTGGTCCGCACCATGGCGAAGCCGTCGGCCATGGCGAGGAGAGAGGCCCGGTGCAGCTCTTCGTTGCGCGCGGCCGCGGCGTCCGAAGCGGCTATGCACATGAAGCCCAGGTCGAAAGCTCCGCGCACCGTGGACTCCAGGCAGAGATTGGTCTTCAGCCCCGCCACCACCAGTGAATCCACTCCCAGCTCCCGTAGCCTTTCCGCTAAAGCGGAATTAGTGAAAGCGCTGTAGCCGCATTTCCGGAAAACCTCGCCGGCGAGAGGGGCGAGGGCGGGGGAGACAGCGGCTCCGGGGGTGCCTGCCAGGCAGGTCTTCTTCCACCACTTCGTCATCAGGCCGCCGTCCCGTGCCGGGTCTTCATGAGCGTGCGAAGTGAAGAGCACGGGCCGGCCGGCTTCCCTGAAAGAATCAACAAGCCGGGCGGCATTGGCCAGGGCCGGCAGGGCCTGCGGCATATAAGCCGGCGAGGCGGCGTCCAGAAAGAACTCCTGCATATCCACCACCAGCAGGGCCGAGCGCTCCCGGTCGAAGGGCAGGGGCCTGCCGCGCAGGCTCTTTTTCTCAGTGCCGTCGGCGGCGCGTTCCTTCATGCGGGAAGCCCAGAGCTGGCCGCAGGAGGTTTCGGCCTCTATCTCCTCCGGGGAGCTGGGGGAGATGATGACGGAAAAACCCGCTTTCTCCAGAGCCGCGGAATCCACCGAGAGCCCGGCGGAGGGATCGTTCCAGACATAGGAGGAGCCGTTCAGATCGGCGCTGTAGGTCGGGTTCACCGGGGTAACCTTGATAAGGAACAGGGCGGGGTCGAAGACGCGCTTAAGCTCTTCCACGTCCAGCCGCTCGCCGGCGGAAAGGGCGAAATTAAGGGTTATCTTCCTGTCGCCGGGACGGACGAAGCGTTTTCCGTAGGCGGCTATCTCGGCGGGGCTCCAGACCGGCACCGGCACTATTTTTTTCCGCAGCCCGGCTTCCGTGGCGTGCACGGAGAACTGGAGCTGGAACCTGCCGCCGGAATAATGGGCGTTCTTCACCTCGATAAGGCGCTCCAGGAAAGCTTCGGCCCCGGGCGTCTTAGGCGCCACCGTAGAGAGGCTGGGCATAAGACCGGGGAAAGGCATTTCCTCAGGCAGGAGGCTCAGGGCTTCCAGCACGGCGGGATTCAGGACGGGTTCGCCCATGCGCGCGAAATGTATCTTCAGTTTAGGATGGCCGCGCGGGTCCAGGCCGGGATTGTCGGCAAGGACCTTGCGGACCTGGGCCAGCAGCTCGGCGGCGCTCAGGTTGCCGTGGAAGCCCATGGCCCCGGCGTCGCACATCCGGCAGCCGACGGCGCAGCCGAACTGCGTGGAGATCATCAGCACCCACTTGTCCTCCTTGCGCACACCAGGCTCGACGGTATCCACGAACTCTATCAGGCGCATCCCCTCGCCCGGCAGCTCGGCCAGGTAAAGCCCGGCCAGGCCCGGTATCTCGCGGCGTTCTATTATCTTCATTCCCGTCACAGCCCCTCCAGATACCTGATGCTCCGCATCGCGGCGCGTATCCCGTCGCCGCCGGCCACGGCTACCTGTCTGAAGATGCCGGCGGAAAAGTCGCCGGCTTCGTAGAAACCCGCCGGCTTGAGCAGCCAGCCGGCCGGAATCTCGCCCGGCTCCTTGCCTACCAAAGTGAACAGCGCGTCCGCCTTCATTCTTTTCACTTCGCCGCGCCTGGAGACCGGGACCAGCTCCACCGCCTCCAGCTTTTTTTTACCCAGCAGCCTGGAGACCCGGTAACCGGGGAGAGTAACGGCGCCGCTGCGCGAAAATCTTTCCAGCAGCAGCTTATGCGCCTTCAGCGTCTCCGTCCTGCTGATAAGGTAGACCTTGGCCGCTTTGCGCGCCAGCAGCTCGGCCTGCTGCACGGCGGTCTCGCCCGAACCGACCACCGCTACCTGGCGCCCGGCGCAGTCCGGGGCCTCGTCGTGGGTATTCCAGACGCCCTTGCCCAGCAGGCGGCTTTCGCCGGGTACGCCGAGCTTCCTGAAACCGGCCCCGGCGCACCAGAGCACGGAACGGGCGCGCAGCGCCGGGCCCTTCCTGAGCCGCACCACGAAAATTTTATCCGCGCCGAGGGAGACCGTCACGGCCTCGGCGGTCCTGGTCTTCAGGCCCCAGCGCCGCGCCTGTGCCAGCCATAGCGCCATCAACTTGACCCCGGAAATGCCGCGCGGGAAGCCCGGGTAATTCTCTATCCGCTCCAGGCCGAGGGCCTGGCCGCCGAGGCTTTCGCGTTCGAGGAGCAGGGTGGAGTAGCCCGCCCTGGAAAGATGCGTGCCGGCCGCGAGGCCGGCCGGGCCGCCGCCCACCACTACAGCGTCGTAGAGGGCGGGGCCGTGTCCTGAGCCTGCGCCGGGAGTCACGCCGCGGCTCCCAGAAGGGTCTCGATATGCCCGGTCCTCCCGGGCGCGCTTTTCTGCATGCAGACCACGGCTGGCGTATGGCCCTCGCATTCCTCCGGAGCATACTGCGCGTATGAAACTATGATCACCAGGTCGCCTTTTTGGACGAGCCTGGCCGCCGCACCGTTCACTCCTATCATGCCCTTCTCGCCGTAGAGTACGTAAGTGGAGAACCTGGCGCCGGTGTTCACATTGTAGATATCTACTCTTTCATGCTCCAGCAGGTCGGCCTTCAGGCAGAGCTCCCGGTCTATGGTGATGGAGCCGTTATAATTCACGTCGGTCCGCGTCACCGCCGCGCGGTGGATCTTGGATTTCATAAGCGTCCTGATCATTTTTTGCTCCTTTCCACGTTCTTATTTAATTGTACCGCCGCGGCTATGCCCAGCAGCACCAGGTCCGGTATGACCCGATCGAAGATACCCGCGTCCTCGAACAGCTTCGAGAAACCGCCGGTGCCTATCACCAGCGCATCCCCGGCAAAATAGTCGCTCTTGATCCTGGCCGAAATGCCGGTGATCGCCAGCAGGCTGGCGTAATACAGGCCGGACTGTATGGAATCCACGGTGGTCTTGCCGACCAGCTCCGGCGGTTTGGCTATCTCCACCCGCGGCAGCTTGGCCGTCCTGGAGGCCAGCGCCTCCATCGAGATGCGCAGGCCGGGGATGATAACGCCGCCGAGGTACTCCTTCTTTCTGGAGACGGCGCAGAAGGTGGTGGCCGTGCCCAGGTCCACTATCACCAGGTCCTTGCCGGGGAACAGGGACGAGGCGGCTATGGCGTTGGCTATCCTGTCCGCGCCCACCTCCAGCGGGTTCTTGTACTTTATGTTCAGGCCGGTCTTGATGCCGCCCTGCAGCAGGAAAGGCTCCAGGCCGAAATACTTCAGGGAGGCCTGGTGCAGGGCGTAGATCAGGTCCGGCACCACCGAGCAGATGGCCAGCTCCTTTATCTCTTTCGGGTCTATGCCGTTCTCGCGCAGCGCGCTCTTGAAGAAAGTTCCGAATTCGTCGGAGGTGGAACTGCCGGAAGTGGCCCGGAACTTCGCCAGCAGCTTGTCGCCTTTGAAGACGCCGCCGTAGATCTGCGTATTGCCCACGTCGAGAGCTAAGAGCATATGACCCTCACCTTATCCTTTATTTCAGGCTCATGACGAGTTACTATGGGTTGCCTCCCCTGCCCCTTCCTCCCCCCTTGTGGGGGAGGATCGAGGTGGGGGGTATATGCCTTTATTTCAGAAAGCAGTCTCTCGGCCAGTCCTTCCGGCCCGTCGCAGTCCGCCAGCGGCAGGCCGTCGCGGTAGAGGTGAAAAGCGTGAGCCTTCTTCATCTCCTCCAGGTCATTATGCACGATCAGGTCGGCCGAGGCAAGGGCCCGGACCTTCTCCAGTACCGACCGGGGCTTCGCTCCCGCGGTGAGCTTGAAGCCTATGAGCAGCGGCCCGGGCTTCTTCCCGGCGGCGGCGTAGCTTTTGAGCCTGTCTAATATTTTAAAGTTCCTTTTCAGGACCAGCTTCATTTCCGGAGCTTTTGAATCCAGCTTGGCGGCGCGGCCGGGCTTGAATATTTTTCCGCCGGCCTCTATCCGGGCGGGGGAATAATCGCTGACCGCCGCCAGATGCACTACGGCGTCGAAGGCCTCGGTCCTTAAAAGCCGCCGGAGCCCCAGGTCCAGGTCCTGAAAAGTCGTAAAGGAACTTACGCGGATATTCCTCCCGGCAGGCCGCTCCGCGCTATCGGCGCAAAGGCAGACGGTTTCGGCGCCGCGCGCCGCGAAATACTCCGCCAGGACGCGCCCTGTCCTGCCGGTGCTCATATTGGTTATGAAACGGGCGGCGTCTATGTATTCACGGGTCCCGCCGAAGGTAAGAAGAATTTTCATAAATTCTTTTTAATTTCCTTATAGA
>JACQPH010000138.1 GCA_016207645.1 Elusimicrobiota bacterium
GCCCCTGAGCACCCGTTGCGGAAAGGGGGCCCCGAAAAAGGTGCCAGCCTCCTTTTTGCTGTGCACCCCCAATAAGAGCAGTTGGCAAAAGGGCAAAAAGGCGGCTGGCACTTTTTTCGGGGGGAAACCGACGCAAGGGTTTCCTCTTCCGGGTGAGCAGGGGCCTGCCGCGGCCGCCCCCACCGGCAGCTGGGTAGTTACCAAATCCGGATAAAGGGCCGGCGGACCCCGCCGCGCGCCCGGCGCATAACCCGTTCCGGCTATTCGAATTTGTAGCCGTGGCCGCTGACGTTTACCAGCCGGCCGGCGAATTTGCGGCCCAGTTTTTTCCTTAAGGAGGAGATATGCGTTTCGACCGTATGCAGGTTGTCGTAAGTGGCCATATCGTAGCCCCAGACCGTCTCCAGTATATAAGGAACACTGAGCACCCGCTCCTTTTTTTCCAGCAGGAGCAGCAGCAGGT
The DNA here is from genome assembly GCA_016207645.1 of Elusimicrobiota bacterium. Lineage (GTDB taxonomy): Bacteria > Elusimicrobiota > Elusimicrobia > Elusimicrobiales > UBA9959 > UBA9959. Next base: position 464 of record JACQPH010000138.1, read on the forward strand.
CGAATTCTTTGCGGGTAAGCGCCGCCGGCCTGCCGCCTATTTTCACCGTGCGGCCCGACGGGTCCAGCTCAAGGCCCTGTTCCTTGATCTTAGCGGCATGGGGACCGGTATTGGCCGAGTAGCGCCGCAGCACGGCGTTTATTTTCGCCGTAAGCACCGGGAAGGCAAAAGGCTTGGTAAGGTAATCGTCCGCGCCCCGGTCATAGCCGGAGACAAGGTCCATATCGCCGGTTTTTTCACCCGAGATAATAATTACCGGTATGTCCGAGGTTTCGGCCGAACACTTTATCGCCTTACAAAGCCCGAAGCCGTCCAGGCCCGGAACCTCCACGTCGGTAACCACCATGTCCGGGCTGGAATCGCGCGTTAGAAGCAGCGCCTCGGAGCCGTTATCCGTAAAGATCACGGAGAAACCGTGATTTTCAAGATAACGGCGCATGACTTCGAGCATTTTCCGGTCGTCATCCACTAATAATATTTTTTTAGCCATATTCCGGTCCTATCCTGTTGTCATATCCGCTTCTACCAGGGCTCCTCCAGGTCGGCGGGGACGTAGAGGTGTTTCCTTTCCTCGAAGTAAGTGGAGGCGGCGGGGTCGGCCTTGGCATTTAAGGCGCCGCCGTGCAGCAGCCGGAAGAGGAAAGCCACCGGCGTCAGCAGCAGGAAGTACACCGCGCCGAGCGCCAGCCTGGTGTTCACCGCCCCGAGAACCCCGGAAAAGCCCAGCCACAGCCCGGCCAGGCGTTCGGCGGCTTTCGGGGAAACCAGCGGCAGGGCCAGCAGCGCCAGCGCCAGCCCGATGAAAGCGGGCTTTCGGAAAAGCAGGGAACAAATAAGGGAGGCCGCGGCCAGCACGGCCAGGGTCTCGAGATCTTTTCTGCGCCGGCTTTTCTTTTGCATCAGAAGAAAGTGTAAACGAACGGGGCCACCGCCGTGCCCGAAGTCAGGACCAGCAGCGCTCCCACCGCCAGCAGCGCCAGGATGACCGGCAGCAGCCACCATTTTTTGCGCGCCCGCAGGAAATTCCACAGGTCTTTCAGGGTTTCCCTCATAGCTTCTCCCGCCAGGGGGGCTGCTGCTTCTTGTCGAAGAGCAGATTCCCTATCACCAGGTAGTCCAGTTCCGTGCGCATAAAGCAGCGGTAGGCGTCGCCGGGGGTACTGACGATAGGCTCGCCGCGCACGTTAAAACTGGTATTGACCAGAAGGCCGCAGCCGGTGCGCTTTTTGAAGGCGCCGAGCAGCGCATGGTACCTCGGGTTATCCCCGGCGTCCACGGTCTGCACCCTGGCGGAATAGTCCAGATGCGTCACGGCGGGGATATCCGAGCGCCGGAGCCGGAGTTTTTCCAGCGGCGCCAGCGAAGCGTAAGCGTCCGGCCGGCTTTCGCGCCGCTCCTCCCGCACGTAGTCCGTCAGCAGCATATAGGGGGAAGCGGAACTTTTCTCGAAATACAGGCCGGCGTCCTCCGCCAGCACCGACGGCGCGAAAGGCCGGAAACTCTCCCTGTGCTTTATCTTCAGGTTCAGCTTCCGCTGCATCTCCGGGTCGCGGGCGTCGCCGAGTATGCTGCGGTTGCCGAGCGCCCGGGGCCCCCATTCCTCGCGGCCCTGGTGCCAGCCCACCACCGCGCCGCCGGCCAGCAATCCGGCCGTCCTGTCGAAAAGCTCCCCGTTCTCCAGGCGCTCCCAGACCGCGCCCCGGGCGGCCGCCATGGCGAGCGCGTCGGCCTCGGTGTATTCGGCGCCCAGCAGCGCCCCGCGCATGCGGTCCTTGCCGCCGCCGGCGCGGGGCTCCCCGAAATAGATATGGTGGGCGGCCAGCGCCGCGCCGAGCGCCCCGCCGGCGTCCCCGGCGGCCGGCTGTATCCAGAGGCCGTCGAAAATATTCTCGCGGAGCAGCCTGCCGTTGGCCGCGCAGTTAAGCGCCACCCCGCCGGCCAGGCACAGGTTTTTCGAGCCCGTAAGCCTCTTCGCCTCGCGGGCGAGTTTAAGGACCGTTTCCTCGGTGACCTCCTGTATGGCCAGCGCCAGGTCGCAGTATTCCCGGGTAAGGGCCGACTCGGCCGCGCGCGGGGGCAGGCCGAAAAGCTCCTCCCATTTCTCTTCTACGACCATGCGCGGCCCTACGGCGTAATCGAAATAGTCCTGGTTCAGGCGCAGGGAACCGTCGGGCTTTATGTCGGCCAGTTCGGAAAGTATCTTCTCCCTGAATTTCTTCACGGCGCCGGAGCCGGGCTCGCCGTAGGGGGCCAGGCCCATCAGCTTGTACTCCCCGGAATTCACCCTGAAGCCGGTATAATAAGTGAAAGCGGAATAGAGCAGGCCCAGGGAATGCGGGAAACGCTGCTCGCGCAGCACCTCTATGTCCCCGCCGCGGCCATGGCCGATCGAACCGGCGGCCCATTCCCCCACCCCGTCCACGGTAAGGATGGCGGCCTCCCCGAACGGGGACGGGTAGAAAGCGCTGGCCGCGTGCGAAAGGTGGTGCTCGGTGAAAAGCAGCTTCACCCCTTCGGCGCCCCGAAGCCCCAGCCCGGAAAGTTTATCCCTCAGCACCTTCTTCAGGAAAAGTTTTTCCTTTATCCAGACCGGCATAGCCGCGGTGAACTGCCGCAAGCCCCCGGGGGCGCGGGCGTAATGGGTCTCGAGCAGACGCTCGAACTTGAGCAGCGGTTTCTCGTAGAAGACCGCGGCGTCCAGGTCGCCGAGCGTCAGCGGTTTCCCGCCGGGCAGGCGGCGGCCGCCCTGTTCCAGGCAGGCCAGCACGGCCTGGCCCGGGAAGGAGGCGTCGTGCTTCAGCCGCGTGAAGCGCTCCTCGTGCGCGGCGAAAACGGTTTCCCCGTCCGCGGTAAGCGCCGCGGCGGAATCATGGTAAAAAGCGGAGAGCCCGAGTATCTTTCTTGGCATCACGGGTTAGCCGCCGCGGCGCGCAGGCGCACGGCTTCCAGCCTTTCCAGGTCCCCGACGTCGCTCCAGAACGGGGACCTGTCCTCGAAACCTTTTATTTTCTCGCCGGCCGCGGCCAGCCGCAGGTAGACGCCGGTGACGGAGAAGACGCCTTCCTCGGTCATCCTGGGGAAGAGCTCCGGCGAGATAACCTGTATGCCGCTGAAGGCGAAAGCGTTCAGGCCCGGGGCGGCCGCCCCGCCCTCCCGGCCTTTCAGGTCCATCCCGGCGTCGAAGAGCAGCTTCCTCCGGGAGAGCCTGTCGCGCACGGCCAGCGTGGCCAATGCGCCCGAGGCCAGATGCGCTTCGTAAAGCGCGTTCAGGTCCATCTCGGAGTACACGTCGGAGTTATAGGCGAAGAAGGGCTTCCCGTCGTCGAAGAAGGCCGCCGCTTTTTTCAGCCCGCCGCCGGTCTCCAGCGGGAAAGCCTCCTCCCGGGAGAGGGAGATCCTGTAACCGAAATTCGCTCTCCGCAGGAAGGCCTCTATCTTCTCGTGGAAGGCATGGGTGTTCACCAGGAACCCGGTCGCGCCGGCGGCGGCCAGGCGGCGGATGACCAGCTCCAGCATGGGCCTGCCGCCGACCTCTATGAGCGCTTTGGGCAGCTCCTCGGTCAGCGGGCGCAGGCGCCTGCCCAGCCCGGCGGCGAAGATCATGGCCTTCATCCGGCCGGCTCCGGGATCTCCCTGTGCGCCAGTTCCACCCGCGCGCCGTATTTCCGCTTCAGCCGGGCCGCCAGGGCCTCGGCGCAGTAGACCGAGCGGTGCAGCCCGCCGGTGCAGCCGAAGTTCACCATCAGGGAGGTGAAGTTCCGGGAAAGATAGTTCTCCACGCTCAGGTCGGTTATGGCGTAAACGTTCTCCAGGAACCTGGCCACCTCCGGCTCCTTCCCGAGGAAGTCCATAACCGGCCTGTCGCGGCCGGTGAGCTGGGCGTACTGCTCGTAGCGGCCCGGGTTCGGCAGCGCGCGGCAGTCGAAGACGAAGCCGCCGCCATGCCCCTTCTCGTCGAGCGGCAGGCCGTTCTTGTAGGAAAAGCTGGTTATCCGCACGGTCAGGCCCAGCTTCGTTCTGCCGAACTGGCGCAGGTAGGAGGAGGCCGCTATGCGCTTGAAGCACTGCATGAGCTCCGGCAGCTTTACCTCCAGCTCCACGTTCCTGAGCAGCCATTCCAGGTTCCTCACGGCGTAAGGCACGCTGTTGAGGAAATGGGTCTTGCCCTCGTAGAAGCCGCGCAGGCCGTAGGCGCCCATGGCCTGCATGATGCGGATATAGACGAAGGCGTGGTAATGCCGCATGAAGGCGCTCCTGTCCAGGCCCGAGGCGGAGAGGTAATACTTGCGCAGCTCCGAGCGGACCTCCGGCGGCAGGTCGGCCTTGGCGTCGTAAAGCAGGGAGGCCAGGTCGTACTGCGGCGCCCCGAGGCGGCCGCCCTGGTAGTCTATGAACCAGGGTTCGCCGCCGCGCAGCATGATATTGCGCGACTGAAAATCCCGGTAGAGGAACTTGTCCGCCGGCGCCGCCAGCAGGAAATCCGTGAGGCGGACGAAATCGTCCTCCAGTTTCTGCTCGTTGAAAGGGAGCTTGGCCAGCTTCAGGAAATAGTACTTGAAATAATTCAGGTCCCACATTATGGACTGGCGGTCGAAGCTGGCGCGCGGGTAGCAGCACTTCAGGTCCAGGCCCCGGCCGGCCTGCGCCTGGAAGCGCGGCAGGTATTCCAGCGCCTTTTTGTAGACCGCCAGGACCTGGGGCGGGAAGTCGCTTCCTTTCCGTTCGGCCTGGAGGTATTCGAACAGCGTGGTGCCGCCGAGGTCCTCTTCCAGGTATAGGCCCCGGGCCTCGTCGGCGGCGTAGATCTCCGGCACCGGCAGCTTCCCGGCGCGGAAATGGCGGGAGAATTCCAGGAAGGCCCGGTTCTCCAGCCTGTCCGGACCGAACGCCCCTATAGCCGTGCGGATGCGGTCCCCCAGCCGGAAAAGCCGCCGCGCCGAGCCGTCGGCCTTCAGCGGCTCGAAGGAACTCGGCTCGAGGCCGAAAGTCTTTTTATACAGTTCCCTCAGCGGCGCTTCGGGCTGCGGCTTCAGTTCCGGTGTTTCCTTCTCTTTGTTCTTAAGCGCCATAGTTCCCCCCTGCTACATCAGGCACCAGGTCAGCAGCACGGCTATGCCGGCGGTGAGCGAGGAATCCAGCACGCCCACGGCCAGGTTGCCCTTAAGCACCTCTTCCCTGAAAGTGGCGCCGGGCAGCAGCACCAGGTCGGCGGCCGCGCGGAAAACGGCTATGCCGGCGGCGCCGGCGGCGAAATAGACCGAAGCCTCGGCCAGGCTCCTGCCCCAGCCGAGGAAAGGCCCGGACAGGGCTTCCCAGGCTATCAGGCCCAGGCCGGCTATTATGCCCGCGGCGCTGAAAGCGGCGGCGGTATTGTTCTTGTCCAGCTCGGCGGCCAGGTCGAGTCCGGCGGCTTTGAAATAGATAAAGACGGCGGCGGCCAGCAGCGCCTGCCCCAGCAGCCAGAAGGCCGACATGACGAAGACCCCGCCGGATTCTCCCCAGGACGCGCCCAGTATCGCGAGGCCGAGCGCGGCCTCGTGGGCGGCCCGCAGCAGTCCCGCTTCCAGCGAGCCTTTCTTTATCCTTCCGTCCAGGTCCAGGCCCTTGAGGTAGGTCTTATCGGCCGCCCACATCGAGGCGTTCAGCAGCAGCACGGCGAAAAGCCCGAAGCCCAGCGCGTCCAGCGCCCCCTGCGAGAAGGAGTCGGAGGCCCAGGAGATGGGCCCGCCCAGCGAGAGCATCACCGCCAGGAAATACCCCCCGGTCGCCACCGCCTCCGCCGGGCTCCCGGACGAGAGCCGCCAGTCCAGCTTGCCGCGCGCCGGGTTGACGGCGTAAACCAGCCGCGCCGCCCAGCAGAGGGCCATGGCCAGCAGCCCGTACCCCGCCGCTCTCAGCATAGCCGCAAAAGTTTCCATCATAATACCGCTCCTTATGTAACTGCGCGGGTCCCCCCTGCGGGGTTCGGGTTGGCAGGGGTTTTGGCCGTCCGATGAGCATAGCTCCTGATACGGCACTGGCATAGCCTTGCCCCGCGAACCCCGGAAGA